>CAXTFJ010000075.1:0-22039 GCA_964243405.1 uncultured Lichenihabitans sp. | reverse complement strand
GCGGCCCCGCACGGCGGCGGCGCCTTCTCGGGCAAGGACCCGACCAAGGTGGACCGCTCGGCGGCCTACGCGGCGCGCTACCTCGCCAAGAACGTCGTCGAGGCGGGCCTCGCGGACCGCTGCACGCTGCAATTGTCCTACGCGATCGGCGTGGCCGAGCCGCTGTCGATCTACGCCGACCTGCACGGCACGGGCCGCGTGGACGCGGGCAAGCTGGAAGGCGTGCTGATGGACGTGATGCGGCTGTCGCCGCGCGGCATCCGCGAGCACCTCAAGCTCAACCGCCCCATCTACGCGCGAACGTCGGCCTACGGCCATTTCGGCCGCACGCCGGATACGGACGGCGGCTTCTCCTGGGAGAAGACCGACATCGCCGAAAAGCTGTCGGCGCACTTCAACTAAGTCGACGAGATAGGTTGAGTGCTTTTCCTTCAGAACTCAGAGTTCTGCTCAAGCGCTGGAGTTGTTATCGGGGTCTTCCTAGTACAGCTCTTTAAAACCGGAAGTGCAAAATCTTCTGTGATTTCAACTATCGCCGTTACTTTGCTTTTATTTGTCATGTGGAAATCCTACAACTTTTTTAGATATTAAATTAGTATTGACGCGTTAGCCGAGAACCACTTATCGAGTATGCTTAGTGTCGCCCGAAAGGAATCTTGATGATGGCGCAGAGCCGGCCGGCAAAAGCCTGACGCTTGCGCCCGGCCGTCATCGCGCCGGGGTGCTGCACGGACGTCGGCAGGGGCGGCGCCTGCGGGAAAGCCCGACCGCGGCGCTCGACACTTTCCTGCCCCGCTGCGCCCTCCCCCCGTCGGGTCCGCTACACCCGGCGGCGCTGTTTCCCGAACCGATCGAGGCGCTGCGGCTGGAGGTGGGGTTCGGGGGCGGGGAACACCTGCATGCCCAGGCCGGCGCGCACCCCGGCACGGGCTTCATCGGCTGCGAGCCCTTCCGCAACGGCGTGGCCAGCCTGATGGGCCACATGGCGGCGGCGTGGCGGCAGAACCTGCGCGTCCACGCGGGCGACGCGGGCGAGGTCATCGACCGGCTCCCCGACGGGGCGCTCACGCGCGTCGACCTGCTCTACCCCGACCCCTGGCCGAAGCGGCGGCAGCGCAAGCGGCGCTTCGTGTCGAACGACCGGCTCGACCGGCTGGCCCGGGTCATGGCACCCGGCGCCACGTTCCGGTTCGCGACCGACATCGACGATTACGCGGGCTGGACGCTGGCCCACGCCGGGCGCCACCCCGCCTTCACGTGGGACGCGCGGACCGCGCGGGACTGGCGCGAGCCCTGGCCCGACTGGGTGCCGACCCGCTACGAGGCCAAGGCCCGGCGCGAGGGACGCGACCCCGTCTACCTGACCTTCCGGCGCCGCTGAGGCTCAGGCCCGCTCCGCCAGGCGGTCGACCACGGCCCTGAACCGCGCCTCGATCGGCTCGCGCGCGACGTGCCGGCCGCCCGACACCACGCGGCGGCCCGCGACGAAGACCGCGTCCACGAGCGGGCGCGCGGCCGCGAAGATCCAGGCGTCCAGCACTTCGTCCCCCACCCGCCCGTGCAGCGCGAGGTCGCCCGAGTCCAGCACCGTCAGGTCGGCGACGTGGCCCGGCGCCAGCGCGCCCGTCGGCCGCGCGAGCGCCTGGGCACCGCCCGCGCAGGCCACCTCGAACAGACGGCGGCCGGTGGACCGGTCCGGCGCGCCGAGCCGGTTGCGGGCGCGGTCGCGCAGGCGCTGGCTGTAGTCCAGCGTCCGCAACTCGGTCGCGGCGGAGATCAGCACGTTGGAATCGGTGCCCACGCCGAAGCGGCCGCCCGCGTCGAGGTAGGTCACGGCGGGAAAGATGCCGTCGCCCAGGTTGCTTTCCGTCACCGGGCAGAGCCCCGCGACCGCGCCCGAGCGGGCCAGCCCGCGCGTCTCGGTTTCCGTCATGTGCGTGGCGTGGATCAGGCACCAGCGGTCGTCCACGCCCGCGGCGTCGAGCAGCCACTCGACCGGCCGCGCGCCCGTCGCGGCCAGGCAGTCCTCCACCTCCAGAACCTGTTCGGCGGCATGGATGTGAACCGGGCCGGTGGGGTGGGCGGCGAGCAGGGCCCTCAGTTCCGCCGCGTTGACGGCGCGCAGCGAGTGCGGCGCGATGCCGAAACCCGCGTGCGGCAGGTCCCGGAGCTTCGCCCGCGACGCGTCCGCCAAGCGGGCGAAACCGTCGAGGTCGTTGACGAAGCGCGCCTGCCCCGGGGCGGGCGGGCGGTCGCCGAACCCGCCGTGGGCGTAGAACACGGGCAGCAGCGTGAGCCCGATGCCGGTTTCGGCCGCCGCCGCCGCGATCCGCCCCGCCAGTTCCGCCGGATCGTCGTAGGCGCCGCCGTCCGGGCGGTGGTGGAGGTAGTGGAACTCGGCCACCGCCGTGAACCCGCCTTCCAGCATCTCGACGAAGGCCTGGGCCGCGACCGCCTCCACGTCGTCAGGCGTGAGCACGCGGAGGAAGCGGTACATGGCCTCGCGCCACGTCCAGAAATGGTCGTCGGCCTCGCCGCGCCGCTCGGTCAGGCCCGCGAAACCGCGCTGGAACGTGTGGCTGTGCAGGTTGGCGAGGCCCGGCAGCGCGATGCCGCCGACCCGCTCGGCCCCCCGGTCGCGGCCGCGCGCGTCGGGCTCGACGCTCGCGATCAGGCCGTCCTCCACGGTGAGGAGCACGTGGTCGCGCCAGCCCTCGGGCAGCAGGGCGGACTCGAGAAAAAGCTTGTGCATCGACCGCCCTTCCGAACAAACAGGGCCGCACCCCCGGCCACCTTTGCGGAACAAACGCGTGCCCGACAAGACCGCCGTCGACCGTCTGTGGACCAACGCCCGGCTGATGCGGGTCGCGGCGGATGGCGCGGTGTCGGTCGAGCCCGGCGCGGTGGGCGCGCGGGACGGCCGCATCGCCGTCGTCGGGTCCGCGGAGGGCGTCGCGGCCGGGGACGTGATCGACTGCGAGGGGCGCCTCGTCACGCCGGGGCTCGTCGACTGCCACACCCACCTCGTGTTCGGCGGCGACCGCGCGGCCGAATTCGAGCAGCGGCTCGCGGGTGCGAGCTACGCGGCCGTCGCGGCCGCGGGCGGGGGCATCCTGTCCACGGTGCGGGCCACGCGGGGCGCGAGCGAGGAGGAGCTGGTCGCCGCCGCCCTGCCCCGGCTCGACGCGCTGATCGCCGAGGGCGTCACCACCGTCGAGGTCAAGTCGGGCTACGGGCTCGACCACGCGGCCGAACTCCGGATGCTGCGGGCCGCCAGGACCCTGGGTGAGCGCCGGCCCGTCCGGGTCGTGACGAGCTTCCTGGGCGCCCACGCGCTGCCGCCCGAGGCGGGCGGTGACGGGGACGCCTACGTGGACGCCCTGGTCCGCGATACGCTGCCCGCCGCGGTCCGCGAGGGGCTGGTCGACGCGGTCGACGCCTTCTGCGAGACCATCGCGTTCACGCCCGACCAGTGCGCACGTCTGTTCGAGGCCGCCCGCACGCTGCGCCTGCCCGTCAAGCTGCACGCCGACCAGCTCACGGATGGCGGCGGCGCGGCGCTGGCGGCCCGGTTCGGCGCGCTCTCGGCCGACCACCTGGAATATACCGGCGAGGCGGGTGTCCGCGCGATGGCCGCGGCCGGCACCATCGCGGTTCTGCTGCCCGGTGCCTATTACACCCTGCGCGAAACCCAGGCCCCGCCCGTGGCCTTGTTCCGCACCCACCGGGTGCCCCTGGCGGTCGCGACCGATTGCAACCCCGGCTCCTCGCCGCTGACCTCGATCCTGCTCGCCGCCAACATGGCCGCGACCCTGTTCCGCCTGACGGTGGACGAGGTGCTGGCCGGTGTCACGCGTGTCGCGGCGCGCGCGCTGGGCCTGGAGGGCGAGGTCGGCGCGCTCGAGGTCGGCCGCTCCTGCGACCTCGCGATCTGGAACGTGGGGAAACCCGCCGAACTGGTCTATCGCCTGGGCTTCAACCCGCTGCACGCGCGCGTTTGGCGGGGCCGGTAGACCCGGCCGCCCGCGAAGCCGCGCCGCCTAGCTTCCGAACGCCAGCGCGGGGGTGAACACCCGGGGGCTGCCGGGCGGCGGCGGCGGGAAGGGAGCCGCGCCGCGCACCATGGCCTCCGCGGCCTGATCCACCGCCGGGTTGCCGCTGGACCGCAGGATCGACAGGGCGTCGATGGCGCCCGCATCGTTGACCACGAAGCGCACGATCACCTGACCCTTGAGCCCGCGCTGCTCGGCCTGCTGGGCGACCTCCGCCGCGCGGCCGTGGTTCAGCGCGCCGAACACCGCCCCCTTGTACTGGGTGCCCGCGCTGTTGCCCTGGCCCGACAGCATGGCCCGGAAGGTCGCGGGCATGCCGAAGGGGCTTTGCGGCAGCGCGGCCGCGAGCTGGGCGGTGGGATCGGGGGCCGCGGTCCGGGCGCCCTCGGCCGGCGGCTTGTCCGGCTTGGCGTCCGCGTCGGGTTCGGGCGGCGGGGCCGGAACGCTCGTGTCGCCCCCGGGCGCGGTCAGCACGGAGGGTACCGGAGGCGCTTTGACGGGCGGCGGCGGCGCGGGCGTCGGGACCTTGGCATCGGCCGTGTTGGCGACCTGCGCCTTGTCGGTTTGCGTGGCGGCCGCCTTGGGCTCGGGCGGGGGGGCCACGAAGCTCGGCCCGGGTATGGGCGCCGACTCCGTGCGGGAGGGCACGGACGGTCCGGCTGCGGCACCGCCGGGCGGCGACGCGGCAGCGGGCGGAACCGGCCCCAGGTCGGGGGCGGGCAGCGCGTCGTCCAGCGCCGACCGCTTGGGCGCGGGCGGCTTGGGATCGGGGGCCTTCGCGTCGGGCGCCTTCGCGTCAGGCGCCTTGGGATCCGGCGCCTTGACCTCCGTTTTCGGCGGCTCGGGTTCCGCCTGCGGCGGCTTGGGCCCCACCTGCAAAGGTGTGGACGGCGCCGGCGCGCCGCCCGCCGGCCCGGAAGCCGCGCCCCCCGGCCCCGCGTCCTCGCCCGGAATCGAATGGACGATCTCGACCGAAATGGGCTCGGGAGCCGTCAGGTCCTGCAGCATGGCGCGCCAGATGATCAGCCCGGCGATCGTGATGAACACGTGGACCACGGCGGACACGGCCGTACCCGGCACGAGCCTGCGGAACCGTTCGGCGCGGCCCAGACGGCGGTTGGCGTCGACCAGGTGCTCCGCGCCACCCGCGAAGGCGGGTCCGGTCTGGGGAGCGGCCTCGTCCCGCACCGCAATGAAATCGACGCTCGGCATCGCGGTCTCACATAGGATGATTGCGGCGGAATGAAAATCATCTCCTGCGGCATCCTTGACGCCCCGGCCGCCCCCCAACACAACAGCGGCGGACCAGCAGGAGCCCGGCACGCCGATGGACGACCCGAAGACACTGGCGATCGATATCGGGGGCACCGGCCTGAAGGGCTCCGTGCTCGACGCGGGCGGCCACATGCTGCACGACAAGGCCTGGCGCAAGACGCCCGACGAGCTCACGCCTCCGGTGCTGCTCGACGAACTCGTGGAACTGGTGGCCGACCTGCCCGCCTTCGACCGCGTGTCGGTCGGCTTCCCCGGGGCGGTGCGGCGCGGCCGCGTCCTGACGGCGCCACACTTCCCCACTGCGGCGTGGCACGACTTCCCGCTCGCCGAGGCCGTGGCCGACCGGCTCGCCAAGCCCGCGCGGCTCGGCAACGATGCCGACATCCAGGGGCTGGGAGTGATCGCGGGGGTGGGGATCGAGTTCGTGCTGACGCTGGGGACGGGCGCGGGTACCTCGCTGTTCGAGGACGGCGTGATGGCGCCCCACATGGAGTTCGCCCACCACCCGATCCGCCGCCACAAGACCTACAACGATTACGTGGGCCGCGATGCGCTGGCCGCCATCGGGCCGAAGCGCTGGAACCGGCGGGTCCACAAGGTGATCGCGATCCTCGACGCGCTGGTGCACTTCGATACGCTCTACATCGGCGGCGGCAACGGCCGGAAGGTCGAGGGCGACCTGGACGCGCGGGTGAAGATCGTGCCCAACGAGGCCGGCATCACGGGCGGCATCGGGTTGTGGCGCGACGAGCCCGGGACCGCGAAGCCGGGCCAGGGTTCCTGAACGACGGCCCCGCGGAGGCCGTCGCCGACCTTGCGCGCCCATTGCCTTGGGGCTAGTCGGGACCCCGGATCGACGGAGACTTCACCCCCATGACGGCGCGCCTCATCGACGGCAAGGCCTTTGCCGCGACCCTGCTGGGCAAGGTGGGGGCCGGCGTGGAGGCGCTGCGCGCGAGCCACGGCGTGACACCCGGCCTCGCCGTCGTGCTGGTCGGCGAGGACCCCGCGAGCCAGGTCTACGTGAGGAACAAGGCGGCCCGCACGGTCGAGGTGGGCATGCGCTCCTTCGAGCACCGCCTGCCCGCCTCGGCCACGGAAGCGGAGCTGCTGGCGCTGGTGGCGCGGCTCAATGCCGACCCGGCCGTGCACGGCATCCTGGTGCAGCTGCCCCTGCCCAAGCAGATCCGCGAGGGCGCGGTGCTGACCGCGGTCGACCCCGCCAAGGACGTGGACGGCTTCCATCCCCTCAATGCGGGCCTGCTCGCCACGGGCAAGCCGGCGCTGACCCCATGCACGCCGCTCGCCTGCGTGATGCTCGCCAAGGACGTACTGGGCTCGCTCGACGGCCTTGACGCCGTGGTGGTCGGCCGCTCCAACATCGTGGGCAAGCCGGTGGCGCAACTGCTGCTCGCCGAGAACTGCACCGTCACGGTCGCGCACTCGCGAACGCGCGACCTCCCCGCCGTCTGCGCGCGCGCCGACCTGCTGATCGCGGCGGTCGGCCGCCCCGAGATGGTGAAGGCCTCCTGGATCAAGCCCGGTGCCACCGTGATCGACGTCGGCATCAACCGCGTGCCGGGCCGCGAACCCGGCAAGACGCGCCTGGTGGGCGACGTGGACACGGCCGCGTGCGGGAGGATCGCGGGCGCGATCACGCCCGTGCCGGGCGGGGTGGGGCCGATGACCATCGCGTGCCTGCTCGTCAACACCCTGCGCGCCGCGGCCCGCGGCGTGGGGGCCGAAGCGGGCGTATAACGAAGGCTCAGAGCCCGCTGTCGGACGTTTCGCGCAGGGTCAGCACCGCCGCAAAACTCACGAGCGCGGCTGTGGACACGTAGAAGCCGACCCACGGCAGGCCACCCGCCTGCAGCAGGACCTGCGCGAGGTAGGGTGCGAGCGAGGCGCCCAGGATGCCGCCCAGGTTGTAGGCCGTGCAGGCCCCCGTGTAGCGCACCCTTACGGGGAAGAGCTCGGGCAGCAGCGCCCCCATCGGCGCGAAGGTCAGCCCCATCAGGCCGAGTTCGAGGGCCAGGAAGGCGAACACCTCGACGGTGGAGCCGCCGCCCAGCGCGCCGGGCAGCAGGAAGCCCGACAGGGCCGCGAGCCCGCTCGCCACGAGGAGCACCGGCCTGCGCCCGAAGCGGTCGGCCGCCCAAGCCGACAGCGGCGTCGCCAGCGCCATGAACACGACCGCGCCGCACAGCAGCCCGAGGAAGTCGGTGCGCGGGATGTGCCGCGTGCCCGTGCCATAGCCCAGCGCGAACACGGTCGTGACGTAGAACAGCGCGTAGCACACCACCATGGCGAGCGAGCCCTGCGCGAGCTGCCGCCAGTGGCGGGCGAGCACCTCGGCCAGCGGCACGGCGACGGGCGCGCCGCCGCGCATCGCGGCACGAAAGGCGGGCGTCTCGGTCAGGCTCATCCGGACGTAGAGCCCGACCCCGACCAGGACCGCGCTCAGCAGGAAGGGCACGCGCCAGCCCCAGAGGAGGAAGCGGTCGGTGCCGAGCCCGAGCAGGAGAGCCAGGAACAGGCCGTTGGCGAGCAGGAAGCCGAGCGCGGGGCCGAGCTGGGGGAACATGCCGAACCAGGCGCGCCGCCCCGCGGGCGCGTTCTCGACCGCGAGCAGCGCCGCCCCGCCCCACTCGCCGCCGAGCCCGATCCCCTGCCCGAGCCGCAGGAGGCAGAGCAGCACCGGGGCCGCGGGGCCGAGCCTGTCGTAGCCCGGCAGCACGCCGATCAGCGCCGTGGACAGGCCCATGACGAGCAAGGAGGCGACGAGCGTCGCCTTGCGCCCGACCCGGTCGCCGAAATGCCCGAACAGAACCGAGCCGACCGGCCGGGCGAGGAAAGCGATGCCGAAGGTGAGGAAGGCGTTGAGCGCCTGGGCGCCGGGCGCGGCCGCCGGGAAGAACACCTGGCCCACCACGAGCGCCGCGGCGACGCCGTAGATATAGAAATCGTAGAACTCGATCGTGGTGCCGACCAGGCTCGCGACCATGATGCGGCCGAGGCTGGCGGACGGAGCGGGCGCGAGACCCGTGACGGTCGCGGTCATCGCGCGACACCGCTGTCGCAGAGGTTGGCAAGCATCGGGCGGACGCTCGTCATTTCCCCTGCAGCGCCTGCTCCAGCTTCAACCGGATGAAGTGCTGGTAGGGCATGCCGACCCGCCCGGCCTCGGCCTGCACGGCTTTCAGCAATTGCTCCGACAACCGAAGCGTCACGGAGCGGTCCTTCTGCTTGAGTTCGAAGCGAACGGGGGTCATCGACGACAGGTCGTAGGCCGTCAGGTCCGCATCGGCCACGAAGGCCGCGGCTTCGCCGTCACTCGCCAGGGTCGGCAGGGGCTTCATAGAATTCGACCTCCTTCGCATGCATGAAACGGGCACTGATGGGTCGGATCAAGACCCGGCCGCCTCGCTGCCGCATCGTGAAAACGAGAAAAATCGGTCGATGCCTAACCGTTCGGCCGATGGCTTTGAACGGTTCCTCCGCACCCGAATGGGCAGGATCGGGCGCGACCATGACGTCCCGCGAGAACAGGTCCTCGACTTCGGCCACGGTCACTCCATGGCTTTGGCATTTCTCGCTGTTGCCGTCATCCCAATCGAACCCGTCGAATTTCATCAAGGGTTCGACCAAGAGTGCCGGCGTGGACGGACGAGCGTCAAGAGACGCCGGCCCTCAGTCGGGAAACACCACCGTCTTGCGGCCGTTCACCATCACGCGGTCGGCGAGGTGGTAGCGGACCGCGCGGGACAGCACCCGCCGCTCGATGTCGCGACCCTTGCGCACGAGATCCTCGGGCGTGTCGGCATGGGTGATCCGCTCCACGTCCTGCTCGATGATCGGTCCCTCGTCGAGGTCCGCGGTGACGAAATGCGCGGTGGCGCCGATCAGCTTCACGCCGCGCTCGAAGGCCTGGTGGTAGGGCCTGGCCCCCTTGAAACCCGGCAGGAACGAGTGGTGGATGTTGATGCAGCGGCCCGACAGCTTGCGCGACAGGTCGTCGGACAGCACCTGCATGTAGCGCGCCAGCACCACAACGTCGGTGCCGGTCTCTTCCACGATGCGCATCAGCGCCGCTTCCTGCTCGGGCTTGGTGTCCTTGGCGACGGGCAGGTGGTGGAAAGGCACGTCCCCGAGGTCGAGGTGGGCGTAGGTGTCGCGCCCGTAATTGGACACCACCGCCGCGACATCCATGGGCAGTTCGCCGATGCGCCAGCGGTAGAGCAGGTCGGCCAGGCAGTGGTCGAAGCGCGACACCATGATGAGGACGCGCTTGCGGTGGTCGAGCGACCGCATGGACCAGTCCATGCCGAACTTCTCGGCGATGGGGGCGAACCACCGCTGGATGCTTTCGGCGGGCGGGGAGTCGCCCAGCCGGCGGAACACCACCCGGATGAAGAACCGGTCCTGGTCGTCGAACTGGCTGGACGTGCGGATGTCGCAGCCGTGGTCGTACAGGAACTGGGAGACCGCCGCGACGATGCCGGGCCGGTTGGCGCAGGCCAGGGTGATGACGTGTTCGTCGGACATGCGGCGTCTCGCGTGCGGGTGTCGATCTGGCGGGCTCCCTACACCATCGGGCCGCCCGGCGTCACGGGGAAGCGGGGGTTAACGATGGGGCGGCAACCGCCGGGTTTGCGTCGAATTTGAGCGATCCGCTTCACCCCGCGGACAGCGCCGCGGCGGAGGGTGAAAGCCTACACGCAACCGCAACATCGCAGGAGACGCCGATGGCCCCCGTTCCCTTCCAGGCCGCGAGCACGACGCTCGACCTCAAGCCCGCCCCCATCAACCCGGCCTGGATCAGGGACGGCAACCCGACGGCCCGCGCGGCCGAACTCAGCCGCAGCGCGGACGGGTGCGCGTTCACGGTGGTGTGGGAATGCACGGCGGGCCGGTTCGACTGGACCTACCACCTGGACGAGACGATCACGATCCTCGAAGGGTCGATCGTTCTCAGCGACGGCGGCAACGCACCGCGCCGCCTCGGCCCGGGCGACGTCGTGTTCTTCCCCAAGGGGTCGCAGGTCGCGTGGGAGGTGGACGGCTACGTCAAGAAGGTCGCCTATTTCCGCCGCGTCCTCCCCAACCCGGCGATGGTGCTGTTCCGGGTGGCGCGCGCGCTGAAGCGGCGGCTCAAGGGCGCCCCCCCGGCCGCGAGCGACGTCATGGGCAGCCTGCCCGCCGCGTCCTGAGGACCGCGGGCGGGACGGGTGACGGCAGCGGAGCCGATCGGCTAAGACGCGCGGGGCTCCCGTGCCCCGAAAGGTCCGCCCCTCCATGCCCAACACCTACGGCCTCAACCGCACGCTCGGCGCGGCGATCGGCGCGATCGCGGTCGTGTCCCTGCTGAGCGGCGGCGCCGTCACGCTGGCGCTGGACGGGTTGAACCACGCCATTGACGCGCGCTTCCATTCCGGTCGCATCATCCGCGCGCTCGATGCGTTCCGGGTCGCGATGGTCAACCAGGAAACGGGTGAGCGCGGCTTCCTGCTGACGTTTCGCGACTCGAGCCTGGAGCCCTACACGATGGGCCGCCCGGCGCTGGATGACGCGATCGCCAAGCTGCACGGGCTGATCCCCACAGCCGACGCCGCCCAGACGGCGCGGCTGGCGGACGCGGAGGCCGCCGCGCGGCACTGGCAGACGGAGGTCGGCGAGCGCGTCCGCACCCTGGGCGCCGATCCCGCGACGCGCGCGCAGGCCACGCAGATCGAGGCGGAAGGCCGCGGCAAGCAGGACTTCGACCATGTCCGGCAGACCTTGAACGCCATCGAGCGCGCGGAGGAACAGGCCCTCGCGGTGCAGAACACGGCCGTCGGGGATGCCGAGCGCACCACGATCCTGACCATGGCGCTCGGCGCCCTGGTGACGCTGCTGATCTGCGCCGGCATCGGAGTGGCGATCAACCGGCTGATCACGCGGCCGCTGACGGCGCTGGCCGGCGTGATGCGGCGGCTGGTCGGCCGCGACCTCGACGTGGCGGTGCCCGGCACGGGCCGTCGCAACGAGGTGGGCGAGATGGCCCGCGCCGTGCAGGTCTTCAAGGCGAGCCTGATCGAACTCGACCGCACGTCGCTGCTGCGGGCGACCGCCGATACCCTGCCCGCGCTGGTGGGCTACGTGGACCGGAAGCGCCGGATCGGATTCCTCAACGGCGAGTTCGAGCGCTGGTTCGATCTTGGAACGGCCGACGCGGCCGACCTGCAGGGCCGGCCGCTCGCCGAGGTGTTCGCGGCGGCCTCCTTCCCGGGCGCGGGGCGGGAACTCGACGAGGCGCTCGCGGGTCAGGACACCCGCTTCGTGCACCGGCTGCCCCGCAAGGGGGGCGAGCGGCGGGAGTTGGAAGCCTTCTACCGGCCGCACCGGGGGCCGGACGGCGCGGTTTTGGGGGCCGTGACGCTGCTCACCGACATCACCGAGCGCAACAAGCTCACGCGGCGCCTGACCCAGCAGACGCGGGACCTCAAGCGCTCCAACGAGGAACTGGAGCAGTTCGCCTACGTGGCATCGCACGACCTCAAGGCACCGCTGCGCGGCATCGAGAACCTCGTGAGCTGGATCGAGGAGGACCTCGAGGGCGCGCTCGCCGGCGACACCCGCACCAACATGGACCTGCTCAAAAGCCGGGTGCGGCGGCTCGAGAGCCTGCTCGACGACCTGCTGGCCTATTCGCGCGCGGGCCGGGTCACGGAGGACAGCGTGGCGGTCGACACCCGCGTCCTGGTCGAGGACCTGGCCGCGCTGGTCAGTCCGCCCGAGGGTTTCGCGATCCTCGCCGATCCCGCCCTGCCCACCGTGCAGGCGCCCCGCGCGCCGCTCACCCAGGTGTTCCAGAACCTGATCGGCAACGCGGTCAAGCACCACGGCCACCCCGCCACGGGCCACGTCTGGGTGGAAGCCGTGCCCGGCGAGGTGCCCGAGTTCAGCGTGACCGACGATGGGCCCGGCGTGCCCGAACGGTTCCGCGACCGCGTGTTCGGGATGTTCCAGACGCTCCGGCCGCGCGACGAGGTCGAGGGTAGCGGCATGGGGCTCGCCATCGTAAAGAAGTTGATCGAGCGCCAGGGGGGCCAAGTCTGGCTGACGGACGGTCGCGAGGGCAAGGGCTTGTCGGTCCACTTCACCTGGCCCGACGCATCGGTGGGGAAACAGGATGGCGCCGACGGTTAACCTCCTTCTGGTGGACGACGACGAGGTCGACGTCCAGGGGCTGAAGCGGGCCTTCACCAAGAGCCGGATCGCCAACCCGATCACGGTGGCGCGCGACGGCGTCGAGGCGCTGGAGGTGCTGCGCGGCGAGAACGGCAAGCCCAAGCTGCCCAAGCCGCACCTCATCCTGCTCGACCTCAACATGCCGCGCATGAACGGGATCGAGTTCCTCGAGGCCATCCGCAACGACGAGGACCTGAAGACCGCCGTGGTGTTCATGGTCACCACGTCGAAGGCCGAAGAGGACAAGGCGCGCGCCTACGGCCACAACGTCGCCGGATACATCGTTAAACAGGACCCTGCGAAGACGTTCATGCAGGCGGTGTCCATGCTGGAGCACTACTGGACGGTGGTCGAGTTCCCCGAATAGATGACGGTCTTCACGCGCATCCTGCTCATCGACGACGACGCCGTCGACCGCGCCTCCGTGCGCCGGGGCTTGAGCAAGTCCGGGCTGAACCACGACCTCGTCGAGGCGGCCGACGGCACCTCCGGGCTCGCGGCCGCGCGGGCGGGGTCGTTCGACTGCGTGCTGCTCGACTACCGGCTGCCCGACGTGGACACGTTCGACCTGCTGGCCGACCTCGTCGCGCCCGAGGGCGGCAGCCAGGCCGTGATCATGCTGACGGGCGAGGCGGACGGTGACGTGGCGCTGAAGCTGATGCGCGCGGGCGCGCTCGACTACCTGTCCAAGGCGGAGGCGACGCCCTCGGTGCTCGCGCGGGCGATCCGCTACGCGCGGGCCCGGCGGGAGTTCGTGGCCGAGCTCAGCGTGGCGCGGCACGAGGCGGAAGCCAAGAGCCTGGAACTCGACACGCTCAACCGCCAGAAGACACTGCTGTTCTCCATCATCGCCCACGACCTGCGCAACCCGTTCCAGGCGCTGCTCGGGCTCTCGACCGTGCTCGCCCAGGGGATCGGCGCCAAGGACCTCGCGTCCGTGGAACGGCGCGCCCAGGGCCTGAAGGAGGCCGCGGGCCAAGCCTATTCGCTGATGGAAAGCCTGTTCGCCTGGGCCAGCCTGCAGATGGACAGCGTGGCCGTGGAGCTCAAACCCGTGGACCTCGCCGACGTGGCGCGCGAAACGGTGGCGGGCGGGGCGGTCGCCGCGGCCGACAAGGGGCTGACGCTGCGGACCGAGGGCACGGACGTCACGGTGCTGGGACACCGCGACATGCTGCTGGCCGTGCTGCGCAACCTGGTGGGCAATGCGATCAAGTTCACCCTGCCGGGGGGCACGATCACGGTCGCGGGGCGGCAACTGGGCGGGGCGATCGAGGTGACCGTGACGGACACGGGGCTCGGCATGCCGCCCAACAAGATCGACGACCTGTTCAAGCTGGACCGCCGCGTCACGACCGTGGGCACCGCGGGCGAGCGCGGCAGCGGTCTCGGGCTGCTGCTCTGCCGCGACCTGGTGGAGCGCCTGGGAAGCCGGCTGACGGTCCGCAGCGTGGTGGACCGCGGCACGACGTTCCGCTTCAGCCTGCCGATGGCCGAGACGGTCGACGCGGGCTGACGCCGTTGCGGCAGACACGCACGGCGGGGGATGGCATTGCGGTCCGTTCGAAACCTACGCTTCCATCCGCAACGTCATTGCGAGCGGAGCGAAGCAATCCAGGGGTGCCAAGCGCGACCGTTCGCGGCTTTGCCGGAACCGCCGGCTGGATTGCTTCGCTGCGCTCCTAATGACGAAGGATAGTGCGACCGCCCGGCTCGGGTGAACGGGCGCGGCAATCTCGACTCGTCAGGACGCCAGCGCCGTGATCGTCGACGGCGCGCGGATCTCCAGGTCCACTTCCAGCGTGGACAGCGTGTCGTGCTTGGCCATCCGCACCTTGACCTTGTCGCGGTCGATGGACACGTGGCGGGCGATCACCTTCAGGATCTCCTCGCGCAGCAGCGCCACGAGTTCGGGGCGTCCGTCCAGCGCGCGCTCGTGGGCGAGCAGGATCTGCAACCGCTCGCGGGCCTGCGGCGCGGAGCTCGGCTTGGGGTTGAGGAAGCGGAAAGGGTTCATGCCGCCCTCCGGCCGAACAGCATGCCGAACAGGTTCTTCTTCTCGGCCGGCACAGTGACCTCGACGGTCTCGCCCATGAGGCGGCGCGCGGCTTCGGCGTAGGCCTTGGCGGGAAGGCTCACGGGGTTGTTGATGGTCACGGGGGCGCCGACGTTGGAAGCGCGCAGCACGTCCTGGCTTTCCGGGATGATGCCGATCAGCGGGATGGACAGGATGTCGAGCACGTCGTCGGTCTTGAGCATGTCGCCGCGCTGCGCGCGGGCGGCGTCGTAGCGGGTGATGAGCAGGAACTTGTCCATCCACTCGCCGCGCTCGGCGCGCAGCGTCTTGGAGTCGAGCAGGCCGATGATGCGGTCGGAATCGCGCACGGAGGAGACCTCCGGATTGGTGACCACAACGGCGAGGTCGGCGAAGCGCATGGCCAGCGTCGCGCCGCGCTCGATGCCGGCCGGGCTGTCGCAGATCACCCAGTCGAAGCGCTGGCGCAGCTCGGCGATCACCTTGGACACGCCCTCCTCGGTCAGCGCGTCCTTGTCGCGCGTCTGCGAGGCGGGCAGCAGGTAAAGCGTCTCGACCCGCTTGTCGCGGATCAACGCCTGATTGAGGTTGGCCTGCCCCTGCACTACGTTGACGAGGTCGTAGACGACCCGGCGCTCGGCCCCCATCACCAAGTCGAGGTTGCGCAGGCCCACGTCGAAATCCACCACGCAGACGGTCTGCCCTTCCTGGGCGAGGGCCGCACCGAGCGCCGCGGTCGATGTCGTCTTTCCCACGCCACCCTTGCCCGACGTGACGACCAGAACCTGCGCCATACCCTTCTCCCCACTTCCCTTGCCGCGCCCGCGCGCCGCGATCACGCGGCCTGGCTCCTGGCAGCCGCCAGCGATACGAAGCGCTCGGTTTCGAGCGCCTCCACCACCAGCTTGTCGTTTCTGATCCACGCCTGGACCGGCCGCCCCCGGAAGGACAGGTCGATGTCGTCCGCGGTCCTGTAGAGCCCGTCGATGGCGAGCAGCTCGGCATCGAGGCTCCCGCAGAAGATGCGCCCCTGGCGGTTGCCCCAGCCCGCCAGCGCGCGGCCCCGCAGGGTCCCGTAGACGTGGATGGAGCCGCCCGCCGCGATCTCGGCCCCGGAGGCCACGGAGCCCAGCACGGTCACGTCCCCGTCCGGGCAGAAGATGGACTGGCCCGAGCGCACCGGCCGTTCGATCACCATGGAGGTGAGCGCGCGCGGCAACGGCTGGGCGGGGGGCGTGGCCTCGTCGGTCTTGGCGGGCATCTCGATGGGCGAGGACGGGCGTCCGTCCCCCACGATGGGCGGCAGGCCGCGCGCTTCCGCGCCCAGCACGGACGTCTCGGTGCCCTCCATGGCCATGACGCGGATCTTGCGCGCCTGCAACTCGCTCACGATGTGCATGAGGTCCGGCCGCCGCTGCGGCAGGCCCGACACGTCGATCACCACGGGGCGGTTGATGAAGTAGGCGGGCGAGCGCGCCACCAGCTCGTCGAGTCCGGCCAACCACTCGTCGACCGGCTGTTCGGGCGCCAGCACCAGCGCCATGAGGGAGCGGCCGCGGAAGCGGACGGCGGAGGACGCGGCGGTTGAATCGGTCAAGGGCTTAATCTTCCTTTAATGCCCCAACTTGGGACAGGGACGGTTAAGCAATGGTTAACGAGGCCTTGGACGAGCAGGCCCGGCGCAAGCCACAAGCCCCCGCGTTGACCAGCGGGACCTGGACAGCTTAACCCTGCCGTCGTCGTCGCAGGACGGTTTGCGGCGGAACCGGCAGCCGCGGCGATCGATTCCAGAGGTCGGCCTGTTCGTGACCCACCCCGATGAGATCCCCATGCTCCAGCCGCTGAAGCACCTCTTCGACGAGAGCACGCCGGACCTGAAGGCGCGGCTGATCGCCGTCGCGGTGCTTCTCGCGGTGCTGAACGGGGGAGCGTGGCTTTGGGCCCTGGTGGCCTTCGGCGACAAGCCGGCGCTGCTGGGGGTGGCCCTGCTGATCTACGGCCTGGGCCTGCGGCACGCGGTCGACGCCGACCACATCGCCGCCATCGACAACGTCACCCGCAAGCTGATGCAGTCCGGCCGGCGACCGGTGTCGGTCGGGTTCTTCTTCGCCATGGGTCACTCGACCGTGGTGGTGATCGCCGCGGCGGCCGTGGCGTGCGCCGCGACCCTGCTCGACGGGTTCGCGGCGTTCCAGGGCGTGAGCGGGATGATCGGCACGGCCGTCTCGGCGCTGTTCCTGCTCGCCATCGCGGCCATGAACGTCGCGATCTTCGCGGGCCTCTACCGCAGCTACCGGCGCGTTCGGGCGGGCGGGGCTTACGTGGAGGAGGACCTCGACCTCCTGCTCAACAGCCGCGGGCTGCTGGCGCGGCTGTTCCGGCCGCTGTTCCGGCTCGTCACCCGGAGCTGGCACATGTTCCCGCTGGGCTTCCTGTTCGGCCTGGGCTTCGACACCGCGACGGAGGTGGCGGTGTTCGGCGTGTCCGCCGCGCAGGCCGCCAAGGGTGTGTCGATCGGGGCCATCATGGTCTTCCCCGTGCTGTTCGCCGCGGGCATGTCGCTCGTCGACACGGCCGACGGGGTGGTGATGCTGGGCGCCTACGAGTGGGCCTTCGTGAAGCCCATGCGCAAGCTCTACTACAACATGACCATCACCCTGGTGTCGGTCGTGGTGGCGGTGCTGATCGGCGGCATCGAGGCGCTCGGGCTGATCGGCGACAGGCTGGAACTGAAGGGTGGTTTCTGGGACGCCGTCGGATCGCTGAACGACAATTTCAACACGCTGGGCTTCGCCATCATCGGCATCTTCGTGCTGGCCTGGCTGCTGTCCTACCTCGTGTACCGGGCCAAGGAGCTCGACGCACTGGACGCCCGCACGTGAACAAAGCCCTGCTTTCCCTCGCGGTCCTCGCCCTCCTGACGGGTTACGCCCAGGCGGAGGATGCCGCCCCCGGCACGATCGCGGTCGAGACCCCCTGGGCCCGCGCCACGCCCGCGGGGGCCGAGGTGGCGGGCGGCTACGTGACGATCCGCAACCGCGGCACCGCGCCCGACACCCTCGTGGGCGGCTCGCTCGACGCCGCGGCGCACGCCGAGGTCCACGCGATGACGATGGACGGCGGGGTGATGCGGATGCGGCCCGCGGGACCCGTCACCGTGCCGCCCGGCGGGGCGCTGACCCTGTCGCCCGCGGGCCTCCACCTCATGTTCACCGGCCTCAAGCGCCCCCTCAAGGTGGGCGACACGGTCGACGGCACCCTCGTATTCGCCCATGCCGGCACGGTGCCGGTCCACTTCCACGTGGAGGGGATCGGTGCCAAAGGCCCCACGGGCGACGCCGCCGCCATGCCCGGCATGGAGATGAGCCGGTAGGCGGAGACCCGGTCCGGCCCGCTCGGTCGACCCTCAGGCGAGGCGCCGCACGCTCGTGACATCCTTGCCGGTGGCGGCCAGGATGCGCGACCGTGCCTCGGGCAGAGGCTCGGACATAACCGTCATGCTGTGCCCGTTGGCGTGCAGCAGCGTGGCGGGGTCGCGCATCAGGCCCACGTGGCCGCGCCAGAACACGAGGTCGCCGCGCAGCAGCGGGCCTTCGGGGTCGACCGCCTCGCCCAGCGCGCGTTCCTGCATGTCGGTGTCGCGCGGGGCCGCGATCCCGGCGGCCGCGAGCGCGGTCTGCACCAGGGCCGAGCAGTCGAGCCCAAAACTGCTCTTGCCACCCCACAGGTAGGGGATGCCGAGGAACCGCTCCGCCACGGCCGTGGCGTCGCCCGCGCGCGCATCCACGGCCGCGAGATGGCCGGCCCAAACGAACCCGCCCGGCACGGCCGCGAAGCGCTCGCCGCCGTCGCGCACCGCGAGCCGCGCCCCGAAGGGCAGCGCCGCCGCGGGCGGCAGCTTGATGCTCGGGCCCGGGTACACGAAGGTCCGCAGCACCGCCACCGCGTGGGTCGCGGGGTCGCCCGCCTCCTCCAGGGCCTCGCTCGGCAGGTAGCCCACGTAGCCGTCCTCGCCCTGCCCCCAGGACCAGCCTTCCGCGTCCCGATCGTAGACGGTGAAGCGCTCGCCCAGTAGCAGCTCGGTGTCGAGGCCGAGGTCGCCGCGCGGTTCGCGCCGCAGCGGCGCCAGCGGCACGGCCACGCGGTGCTCGGTTCCGGTCACAAACCGCGCGGCGTCGACCCGGCCGCGCAGGTGGTCGGCCGCGAGGTCGGCGCGGGCGGGGGTCAGGCGAAAGTCGGGGAGCGCGCTCATGCGGGGTACCGGTTGTCGATCGCGAGGCTAGGACGGTGCGCGTCGCGCAGCAATCTCGCGGGCCACGCCTCCACCCGCGCCATTAACGCCTCGTTAGCGTTACCGATTTATGGCTCGGACGGGGACGCTTCGGTCCCATTCTGGAGCAGCGCGTGCGCTCACCGGTCCTCGCAGAGGCTCTTACACGGCCCGATCACCGCATCCGACGCCGCTTGGCGGCCGCCCTTCTCCTGGCGGTGACGCTCGCCGGATGCGGCCTCGACCGCGACGCCACGGGGTCGATCACGGCGTCGGCCGCCGCGGGACCGGAGGCCAGCGTGGCCGAGCTCGGCCGCCGTTACGATGCCGACCCTTCCGACCCGTCGGTGGGCCTCACCTACGCCCGCGCGCTGCGCGCCGAGAACCGCGACACGCAGGCCGTGGCGGTGCTGGAAACCATCGCCATCAAGCATCCCTTCGACCAGGGCGTGCTGGCCGCCTACGGCAAGGCGCTGGGCGACGTGGGCCGCGCCAGCGAGGCCGCCGCGGTACTGGAGCGCGCGCATACGCCCGACCGGCCCGACTGGACGATCCTGTCGGCGCAGGGCGCCGCGGCCGACCAGCTCGGCGACCACCGCGGCGCGCAGGACTATTACGCGGCGGCGCTCAAGATCGCGCCCGGCAACGCCCACGTGCTGTCCAACCTCGGCCTGTCCTACGCACTCGACAAGCAGCTTCCGCTGGCCGAGCAGACCCTGCGGGACGCGGCCGCGGCTCCCGGCGCGGACGCCCGGGTGCGCCAGAACCTCGCGCTGGTGCTGGCCTTGCAGGGCAAGGCCAAGGAGGCCCAGGCCATGGCGTCCCGCGACCTGTCCCCCGCGGAGGCCGCCGCGAGCGTGGCCGCCATCGATGGCCTGGTGGCGCACCCCGAACCGTCGCGGACCACCCGCAAGACCGTCGTCCGCCCCGCGACGTCCGCGACGCCGCTCGCTCCGGGCTGACCGACGCTCAGGGCAGCGCCGCGAAGCCGTCCTTGAAACCGCTGAGCGTAAGCGGGATGCCGATGCCCTGCTCCGGAGTCTGGAAGATGATGAAGGTCGCGGTGGTGCCGCTGCCGAGCTGGTCGATCAGCTTGTCCTCCATCGTGACTTCGGCGATGCAGCCCGAAGGCAGGCAGCGCACGAAGCCGGCCCGGCCGATGTCGACCTGATCGACCTTGAGGCCGAGCCCGGAGGGCAGCAGCACGCCCAAGGGCGCCACCACGCGCAGCAGCCGGCTCTTGCCGTCGGCGGTCTTGAGCACGATCACCACGAGGCTGATGTTCGGCCGGTCCTCGGCCGCCACGCTCTGGATCAGCGCGCACTGCTCCTTGGTGGCGCCGGGCGGTGTTTCGCAGCGGGTTTCCCAGTCGCCGTGCTTGGCCTTGACGACGCCCTGCGCGGCGGCCGGGCCGGCCAGGAGCGCCAGCCCCAGCAGGACGGCCGGAGCCGCCGTGAAGCGGAGCACCCGAACCCAGCCGTGAAAACCGTCCGACATCCCAATGCTTTCCATTCGGGAAAACCGCGACCCGCAAACGAGCCGCGCCTCTGGCCACCGCTGAGGCAGCCGTGGCAACGGCCTAGCAAAAGGTCCGACCCTGTCAAGCTCAAGGGGTTGGCAGCCTTCGGGTTTCGCGCGCGGCGGCACGGCGTGGGGCCGCGCCCCGCGGGATGCACGTGTGCGCCGATGTGACCCGGATGACATTGCACTCGCCTCGGCTTTATGGTTTTGGAAGCAATCTAATCCCGGGCGGCGGCTGATCCGCCACGCCGCGCGCGCGGCGACGAGGAGCGGCGACCTTTATGCGAAGATTTCCCTTCGGCCGGGCCCTGCTCGCGGCTGCGGTGCTCCTGGCCGGCGGCGCGGGCGCGGCCTGGGCGGCCGACTACGGCCATCCCGTGCCGGGTCAGATCGGCTTCCAGCTCGGCGCCGACGACGTGGCGGACCACATCCACAATTTCCACGACTGGGTGCTGCTGCCGATCACCACCGCCATCTGCCTGTTCGTGGCGGCGCTGATCGGGATCTGCGCGGTGCGCTTCAACGAGAAGGCGCATCCGGTTCCATCGAAGACCACCCACAACACGGTGCTCGAAGTGGCCTGGACGGTGCTCCCCGTCCTGCTGCTGGTCATCATCGCGGTGCCGTCGTTCCGGCTGCTCACCGAGCAGCTCGTGATCCCCAAGCCGGACATCACCATCAAGGCGACCGGCAAGCAGTGGTACTGGTCCTACTCCTACCCAAAGGAGCAGGCGGGCGGCTTCGACTTCGACTCCGCGCTGCTGACCGACGACCAGCTCAAGGCGGGCGACATCCACCTTCTGTCGGTCGACAACGAGGCGGTGGTGCCCGTCAACAAGACGGTGGTGGTCGAGGTGACGGGCGCGGACGTGATCCACGGCTTCAGGATCCCGTCGCTCGGGGTCGGCATCGACGCCGTGCCGGGCCGCCTGAACCAGACCTGGTTCCGCGCCACGCGCGAAGGCATGTACTATGGCCAGTGCTCCAAGCTCTGCGGCAAGGACCACGCCTACATGCCGATCGCCTTCCGCGTCGTGAGCGATGCGCAGTACGACGCCTGGCTGCAGGACGCCAAGAAGAAGTATGCCAGCAATGCTTCCGGCACCACGGCCGTGGCCGACGCCACGCCGGCGGCTCCCTAAGACCAGCCGACCCATCCCGAACGGACGCCCGAGTTCCGAGGACAGAATGGCCACCTCAGCGATTGCGACCCACGACGCGCACGGCCACCCGACCGGGTGGCGGCGCTACATGCTGTCGACCAACCACAAGGACATCGGCACACTCTACCTGGTCTTCGCGATCTTCGCGGGCTGCGTGGGCGCGGCCATCTCCATCCTCATGCGCATCCAGCTCATGAACCCGCACTGGCACTTCATGGCCGGGCTCGCGCAGGTGCTGGGCGAAGCCAATGCCGACAACGCGGCCGACATGGGCAAGAACCTCTACAACACGCAGATCACCGCCCACGGCCTGATCATGATCTTCTTCATGGTGATGCCCGCGCTGATCGGCGGCTTCGGCAACTGGTTCGTGCCGCTCATGATCGGCGCTCCCGACATGGCCTTCCCGCGGCTGAACAACATCTCATTCTGGCTGCTTCCCTTCGCGTTCCTGATGCTGATGATCTCGCTCCACGTCGAGGGCGCGCCGGGC
>CAXTFJ010000074.1:0-22340 GCA_964243405.1 uncultured Lichenihabitans sp. | reverse complement strand
CGCCTGACCATCGCGCTCGCCGGGTCACCCGGGGCCCGCGGCTTCGGCGTGCCGGTCGAGGCGCTGAAGGACCTCGCGGACGGGTTACCCCTGGACGGGATCGACCTTCGCCTGGAGTTGGAGACGTTCGCGACCTCATCGGTATGGCGGACAACCGAGACACTTGTCCGCCGCGGCGCGGGCGCGATCGACCTCGGGCTCGATCCGTTGGGCGACATGGCCCGGCTCGGCTTCGCGCCCCTGCCCTGGCCCGACCTCGCACGGACCCTCGCCGCCACGCTCGGGCCGCTCGACCGCGAGGGGCTCGCGACGGGCCCGTGCCTGCGCGCCGACGGCCGGCCCCATCACGAGGCGGGCGCCTCCGAGGCGCAGGAAATCGCGGCCGTCCTATCGAGCGGGGTCGCCTACCTGCGCGCGCTGGAGCCGCTCGGCCTCGAACGCGCCCGCGACGCGCTCGGCTTCACGCTCGCGGCCGACGCGGACTTTCTTTTGACGATCGCGAAGCTGCGCGCGTTCCGCGTGCTCTGGCGCGAGGTCGAGGTGGCCTGCGGCCTCGCACCCCGGCCGCTGCGCCTGCATGCCGAGACCGCGTGGCGCACCCTGACGCGCCGCGACCCGCACACAAACCTGCTGCGCGGGTCCATCGCCTGCGCGGCCGCGATCCTGGGCGGGGCGGACGACGTCTCGGTGCTGCCCTTCACGGGCGCGCTCGGGCTGGCGGACGGCACGGCGCGGCGCCTCGCGCGCAATACCGCGCTGGTCCTGCTGGAGGAGGCGCACCTGGGGCGGGTCGCCGACCCCGCGGCGGGCTCGGGTACGGTCGAGCACCTGACCGACGCGCTGTGCGATCGCTCCTGGACGCTGTTCGGGGAGGTCGAGAGCGAGGGTGGGCTGGCGGCGGCGCTAGTCTCGGGCTCGTGGCAGACCAGGGTGGCGGCGATGCGGGAGCGACGCGGGCAGGACATCCGCAACGGAACCGCGCCGATCGTGGGCACCACGGTCTTCGCGAGCCCTGATCACGACACCGCCGACTTTCTTCCGGTCGCGCCGACACCGTTCCGGTCCGTGACGCCGGGGCCGGGAGCGATCCGCTTTCCAGCCTTGCCGTCGGTCCGCGACGCGGAACCGTTTGAGCGGGAGGCCCAATGAGCCGCATCCCCAGCTTCGCGACGTCGCCGTTCGCGCCCGCCCGCCGGTCGGAACCGAACGACGCGGTCCGGGGCGGCACCGTCGCAGGCGTCGAGCCGTGGCTCACGCCGGAGGGCATTGCAATCCGCCCCGCCTACGGCCCGGACGACCGGGCGGGGCTTGACGGGATCGACGGCCATCCCGGCATGGCCCCATTCCTGCGCGGCCCCTACCCCACCATGTACGTGACCCAGCCCTGGACGGTGCGGCAGTACGCGGGCTTCTCGACCGCGGAAGAGTCGAACGCCTTCTACCGCCGCAACCTCGCGGCCGGGCAGAAAGGCTTATCGGTCGCCTTCGACCTGCCCACCCACCGCGGTTACGATTCCGACCACCCCCGGGTGGCGGGCGACGTCGGCATGGCGGGAGTGGCGATCGACTCGATCCTCGACATGCGCACCCTGTTCGACGGCATCCCGCTCGACCGCATGTCGGTGTCGATGACGATGAACGGCGCCGTCCTACCCATCCTGGCGCTCTACGTCGCGGCCGCGGCCGAGCAGGGCGTGACGGCCGAAAACCTCACCGGCACCATCCAGAACGACATCCTCAAAGAATTCATGGTGCGCAACACCTACATCTATCCGCCCGAACCCTCGTTGCGCATCGTCTCGGACATCTTCGCCTACACGACGGAGAGGATGCCGAAGTTCAACTCCATCTCGATCTCCGGCTACCACATGCAGGAGGCGGGCGCCTCCGCCGACCTGGAGCTCGCCTACACGCTGGCCGACGGGATCGAATACGTCCGCGCGGGGCTCGCGGCGGGGCTCGACGTGGACGGCTTCGCGCCGCGGCTCAGCTTCTTCTTCGCGGTCGGCATGAACCACTTCATGGAGGTCGCCAAGCTCAGGGCCGCGCGCCTCCTGTGGGCGCGGCTGATGGCACGGTTCGCGCCCACGTCGGACAAGTCGCTGGCGCTGCGCACCCATTGCCAGACCTCGGGCTGGTCGCTGACCGCGCAGGACGCCTTCACCAACGTGGTCCGCACCACGGCCGAGGCGCTTGCCGCGGTGGCGGGTGGCACGCAATCGCTGCACACCAACGCGCTCGACGAGGCCCTGGCGCTGCCCACCGATTTTTCGGCGCGGATCGCGCGCAACACGCAGCTCGTGCTGCGCGAAGAGAGCGGCCTCACCCGCGCGGTCGACCCCTGGGGCGGCTCCTACTTCGTGGAACGACTGACCGCCGACCTCGCGGCACGGGCCTGGAGCCACATCGAGGAGGTGGAAGCGCTGGGCGGCATGGCGAAGGCGATCGCCGACGGCCTGCCCAAGCGGCGCATCGAGGAGGCCGCCGCCCGCACGCAGGCGCGCATCGACGGCGGCGCGCAGGTCGTGGTGGGGGTGAACCGCTATCGGCTCGAAGAAGAACCACCGCTCGACGTGCGCCGCATCGACAACGCGGCCGTGCGCGAGGCACAGGTCGCCAAGCTGCGCCGGCTCCGGGCCGAGCGGGACGGGCGCGAGGTGGACACCGCGCTCGACGGCCTCGCCGCGATCGCGGGCGGCCGCCCCGGCAACCTGCTGGAAGCGAGCGTGCGAGCCGCGCGCGCAGGCGCGACGGTGGGCGAGATGTCGGCCGCCCTCGAGCGGGTCTGGGGCCGACACCGGGCGAGCGCCTCGGTCGTGGCGGGCGTCTACGGCGAGGCCGCGGGCCGCGACCGCGACGCCGTGGCGCGCGTGCGGGCGCTGACCCGCGACTTCGCAGCCGACGCCGGCCGGCCGCCGAAGATCCTGGTCGCCAAGGTCGGGCAGGACGGCCACGACCGCGGCCAGAAGGTGATCGCCTCGGGCTTCGCCGACATGGGGTTCGCGGTCGCGGTCGGGCCGCTGTTCGCGAGCCCCGCCGAGGCCGTCGCGCAGGCCGTCGCCGAGGACGTCCACGTGCTGGGCGTCTCGTCGCTCGCGGCCGGGCACCTGACGCTCGTTCCCGAGCTCCGGGCGGAGCTCGATCGCCTGGGGCGGGGCGACATCACCCTGGTGCTCGGCGGCGTGATCCCGCCCGGCGACGTGGCGAACCTCCTTACCGCCGGGGTGGCGGCCGTGTTCCCCCCCGGCACGCCCGTGACGGAGGCCGCCGAGACACTCATGCTGGCCTTGAGCGAGCGCGAGGGTTTTGCCCAGCGGCCGCCCTCGGCCTATCGGACGCCTCGTTGATCGGCCGGCTGAACCACGTCGCGATGGCGGTGCCGGATCTGGCCGCGGCCTGCGCAGTCTACGCGTCCGCCCTGGGCGCGCGCGTGTCGGCCCCGCGGGACCTGCCCGAGCACGGCGTGACCATCGTGTTCGTCACGCTGCCCAACACCCAAGTCGAACTGCTCGCCCCGCTCGGCGAGGCGTCGCCGATCCGCGCCTTCCTGGACCGCAACCCGAGCGGCGGCCTGCACCACGTCTGCTTCGAGGTGGACGACCTCGAAGCGGCGCGGGACGGGCTGGTGGCCGAGGGGACGCGCGTGCTGGGCGATGGCGTCCCACGCGTCGGCGCTCACGGCCTGCCGGTGCTGTTCCTGCACCCCAAGGATGTCTGCGGCGCCTTGATCGAACTCCAGCAGGCCCCTGGCTTTGCAAGGGTGCCGGACCGAGGTTGAGGCGGTGGCGGGCGCGGGGCGCCTTGCGCTCCGCTTGGCGGCGATCAGGTCCTTTGCTAAGCGCACGGCGCATATCCCGAACCGAGGCCAGCCATGGCGACCGTTCCGCTGCTCCAGGATCACGAACTCTCGCCCGAGGCGCGGGCCGTGTTCGACGACATCCGCGCGGTGCGCCAATCGTTCTTCGTCAACAACTTCTGGCGCGCCCTGGCGCACGATCCCAAGACGCTGAAGCGGACCTGGGACAGCCTCAAGGAGGTCATGGCGCCCGGCGCGCTGGATCCCAAGGTCAAGGAGATGCTCTACCTGGCCGTCTCCATCGCGCACGGCTGCAGCTACTGCATCCATTCCCACACCGCCGCGGCGCGGGCCCGCGGCATGACGGATGCGGAATATGGAGAGCTTCTGGGCGTGGTGGGCATGGCGGCCGAGACCAACCGGCTCGTGACGGCGCTGGGCGTACCGGTGGACGACGCGTTCCAGATGGAGCGACCTTGACCTTTGGCGTTGAAATCCCGCCGAAAACGCCCCATCCTGAACGAGAAAACCCGGTCGGGAAAACGAGACGTCGCTGACGGACGGCGGTGAATGCGCGCATGAGCATGAACAGGGGGTCGGACACCATCGGGGCGGACGCGGATACCGCCCCGGCATCGTCGCGTGCCGGACCGCTGGTCGGGCGCCTGCTGCGCCCCCTGCTGGACCACCTGCATGCCGGACGTCTCACGGTCGTGACGCCGGGCGGACGGCGCTACGCGGGAGCGGCGGCTCGCAACCCGGGCCCCGACGCGGTCATGGTCCTGCACCGCTGGCGCACCCTGCGCCGCCTCGTCGCGGGCGGCGACGTGGGTTTTGCCGAGGCCTACATGGATGGCGACTGGTCGAGCCCCGACTTGGCGGGGCTGATCGAGCTGGCGGCCGTCAACGACGCCGCTCTCGAGCGCATGCTGGCGGGTTTCCTACCCGCGCGCCTGATCAACAGGCTGCACCACGCCCTGAAACGCAACACCAGGCGCGGCAGCCGCCGCAACATCGTGGCCCATTACGACCTGGGCAACGCGTTCTACGCGCGCTGGCTGGATGCCGGCATGAGCTATTCGTCGGCGCTCTACGCGCATCCCACTGTGAGCCTCGATGACGCGCAGACCGCCAAGCAGGATCGCATCATCGACGCGCTCGGCTTGAGCGGCGGCGAGAGCGTCTTGGAGATCGGCTGCGGCTGGGGCGGCATGGCCGAGCGGCTCGCCCGGCGCGGCTGTCGCGTGACCGGAGTGACGCTGTCACCCGCCCAGCTCGAGTACGCGCGGGACAGGATGGCGGCTGCCCGCCTGTCCGACCGCGTGGACCTTCGGTTGGAAGACTATCGCGACGTCGAGGGGACCTTCGACCGTATCGTGTCGGTGGAGATGATCGAGGCCGTGGGCCAGGATTACTGGCCCGCCTTCTTCCGCACCGTGCGCGACCGCCTGCGCCCGGGCGGCACGGCGGTGGTGCAGGGTATCACCATCGCGGATGACCGATTCGAGTCCTACGCACGCCACCCCGACTTCATCCAGCGCTATATTTTCCCCGGCGGCATGCTGCTGTCCCCCGCGATCATGGTGCGGCAAAGCGTAGCCGCGGGCCTGTCCTGCTCGACGGAGCTGCTTTTCGGCTCGAGCTACGCCGACACGCTCGCCGAATGGCAGCGGCGCTTCGAGGCGGCCTGGAACAGCATCGCGGTTCAGGGCTTCGACGAGACCTTCAAGCGCAAGTGGGTCTACTATCTCGCCTATTGTGCGGGCGGCTTCCGCAGCGGGGCGATCGACGTGGGGTTGTACAGGCTGGCGCGGGTAGGCGGCTGATCGGCGCCTTTTTCGGATGGCATTTCGACACCCGCGGAGCCCATCGGCAGTTGAGCCGCGACTTTGCGTGCATCCCTGGGCCGTATCGACCTGGATTTCCAGACGATCCACGCCCTAATTAGGCCATAAGTTTGGAACGGGCTGAGCAAATCGGGAGTTTGCTTCGAACGGAACCATGATGAGCCTGGGAAAATCCTGATGCGGTCCAAGTCCGTTCTCGTTGTGGAGGACGATCCGGCAATCCTGATCAACGCCGTCTCGGTGTTTGAGGACGCTGGCATCCCCGTCTTATCCTTCAGCAACGCCGACGACGCGCTGGCCCACCTCTACGACCAGCCCGACAGGGTGTCGGCCATCTTCACCGATCTGCAGATGCCCGGCCGTATGGACGGACTGGTGCTGGCCGAGATCGTGGGGCGGCACTGGCCGACCATGCGGGTCCTGCTCACCTCGGGCCGGGTGCAGCCGATGGGGAAACTGCCCGGGAACGTTCATTTCATCCCGAAGCCCTGGATCGCCGCTCAGGTGCTTAGTGCGCTCGCCGACATGGCGGAAACAGCCCGGCAGTAAGGCCGGGCGGCGACTTCATCTTGCCGCGCCGGCCGGATCGTCTTATCCAGCATAAATCGACCCGCGCATCGGCGGGCTCACCGAGGCGTCACGTGGCTTCATTGGCCAGCAGCGAAACGAGGGTCGTCGGCCGCGATGCGGTCCGCCCTCGCGTGCGCGCCTCCGGACTCCTTCCGATCTTCCTGTCGCTTAGCCGCCCCTGAGGGCCGGCCGGGCCTTTGGCCTGGGCGCTCAGGGGTCGCACCGTTTCGCTGAACCGGAAGGCCCCGCCGCAAGGCGCGAGGGCCGCATGCCCAGGAAGATCATCATGTCCAAACCCCAGACTATTCCCCGCGACCGCGTCGTCATTTTCGACACCACCCTGCGCGACGGTGAACAATGCCCCGGCGCCACCATGACGTTCGAGGACAAGCTCAGCGTCGCGGCCCTGCTCGACGAGATGGGCGTCGACGTCATCGAGGCCGGGTTTCCCATCGCGTCCGACGGCGATTTCGAGGCCGTGTCCGAGATCGCGCGCCGCACGAAGCGCGCCGTCGTGGCGGGCCTGGCGCGCGCGATCGAGGGCGACATCGTTCGCGCGGGCGCGGCGGTGCGCCATGCCGCGCGCCCGCGCATCCACACCTTCGTGTCGACCTCGCCCATCCACCTCGCCCACCAGATGCGCAAGACCGAGGATGAGGTGCTCGACATCGTCACGCGCACGGTGACCCAGGCGCGCGGCCTCGTCGACGACGTCGAATGGTCGGCGATGGACGCAACGCGCACGCCGATCGATTACCTGTGCCGGTGCGTGGAAGCCGCGATCCGAGCCGGCGCCACCACGATCAACCTGCCCGACACGGTGGGCTACGCCCTGCCGGACGAGTACAGGGCCATGTTCCGCGCCGTGCGCGAGCGCGTGCCCGGCAGCGACAAAGCGGTGTTCTCGGTCCACTGCCACGACGACCTGGGGCTCGCGGTCGCCAACACGCTGGCTGGGCTGGAGGGCGGCGCCCGGCAGGTCGAATGCACGATCAACGGCATCGGCGAGCGCGCCGGCAACGCGGCGCTGGAGGAGATCGTCATGGCGATCCGCACCCGCGCCGACGCGCTGGGCTTCGCGACGGGTATCGAGAGCACGATGCTGACCCGCGCCTCCAAGCTCGCCTCCGCCGTGACCTCCTTCCCGGTCCAGTACAACAAGGCGATCGTGGGCCGGAATGCCTTCGCGCACGAGAGCGGCATCCACCAGGACGGCATGCTCAAGAACGCCGAAACCTACGAGATCATGACCCCGGCCAGCGTGGGCGTGGGCAAGACGAGCCTGGTGATGGGCAAGCACTCGGGCCGCCACGCCTTCAAGGAGAAGCTGCGCGACCTCGGCTACGAGCTGGGCGACAACGCGCTCAACGACGCGTTCAAGCGCTTCAAGGATCTGGCCGACCGCAAGAAGACCGTCTACGACGACGACCTCGTGGCCTTGGTGGACGATGAGATCGGCAGCGCGCACGAGCGCATCCGCCTCGTGGCCCTGACCGTGATCGCGGGCACCATCGGCCCGCAATCGGCGACGCTCACCCTCGACATCGAGGGCACCCACCAGACCCGGCAGGCCACCGGCAACGGTCCCGTCGACGCGATCTTCAACGCTGTGCGGGCCCTGGTGCCCAATAACGCCAAGCTCGACCTCTACGACGTCCACGCCGTCACCGAGGGCACGGACGCCCAGGCCGAGGTGCTGGTGCGCCTGGCCGAGGGCGGCCGCTCGGCGACAGCGCGGGGCGCCGATCCGGACACGCTCGTCGCGTCCTGCCGCGCCTACGTCGCCGCGCTCAACAAGCTGACCGCCATGCGCCAGCCGGTGCGGGCGGACAGTCTCAAGGCGGGTTGAACGAACCAACGCAGCCCGCCCTTCTCCCGCTTCGTCGGGAGAAGGGCAGCGATCAGCCCTTGGCCTTGGCGACGCAGGCCTTCACGAAGGTCTTGCGCGCATCCCTGTCCAAACCCTTGACCTGCGGGTCCATCTGGCATTTCACCCGCGCCGCCATGTCGGGCCGCGCCTTCACGATGCAGGCCCCCATGGCCTGCTTGCGCGCGTCGCCCTTCAGCTCCTGACCCTTGATCTCATCCCGGCACTGGGCGCGGACCACCTGCATGCGGACCTGGCCGTCTTTGGTCAGGTCGGACGTCGCGGGGGTCGCGGGAACGACTGGCGCAGCCTGGGTCGCGGGGGCGGGAGCGACCGCGGGAGAGGCCGGCGCGGCGGGAGGCGTCTGCGCGAACGCCGGCGCGAGGCCGAGCGCGGCGGAAAGAAAAAGAGCGGGTACGAAGGTCTTCATGGTGGTCGTGTCCTGGCAGGGGTCGCCGCAGCGATGGACCGCTTCAACACGACGCGGTTTGAACCGCGTCTGAACGGCCCGCGAGTTCCCAAAAGGCAGACCAATCCTTGCATTGCCAGGCCGCCCGTCGCTAAATCAGCCACGGATCGACCGGCGGAGAGCCCCGCCCGCCGCGGCGCGGATCGGCGAAGCCGGCGGGCCTGCCGCCGCGGGCCACACGGAGGAAACCATGGCGCACGAGATGAACCCGGCCGAGCCCGCCGCACCCACCCCCGGCAAGCGGAAGCTGCGGTCCCAGCTCTGGTTCGACAATCCCGATAACCCGGGCATGACGGCGCTCTACATCGAGCGCTATCTGAACTTCGGCCTGACGCCGGGCGAGTTGCGCTCGGGCAAGCCGATCATCGGCATCGCCCAGACCGGCAACGACCTCAGCCCCTGCAACCGCCACCACCTGGAGCTCGCCAAACGCGTGCGCGACGGCATCCTGGCCATGGGCGGCGTGCCGATGGAGTTTCCCGTCCACCCCATCCAGGAGACCGGCAAGCGCCCGACCGCCGCGCTCGACCGCAACCTCGCCTACCTGGGCCTCGTCGAGACGCTCTACGGCTACCCGCTCGATGGCGTCGTGCTGACCACCGGCTGCGACAAGACCACGCCGGCCTGCATCATGGCGGCCGCGACCGTCAACATCCCGGCCATCGTGCTGTGCGGCGGCCCCATGCTGAACGGCTGGCACAACGGCGAGCGTACGGGCTCGGGCACCATCGTGTGGAAGAGCCGCGAGGAGCTGGCGGAGGGGAAGATCGACTACGAGGAGTTCATGGAGATCGTCACCTCCTCGGCGCCCTCGGTCGGCCATTGCAACACGATGGGCACGGCGTCGACGATGAACGCGCTGGCCGAGGCGCTCGGCATGACGCTGCCGGGCTGCGCCGCCATTCCCGCCCCCTACCGCGAGCGCGGGCAGATCGCCTACGAGACCGGCCGCCGCGCGGTCGAGATGGTGTGGGAGGACCTGAAACCCTCCGACGTGATCACGCGCGAGGCGCTGGAGAACGCCATCGTGGTCAACTCCGCCATCGGCGGGTCAACCAACGCCACAATCCACATCAACGCCATCGCCCGGCACGCGGGCGTGCCCCTCGCCATCGAGGAATGGGAAACGATCGGCCACCACATCCCGCTGCTGGTCAACATGCAGCCCGCGGGCAAGTACCTGGGCGAGGAGTTCCACCGGGCAGGCGGCGTGCCCGCCGTCGTGGCCGAACTGATGAAGCGCGGCCATATCCGCGAAGAAGCGTTGACCGTCAACGGCAAGCGGTTCGGCGACAACAACCGCGCGCGCCGCTCCATCGATCACGACGTCATCACGCCTATCGAGACGCCGCTGCGCGAGGAGGCGGGCTTCATCGTGCTCAAGGGCAATCTGTTCAACAACGCGATCATGAAGACCAGCGTGATCTCGAAGGAGTTCCAGGACCGCTACCTGTCGACGCCGGGCGACCTCGGCGCCTTCGAGGGCCGCGCCATCGTGTTCGAAGGGCCGGAGGACTACCACCACCGGATCGATGATCCCGCGCTCGACATCGACGAGCACTGCCTGCTGTTCATCCGCGGCACGGGTCCGATCGGCTACCCGGGCGGCGCGGAGGTGGTGAATATGCAGCCGCCCGCGGCGCTCCTCAAGAAGGGCATCCACTCCCTGCCCTGCATCGGCGACGGGCGGCAGTCGGGCACCTCGGCCTCGCCCTCCATCCTCAACGCCTCGCCGGAAGCGGCCGCGGGCGGCGGGCTCGCGATCCTGAAGACGGGCGACCGGGTGCGGATCGACCTCAACAAGCGAACGGCCGACATCATGATCCCGGACGCGGAGGTGCAGGCGCGTCATGCCGCGCTGCGCAGCGAGGGCGGCTTCCGCTACGCGGTCAACCAGACGCCCTGGCAGGAGATCCAGCGGAGCATGGTGGACCAGTTCGACGAGGGCATGGTGCTCAAGCCCGCGGTGAAATACCAGCGCGTCGCGCAGAGCATGGGCGTGCCGCGGGACAACCACTGAGTTTGGCACGGCGCCCAGGATCGCGCCTTGTCACCATATGCGCCGTACGACATCGTCGAACACCGTATCGATCGAGATGATCGCCACATCGTAGCGGAGCGCGGTGGCGGCGAGCATCCGGTCGAACGGGTCACGGTGCGGCCAGTCCATGCTGGCGGCTCGAAGACAGATATCGGCGTCGAGGCTGGCCAGTTCGCTCCCCTGCCGCTGGACCAGATCGAGCAGCGATGAAAGAGGGCCTTTCATTTCGGGCCATTTCCCGATCCGCACCTTTTGCGCGATCTCGTAAAAGGAAACAGGACTGATCAGAACGGTATCCGCATCTTCAATCAATCGCTGCGCGGTTTGGCTCAACCGCCTGTTGCCGTCGAGAGACCAAGCCCACGTGTGGGTATCGAGGAAGGCGAACGTCAAGAACGGTCCTCCCCGCGTCCTTCCCAGAGTGCGAGGTCTTCTTCGTCCATGGGTTCGAAGAAGTCGGGCATGGACCCTTTCAGTTCCTCGGCCAGCAGGCCGAACCTGAACGGCTTCTTCTCAACCGGTACCAATCTCACCACCGGCTTGTCGCCGCGCGCGATGACGACCTCCTCGCCGCGTAGCGCAGCCTCGATCAGCTTGGACAGATTCGTCTTGGCGGCGTGAACGGTAACCTGCATAGAAGCGACCCCTGGAGTGAATAGCTAACTTAGCCAAGGCAGAACAGCGGTCAAGGCGCTCCGTGAGGGACAACAGTGCTTGAAATCGGCCCCGCGGTGGATCGCGAGTGGCCGGCCGCGACCAAGCTTTCAAGGCTTGGTGACTCCACGACAACCTCGACGCGAACGGCCGGCAGCGGCGTAGCTTGGCCTCGCTCCGGCCCGAAGCCGTCGCGGCGGTTTGACACCGCCGGGACGCGGGTCCTAACCCATTGCGGTCAGATCAGGGATGGGAGGATCGCGGCATGGCGGACGGGCAGGAGGGCGCGCGCGTCCTCATCATCGGCGCGGCCGGCATGGTGGGCCGCAAGCTGGCCGAGCGGCTCGCCCGCGAAGGGCGGATCGGTCCCCGCCCGGTCGACTCGCTCCACTTGGTCGACGTGATCGAGCCCGCGGCCGTCCAAGGAGCCTTCCCGGTCTCGACCGGAACGGTCGACGTCGCCGACGCGATGGCCGCCCCCGGCCTGATCGCCGACCGTCCCGACATCATCGTCCACCTCGCCGCCATCGTGTCGGGCGAAGCCGAGCAGGATTTCGACAAGGGCTATTCCATCAACATGGACGGCACGCGCCACCTGCTCGAGGCCATCCGGGCCGAGGGGGCAGGGCGCGGCCCCTACTGCCCTAGGCTGGTCTTCACCTCCTCCATCGCGGTGTTCGGCGCCCCCTTCCCGGCCGCCATCGGCGACGATTTCCTGTGCGCGCCGCGCACCAGCTACGGCACCCAGAAGGCCATCGGCGAACTGCTCCTGGCCGACTACACGCGCAAGGGCTTCGTGGACGGCATCGGCATTCGGCTGCCGACGGTCTGCGTCCGGCCGGGCCGGCCGAACGCCGCGGCGTCGGGCTTCTTCTCCAATATCATTCGCGAGCCCCTGGCGGGGCAGGAGGCGGTGCTGCCCGTGTCGGAGGACGTGCGGCACTGGCACGTTTCACCCCGCTCGGCCGTGGGCTTCCTGCTGCACGCCGCCACCCTCGATGGGGAGGCCGTGGGGCCCCGCCGCACGCTCAACATGCCGGGCGTCTCGGCTACCGTGGGCGAGCAGATCGCGGCGCTGCGGCGCGTGGGGGGCGAGCGGGCCGTGGCGCTGATCCGGCGCGAGCCCGATCCGTTCATCCAGGGCATCGTGGCGAACTGGGCGGAGGATTTCGCGGCGTCGCGCGCGCTGGCGCTCGGCTTCCGGGCGGACGCCGACTTCGACAGTATCGTCCGGGTTCACGTCGAGGATGAACTGGGCGGACAAGTCCGGTAAGCACGCCAGATGTCCGCCTCGCCCACCGACTCCCTGACCAGTTCCGTCACCCCGATCGAGGCGGCCGCCCACGTGACGGCCGCGGCCTTCCTGGGCCGCACGCCCGTGCTCGCGCTGGGCGACGGCCAGGTGCTGCTGGCCGAGATCGGGGCCGAGCGGCGCGTCGTGGCTCACCCCGACGGCGCTGCCCTGGTGGCGGTGAAGCAAGGGACCCGGTTGCTGACGGGTGGGGACGACGGCCGGGTCGTGGCCACCGACGCCGAGGGACGGATGGTGGGGATCGCGGTCGAGGCCGGCCGGTGGATCGACGCGCTGGCCGCGCGACCCGACGGCGCACTGGCCTGGGCGGCGGGACGCAAGGTGACCGCCCGCACCGCCAAGGGCGAGCTCCGGACGATGACGGCGCCCTCGTCGGTGCGCGGGCTGGCGTTCGCGCCCAAGGGGTTCCGCCTGGCTCTCGCGCACTACAACGGCGCGTCGCTCTGGTTCCCCAACACCGAGCAGGCCCCGGAAGCGCTGAGCTGGAAAGGCTCCCACCTCGACGTGAGCTTCTCGCCGGACGGGCGGTTCGTCGTGACCTCCATGCAGGAGAACGCGCTTCACGGATGGCGGCTCAGCGATGGCCAGCACATGCGGATGCAGGGTTATCCCTCGAAGACGCGCTCCTGGTCCTGGTCGCCCGACGGCAATTGGCTCGCCACGGCAGGCGCGGAAGCCTGCGTGGTGTGGCCGTTCGAGGCGAAGACCGGGCCCATGGGCAAGGCGCCGCGCGAGTGCGGGGCGCGCCCGGTCCGCGTGTCCCAGGTCGCCTTCCATCCCAAGACCATGGTCCTGGCGATGGGCTACGAGGACGGGTTCATCCTCCTGTGCCGGCTGACCGACGGCGCGGAGATCCTAGTGCGGAAGGCCGAAGGGGACGCGATGGATGCCGTGTCGGCCCTGGCCTGGGACGGCGACGGACGCCGGCTGCTGTTCGGCACGCGCGAAGGCCGGGCGGGCCTGCTGACTCTCCCGGCCTGATCATCGGAGCCGGGGGCGGCGCCATGCCGACGCTCCCGGCTACGAAGCGTTTCAGTTGACGCGGTGGCCCCACATCGTCCGATCGCGCCTGGTGTGATGCCGTGCCCGCGAGCGACGATGGTGTCGCTCCCGATGGTGGCCGTGCGGAGACACCTGCTTCTCGGCCGGGACCGCCTTCTCGGCCGGCACGGCCTCGGACGGCTTCTTGGTTTCGGGCGTGGATGCGGCGGGTGGCGGCGTCACGGGTGCCGTAGACGGCGCGGGGGCCGGGACGGGCGTGGGGACAGGTTCGGCCGTGGCCGGCGGCGGAGCGGCCGGAGCTGCAGGCGCTGTGGGCGTCGGCACGGGCTCGGATACGGCGGCCGCAGGCGTCACCGGAGCGGGCGGCACGGGCGTCGGCACAGGTTCCGCGGTGGCGGGCGGAGGTGCCGCTGCGGCCGGTGTCGTGTCAGGCGTTGCCGGCGTCGGTGCGGGAACGGGTGTCGGAACCGGCTCGGCGGTGGCCGGCGGCGGGGCGGCCGGCGGGGGGACGGGCTCGGAAGCAACCGGAGGCGCGGCGGCCGGAGCGGAAGCCGCAGCCGGCGGCGGCACGGGGGTGGGGACGGGCTCGGCCGTCGCAGGCGGCGGCGCGGCTGGAGGCGGGACCGGCTCGGAGGCAGCGGTCGGCGGTGCAACGGGAGTGGGAGCCGCAGCCGGTGGCGGAACGGGGGTCGGTACAGGTTCCGCCGTGGCGGGCGGAGCCGCCGCCGGGGTGGAGGACGTATCGGGTGCGCTCGGAGCGGGTGAACCCGGCGGCGTCTGCGCCGTCGAACTGTCCTGCTGCGCCAAGGCTGCGCAACTGCCGACCACCAGCAGCGCGCATCCCACCATCAAGCTTCGCATCGCGAGTCTCCTGCTTCCGACATGCGCCCGGTTCGGCGCCGCGGTCGAGAACGGGCCATATCGCATTATGGCGGGCACGGCCAAGCTTTGTCCAAATCTTGGCGCTCCGTATAGTGAAACAGCGTTCTCGGTACGGCGCGTCACGGAAGGCTCGGCTCGTGCGGATCAAGGTCATCAACCCGAACCCCACGCAATCCATGACGGCGACGATCGCCGCGGCGGCGCGCGCCGCCGCGGGCCCCGGCGTGGAAATCATCGGCGCCACGTCCACGACCGGCCCGGTGTCGATCGAGAGCCATTACGATGAAGCCATGGCGCTGGTCGGACTGCTCCAGGAGATCAGGCACGGCGAAGCCGAGGGCTGCGACGGCTACGTCATCGCCTGTTTCGGCGATCCGGGCCTCCTCGCCGCGCGCGAGGCGGCGCGCGGGCCCGTGCTGGGCATCGCCGAAGCCGCCATGCATGCCGCGAGTTTCGTGGCGACCGGGTTCAGCGTGGTGACGACATTGGGTCGCACGCGGATCATCGCCGAGCACCTCGTGCGCGCCTACGGCATGGACCATCACTGCCGACGGGTGCGGGCCACGGACCTCGCCGTGCTCGACCTCGAAAACCCCGCGTCCGACGCTCGCCGGATCATCACGGACGAGTGCCGCAGGGCTCTCGACGAGGACGGCTCCGGCGCGATCGTGCTGGGCTGCGCGGGGATGTCGGACCTCGCCCGCGATCTGTCCGAGGATCTCGGCGTACCGGTCATCGACGGCGTGGGCGTGGCAGTGAAATTCCTCGAAGCGCTCATCGGCCTCGGCCTGGGCACGAGCAAGCGCGGCGACCTCGCCCTCCCCATCCCGAAACCCTACCTCGGACCGCTCGCGCCCATGAGCTTCCAGAAAGCCTGACCTCAGACTTCGTCGAGGTCGTCAACGATGGCGCGGCGGTCGGAGGCGGTCACCGCGAGCAGATGAAGGTGCAGTTCGACGTCCGGCCGCGCCGCCAGCGAGCGGAGCCGGTCGGATCGGAAGAAGTGGTGCGGATCGTCTCCGGTTTCGGCCACCCACAATTTCCGCCGAGTGCCGTCCACCTCGTGCAGAACCGCGATCACGACGGCTTCGGCGTCGACCGGCAGCCGCTCCAGACCGGACTCCAGACGAAAAACGGAGAAGACATAGCGTCGCCCGGACCGGCCGCGCCAGGATCGGAACCGGTCGGACAAGGTGCTCGACGACAATCCTGCCAGCGGCGCATCCGACCCGGTCGTTCCCTGACGCCGCGGCCCCATCCGCGATGCCGTCCGGTGATGCGCGGAGGCTGGCGCGAAGCCGGGGAGCACGGGAGGCGTCGCGCGCGTTGCTGTGCTGTACTTTCGGATCGTGTCGATCATGAAGCGTCCCTCATCGAACAAAAGAGGAACATAATGAGATCGAAACGTCAAGCGCCAGGTCCGAATCAAGAACCGATCGAGAAAGCCTCAGGTAAGTTGGAACGGCTCCTGGCAGGCGTGGAGCGGAAAATTAAATTCGATGTTCTCTGCAAGCCCTGAGCGGGGCATAGTGGTTGCGAACAGGTGCGGTTCTCGTCGCGAGCTCGATCGGCTCGCGTGGGTCGACACCACCAGGGAGGATCGTCATGGCACGTGTGGCGCTGGTCACGGGCGGGACGCGCGGCATCGGAGCGGCGATCGCCAGGGTGCTGAGCCAGTCCGGCTTCACGGTGGCCGCGAGCTACGCGGGGAACGAGGCGGCCGCGCAAGCTTTCCACGAGGCGACCGGCGTGCCGGTCTTCAAGTGGGACGTGTCCGACTTCGACGCGTGCGCCGCGGGGGTGCGGAACGTGGAGAACGGCCTCGGTCCGATCGACGTGCTGATCAACAACGCGGGCGTCACGCGCGACGGCTTCCTGCACAAGATGACCAAAGACCAGTGGCGCTCGGTGCTGGGCACCAACCTCGACTCGCTCTTCAACATGACGCGACCCGTCATCGAGGGCATGCGCAGCCGCGGCTGGGGTCGCGTGGTCGTGATCTCCTCCATCAACGGCCAGAAGGGTCAGATGGGGCAGGTCAACTACTGCGCCTCCAAGGCCGGCGACCTCGGCTTCGTCAAGGCGCTCGCGCAGGAGAGCGCGGGCAAGGGCATCACGGTCAACGCTGTCTGCCCGGGCTATATCGCGACCGAGATGGTGCGGGCGGTCGACCCTGAAGTCCTGCGCACGCGCGTCCTGCCGCAGATCCCCGTGGGGCGCCTGGGCGAGCCGGAGGAGGTGGCGCGGCTGGTCGCCTTCCTGGCGTCGGACGAGGCGGCCTTCATCACGGGGTCGACGCTGACCATCAACGGCGGCCAGTACATGGTGTGACGGCCTCTCGCCGGGGGAGGCCGGCGCCGCTCAGTGGCGGAAGTGCCTGACGCCGGTGAACACCATGGCGAGCCCGGCGGCGTCGGCCGCGGCGATCACCTCGGCATCGCGAACCGACCCGCCCGGCTGGATGACCGCGGTGGCGCCGGCGGCCGCGATCGACTCCAGCCCGTCCGCGAAGGGGAAGAAGGCGTCGGAGGCCACCACGGCGCCCCGCGTGAAGGACGCGGCCTCGCCGGCCGCAGCGGCGGCCTCGGTCGCCTTCCAGGCCGCCACCCGGGCGGCGTCGACCCGGCTCATCTGCCCGGCCCCGATGCCGACGGTCGCCAGGTCCCGCGCGTAGACGATGGCGTTGGACTTCACGTGCTTGCAGACCCGGAACGCGAAGGCGAGGTCGCGGAGCTCGACTTCGGTCGGGGGGCGCCGCGTCACGGAGCGCAGGTCGAGCGTGCCGACGTCAACCGTGTCGCGGTCCTGTACCAGGAAGCCACCCGCGAGCGTGCGGATGACCTGCCCCGGCGCGCGCGGGTCGGGCAGCGCGTCGGTGAGCAGCAGGCGCAGCGCCTTCTTGGCGCCGACGATCGCCAGGGCCTCCTCGCTCGCTCCGGGCGCGATGATGACCTCGGTGAAGATGCCGGTGATGGCGCGCGCGGCGTCCGCGTCCAGCGGCCGGTTGATGGCGACGATGCCGCCGAAGGCCGACGTGGGATCGCAGCGCAACGCCTTGGCATAGGCCTCGGCGACCGTCGCGCCCTCGGCCACGCCGCAGGGGTTGGCGTGCTTGATGATCGCTACCGCGGCCGTGCCGGCGGGATCGAACTCCGCCACCAGCTCGTAGGCCGCGTCCGTGTCGGCGAGGTTGTTGTAGGACAGGGCCTTGCCCTGCGCCTGGCTGGCGGTGGCGACGCCCGGCCGGGTCTCGGGCGTGCGGTAGAAGCTCGCCGCCTGGTGCGGGTTCTCGCCGTAGCGCAGCGTTTCGGCCAGCGCGCCGCCCAGCGCCTTGAAGGTCGGGGCGGCGTCGCCCCCGGCGGGCGCCAGCTGGCCGGCGAGCCAATTGGAGATCGCGGCGTCGTAGGCGGCCGTGCGCGCGAAGGCCTTCTGGGCCAGCGCGCGGCGGAACGAGGCCGCGGTGGCGCCGTCGTGAGCGTCCAGCTGGGCGAGAACCGCGGGGTAGTCGGCCACGTCGACCACGACCGCCACGTCGCCATGGTTCTTGGCGGCGCCGCGGATCATCGCGGGGCCGCCGATGTCGATCGTCTCCACGCAGGCCTCGTAGGCACCTCCCGACGCCACCGTGCGCTCGAAGGGGTAGAGGTTGACGACCAGCAGGTCGATCGGCTCGATGCCGTGGGCCAGCATGGCGGCCTCGTGGGCCGGGTTCTCTCGCACGGCCAGGAGCCCGCCGTGCACCTTCGGGTGAAGCGTCTTCAGCCGCCCGTCCATGAGTTCCGGAAAGCCCGTGAGGTCAGCGACGTCGCGCACGGGCAGGTTGGCTGCCGCGAGGTCGCGCGCGGTGCCCCCCGTCGACACGAGGTCGATGCCGCGCCGATGCAGAGCCGCGGCGAAATCCGCCAAGCCCGTCTTGTCGGACACGGAAATGAGCGCGCGCGTCACGCGGCGGAGGTCGTCGGCCATCGGGGGCAACCGTGGTGCGGGCCGGCGTGAGATGCGGCGGCCCTCGGAGGGGGATCTTCGGGCGCGAGGCCCTATCATGGTTCACGCGAGGGGAAAACCGGACGGGTTCGGTCGGAAGATCGTTGGATCTACATGATGGTCCCATTGCGAGGAGAGAAAAGCCCCTTCTCCGTCATCGCGAGGTGGCGCAGCCTCCGTGGCGATCCAGCCCGGCCCCGCGAGGCTGGATTGCTTCGCTTCGCTCGCAAGGACGACGCAGAAACCGACGATCTCCGGACGGGGTCAGGGACAATCGCGCCCAGGGCAGAACCGAGCCGGTCCGGCTCCCTTTCAGGAGAGGGTAGCCGTCCGGCCGTGCCCGATGCTCACGTAGGTGAAGCCCTGGGCCGCCATCATCTGCGGGCGGTAGACGTTTCTGAGATCGACCAGGAGCGGCGTCCGCATGATCGCTTTCAGGCGGGCGAAGTCCAGCGCCCGGAACGCGTCCCACTCGGTCACCAGCACGAGCGCGTCCGCGCCCTCCGCGGCGCCGTAGGCGTCCGTCGCGTAGCCGATCCCGTCGAGCACGTCCCGGGCCTGCTCCATGCCCTCCGGGTCGTGAGCCATGACGCGCGCGCCGCCCTCCTGGAGCATGGTGACGATGCTGATGGACGGCGAGTCCCGCATGTCGTCGGTGTTCGGCTTGAAGGTCAGGCCGAGCACGCCCACGGTCTTGCCGCGCACCGAGCCGCCGCAGGCCTGGATCACCTTGCGCGCCATCGCGCGCTTGCGCTGGTCGTTGACCGACACCACCGTTTCCACGATCCGTACGGGGGCGCCGTGGTCCTGCGCCGTCTTGATGAGCGCCAGGGTGTCCTTGGGAAAGCACGATCCGCCGTAGCCGGGGCCCGCGTGGAGGAATTTTGGGCCGATCCGATTATCGAGCCCGATCCCGCGGGCCACGTCCTGGACGTTGGCGCCCACCTGCTCGCAGAGGTCGGCGATCTCGTTGATGAAGGTGATCTTCGTCGCGAGAAACGCGTTCGCGGCGTATTTTGTCAGCTCGGCGCTGCGTCGCGAGGTGACGAGGATCGGCGATTGGTTGAGGTAGAGCGGCCGGTAGACCTCCTGCATGGCGGCGACCGCGCGGTCGTCCTCGGCGCCGATGACGATGCGGTCGGGCCGTTTGAAGTCCGCGATGGCCGCGCCTTCGCGCAGGAACTCCGGGTTGGACACGACGGAGATGTCGGCGTCGGGCCTGGCCTCCCGGATGATGCGCTCGACCTGGTCGCCGGTGCCGACCGGCACCGTGGATTTGGTGACGATGACGGTATAGCCCCGCAGCGCCGCCGCGATCTCCCGCGCTGCCTGATGGACGTAGGACAGGTCGGCGTGGCCGTCGCCGCGCCGCGAGGGCGTGCCGACCGCGACGAAGACGACGTCCGCGTCGGCCACCGCATCCGCGAGGTCGGTCCGGAACGAGAGGCGGCCCCCCTGGACGTTGGAGGCGACCAGCGCCTCCAGCCCCGGCTCGAAGATCGGCATCCTGCCGCGGTCGAGCCGCTCGATCTTGGCAGCGTCGTTGTCAACGCAGACGACATGGTGGCCGAAATCGGCCAGGCAGGCCCCGGACACGAGGCCGACGTAACCGGAACCGACAACAACGATGCGCAACCAAGACCCCTGCCGCTGGTGTGCCCGATGTCTAGGGGGGACGCTGGCTCGGCACAAGCCGGGCTGGGGGTACCCGAATGATCGCCACTTTACATCGCAAGACGCGCCCGCACTGAAAAGCTGGTCAGGAATCCTCCTCGTGTTCGCTGAGCCTTCAACCTCAGAAAAGATTGTTATAAGGAATTTGTAAAATCCTTATAACGAGTCTGCCATGTTGAAGGAAGTCGATCTTGTCTACCGCACCATGTTTGCCGAGCTGGAGCAGCGCTCGCTTGACGCGGCCTTCCAGTCAGACTTCTCACCTGGAGGATGGTTCGTCACGGTACCGGTGAAGGGTCGAGAGTATTTCTATTTCGAGATCTTCCGTGATGGACATACCACGCGATCCTATGTCGGTTCAAAAGACGACCCCGAGATTGCGCGGCGCGTGGTCGAATTCCAGGAACTAAAAAACGACTTCAAAAGCCGCCGCAAACTCGTCTCAACACTGATCCGACAAGCCCGGCTCAATCCACCTGAGCGGTTTACCGGTGATGTCGTCGCAGCGTTGAGCAAGGCAGGACTTTTCCGTCTGCGCGGCGTGCTGGTCGGTACCGTCGCCTACCAGAATTACGCTGGCCCCTTGGGCGTCCGCTTGCCAGCGACAGCAATGCAGACCGGCGACGCCGACTTCGCCCAATTCCATTCTGTCTCAGCTGCCGTAGGTGACTCGATTCCTTCGATCCTGGACGTCATACGAGCGGTGGATCCGACGTTCCGGGAAATTCCGCATCAGGCCGACGGCCGATACAACACAGCTTTCGAGAACGCCTCGCGATTTAAGGTGGAGTTCCTCACCCCAAACCGAAGCAGCGATGACCACGAAGGACATCCCGCAATCATGCCTGCTTTGGGAGGAGCGTCAGCCCAACCTCTCCGGTTCCTGGATTTTCTGATCCACGATCCGGTTCGATCGGTTCTCCTGCACAAGAGCGGGGTGCCGATCACGATCCCGGCACCTGAGCGCTACGCGCTTCATAAGCTGATCGTCGCGTCACGGCGCAGGTTGGACGGCAACGGCATAGCCAAGCGCGCCAAAGACGTCATGCAGGCCAGCAGCCTCATGGAGGCGCTGGTCGTTACGCGACGGCACTCGGATCTGGCAGCCGCGTTCGCAGAGGCTCGGGGCAAAGGGCGCTCCTGGAGTGAAGCGCTCAAGCTCGGCTTCTCTTACCTGCGCCAGGGTGAAGCAGAGCGGTTCAAGAAGGCTCTCGCAGATGGGTTGGAGGCTATCGGAGAAAGCAGCAACCCATCGGACCTCTTCGAGGCAGCCGAGGATGCATCACCTTCCGATCCCCATTGAAAGAACATAGCGGTCAGACGTCCAGGTTCGCCACGTTCAGCGCGTTCTCCTGGATGAACTCGCGCCGCGGCTCCACGACGTCGCCCATCAGCTTGACGAACATGTCGTCGGCCTCGTCGCCCTCCTTGATCTTGACCTGCAGCAGCGAGCGGACGGTGCGGTCGAGCGTGGTTTCCCAGAGCTGCTCGGGGTTCATCTCGCCCAGACCCTTGTAGCGCTGCATCTGGCTGATGCCCTTGCCGCCCGCCGCCATGACGGCGTCGACCAGCGCGCTCGGGCCGGAGATCGGTGCGCTGTCGTTCTTGCGCACGAGGGCGGCCGGCGCGCCGTAAACCTCGTGTAGGGTCCGGCCCTGCTCGTCGAGCCGCCTCGCTTCCGCGGACGATAGCAGGCCGGCGTCCAGGATCACGGCTTCCCGCACGCCGCGCACGCCGCGGGCGAACACGAACCCGTTGTTCTCGACATGCCCCTCCCAGGAGCGCTCGGTTTCCTCCGCCAGCGCGTTCAGACGCTCCGCCACCTCGTGGGCGAGTTCGGCCGCACGCGCGTCGCCCAATTGGTCGACCGGACGCAACGCGCCCGCGATGGCGGCCTGTTCCACGGCGGTCCGGTTGTAGCGCGAGTGCAGTTGCGCCAGCACGGAGCGGATCAGCCGAGCCTGCTCGATCAGGCCGCGCAGGTCGGCGCCCGCCCGCTCCTCGCCGTGCGGCAGCCGCAGCACGGCGCCGTCCACGCCCGAGTCGATCAGGTAGTCCTCGCGGGCCCGCTCGTCCTTGAGGTACTGCTCCGATTGGCCGCGCTTCACTTTGTAGAGCGGCGGCTGCGCGATGTAGATGTGGCCGCGGTCGAGCAGCGACTTCATTTGGCGGAAGAAGAACGTCAGCAGCAGCGTGCGGATATGCGAGCCGTCGACGTCGGCGTCCGTCATGATGATGATCT
>CAXTFJ010000073.1:0-22596 GCA_964243405.1 uncultured Lichenihabitans sp. | reverse complement strand
CGTCAGGTTGGTCGGTGTGTAAATTGGTCCGCAGTGTTGACTTGAATTCGACGTTGCTGCTTTCGCCTGATGCCAGCAGTTCCAAGACATTAATGGCCGAGGCGACAGGCTTCGGCGCATGATTGCAAAGCTTGAGGTAGGCCTCGCGGACGAGCGCGGCCATTCGAGTCCGCCGCGCCTTGAGGAACTCCTGATAGGGTAAGTTCCACCACTCGTGAGGTAGCGCGTGCCACTTGAGCATCTGGTCACGATCTACCCCGCTCATGGCGGCATCAAACGCTGGCGCATAATCGGCGGGGGCCTTGTCGGAGATGATGAGGTTATCCGGCCACTCGACCACGGCGAAGTTAGCGATCTGGTTCACCTCGCGAATCTCCGTGATCCCTAGCTGCTTGAGATACCCGCGGGGGAAGAGGTGGTGCTGTTCAAAGGCCGCCTTTGTACCCTTGACCGCGGGATCGATCATGTCCGCGACCTTCAAAGGGCTGTAGAGTGCCCTGGCATTTAGCAGGACAAGCGCCGCCTGGTACGCGAAGCGGGAGGGGCTACGGGAGGCGGCTGTCGCCAGCGCGTTTGGAAGGGTGATCTCCCAATAATCGTTCGTCAGGGCGGTGTCGCAGATCTGGCGGAGCATCGCGATGTAGGCCTCGCCCGACTGCAGTCCGCGCAGCTGTGCGATGTCGAACTCAAAACTCGTCTCCGGGGAGCTGGTGTAGCGACCCGTCATCGAAGCCATGAAGAAGAACTCGGCCACGGCTTGGCGCATGGCTGTCTTTGAGATGCCGTGGTCGACGATGCCGATCAGGTAAAGGACGTAGCTGTAGATGATCGCCGTCTGCGACGAGATCATGTTCTGATGACGATATCCCGCAAGCGACAGAGCCCCTAGGAAGTGGTGCCAATTTGCGAGATTCAGGGCTTTGGCCTGCGCCTCTGCCACCAATGCAAATTGCGTCTTACTCTTGTCCTTGTCGACCCCCCCCGTCACGGCGTCCCGACCGCGGAGGACCCCGTAAACGTTTTCGAGCCGCGCTCGCTTCAGTCCAAGGCCGACGCTGACCCGGAGCATCTGATCTGGCGCCGGCTTGATGAAGTGGTTGAACGGGGACGCTTTGTCCGGAGTCGGCACCGTGGCCGCGCGCGCGAAGGCCTCGAGTTCGACGCGGCCCTCCTCCCACGACACCGACATGAGCGTCATGATGAAGTCGGACTGATTGAGTTTCTTGCCCTCCCCATTGATGCGGACGAACACCTCCGCGACGACATCCGGCCCCACCGATGCGTTCAGGGTCAGAGTCGTGAAGGCGTAGGACTGGAGCGCGTGGAGTTCGCTGATCGCCTGATGGATTTTGTTGACCTCCAGATCCGAGACCTCGCGCGACTTTTTCAGTTCGGTCACGAAGGCGGAGGCGAAGGGATACAGCGCGGTGCCCGGCTTCCAGATTTCCGAGATGTCGGGGATGTAGGCCTTGTCCTTGACGGTCGAGGCGTCCGCAACATCGAACCGCTCCTGCAACGGGTTGAAGGCGATCCTGATACGCTCCTTGCGGAAGTCGGAGCGTAGGACCTCTTTGCCCTTCATGACGGCGTAGAGCGAGGTCAGCCTCTGCTGGCCGTCAACGATTGCCAGAGAAGCAGGCTTGGCGTCGGCCGTCGCACCGATCTGTTTGACCGCGCTGTCCATGCCGGTCTCCCAGAACAGCAGATAGCCGGCCGGGTAGCCTTTATAGAGGGAGTCGAAGAGTTCCCTGACGTTGACGTTCGGCCAAACGAAGGGGCGCTGCAGGTCCGGAAGCCCGATCTTGCCGTGTTCGATGTCTACGACCAGCGACGAGAGAGGGTAGGATGTTGTCGTGAAGAGAGGCATTTAAACGAAGCACCCTGCCGGATTATGTTCGGGGTAGGTCAGGGAATAAGGCGAGTGTTGCCTGTTGTCGACGCTAGCATTATTCTCGTTACAGGCGCTCCAGCCATGGGCTCGCCGTTCACGCTGCTGCGGATCCGAGTGCCATTAACTGGTGGACAAGCGGAACGAACAACTAAGGCGGGTATAGACCGAGTTCATCGATAAACGGCCTTTGAACGTCCGGTTCGCAACGCACGATCAAGCGGGCTGAACAGCCGCCTTGCGCGCCAACTAGCCCTCCCCACCCCCAAACAGCCCCGCGCAAGGCGCTCCTGGCTTGATGCACCCCACGCCACAAAGCGGAGGCCCGGGCCTTGAGTTTCGTCATCGGTTTGATCGTGGCCATCGGCTGCATGCTGGGCGGCTTCGCGGCCGCGGGCGGCCACATCGGGGTGATCTGGCAGCCCTACGAGCTGATCATCATCCTGGGGTCAGCGCTCGGCACTTTCATCATCGCCAACCCGATGAAGACCATCAAGGACACAGGCAAGGCGATCGCGGAGGCCATCAAGGGCACGGGTCCGAAGAACCGCGACTACCTCGACGTGCTGGGCATCCTCTACACGCTGATGCGGGAACTGCGCGGCAACGCCCGCAACGAGGTCGAGGGCCACGTCGACAACCCCGCGGAATCCGAGCTCTTCAAGAAGTATCCGAAGATCCTCGCCAGCAAGGACATGACGACCTTCATCTGCGACTACTGCCGGCTGATCCTGATCGGCAACGCCCGCACGCACGAGATCGAGTCGCTGATGGACGAGGAGATCCACACCATCCAGCGCGACAAGCTCAAGCCCTACCAGGCGCTCCAGGCGGTGGCCGACGGGTTGCCGGCGCTGGGCATCGTGGCCGCCGTGCTCGGCATCGTGAAGGCCATGGGCGCCATCGACCAGTCGCCCGAAATCCTGGGCGAGATGATCGGCGCGGCGTTGGTGGGCACCTTCGCGGGCATCTTCATGTCCTACGGCATCTTCGGGCCGCTCGCCACCAAGGTGAAGACCACCCGCGAGAAGCATTGCCGCCTCTACGTCATCATCAAGCAGGCGCTGCTGGCCTTCATGAACGGCGCGGTGCCGCTCATCGCGCTGGAGCACGGGCGCAAGACCATCTCGTCGCACGACCGGCCGTCGATCGACGAGGTCGAGAACGAGACGATGGGCGGCGGCGGCGACGCCGCGACCCCGGCCAAGAAGGCGGCTTGAGGCTATGGCGGGAGCCCCCTCCCACTGGTTCGAACGGAGCGCGCCGCCCGGCGCGCGCCGCATGAGCGGATTGGCCGAACTGATGACGGCGGTCGCCAAGGTGTGGGGCCGCGAGTTCGCGGCGCTCTCGTCCGTCCCATGCGAGATCGCCTTCAAGACCTCGACCTCGCCGACGGCGGAAACGGTGCTGGCCGCGGGCGACCCCGCCGCGATCCTGGCCCAGGTGCGGACCACGTGGGGCGTGCCCATCGTCCTGCGCTTCGACAAGCGCTTCGTGACAGCCACGATCGAGGCCATGTTCGGCAGCGCGGGCGACGAGGACGTCATCGAGACCGAGCCAGGTCCCCTGTCGCCCATCGAGGGGGGCGTGGCCGACGCGATCGCGACCCAGGTGGCGGGAGCCTTGACGGCCGTGGTGAGCGAAAGCGCGCCCGCCACCTTCACGTTCGAGCGCCTCGTGCCCAAGCTCGACCCGTCGGTCTTCGGCAAGCCGCAGACCCAGGTGCTGGTGGCGAGCTTCGCGCTCAAGGTGCTGGGCGTCGCGGTCACGCTCGACGCGCTGGTGCCCCAGGCGGTGCTGGCCCTGATGGGCGAGGACATGGGAGACCTGCTGGACGGGTCTCGCACCACGCCTGACCCGCTGTGGAGCGAGCGGCTCGGCGCCGAGGTCGGCCGGGCGAGCGTGCGGGTCAAGGCCACGGTGGACGCCCTGGCGCTGACGCTGGCCGACCTGGCCGCGCTGCAGCCCGGCCAGGTGCTGGCCCTGCCCGCGGGCGCGGGTGGCAGGGTGCGCCTGTCCTGCGCGGACCGCGACCTGTTCCGCTGCGACCTCGGCCAGTCGAACGGCCTGCTGACCGTGCGGGTCAGCGAGCCCGTCACGGACGCGTGAGCCCCGGCGGCCGCGCCACGCTCGCGTAAGGTCCCGCCCCTACCTTTCCCTCAGCGCCGCACCCCGATCCGGACGCGTGTCCGGGGCGGGGCGCCGGCCCCATCTACCCCAAGGGTCTCCATGCTGTCGGAAGAACTGGACCTGGTCGAAGAGGTGGCCCCGGCGGCCCCCAACCTCGACGCCATCCTGGGCATCCCCGTGTCCGTGCAGGTCGTGCTGGGCGGCGCCACCATGCCGCTGGCCGAGCTGATGAAGCTGAGCCGGGGCGCGGTGGTGCCGCTCGACCACCGCGTGGGCCAGCCCGTCGAGGTCGTGGTCAACGGCCACACGGTCGCGCGCGGCGAGATGATCGTGATCGACGAGGAAACCTCGCAGCTCGGCGTGACGCTGACGGAAGTGATCGGCCGAGGGCCCAGGGCCTGAGCCGGGGAACCCTCCGCGCGTTGGGAAGGATCAGCACGTGTCGCTAGCGGTCGCCTCCACCACCTACGTGTCGCGCTCCATGACGGGCGCCGAAAAGGTGGCGGCCCTGCTGCTCGCCATGGGCAAGCCGCTGGCCTCCCGCCTGCTCAAGCACTTCGATCCCGCGGAACTCAAGACCATCACGCGCTCGGCCGCGGCGCTGGGGGCCGTGCCGATGGAGGCCATCGAGGAGCTGGTCGAGGAACTCGCCTCGCAGTTCTCGCGCGGCGTGGACCTGCGCGGCACCGCCCAGGAGGTCGAGCACCTGCTGGGCTCGGTGCTGCCGCCCGACCAGGTCGCCGAGATCATGGCGGACGTGCTGGGCAATTCCAACTCGTCCACCTGGGTGCGCCTGTCGGGCATCCCCGACAAGGACATGGCGGCCTACCTCGCCAAGGAGCACCCGCAGACGGCCGCGCTCATCCTGTCGCGCCTCACCCCCGAGGCCGCCGCGCAAGCGCTGATGGCGGTGCCGCGCGAGCTGCGCAACGTGCTGACGAGGCGCATGCTGACGCTCAAGCCCGTGACCGAGTCCACCGTCCGCATGCTGGAAACCAAGCTGCGCGACGACCTGCTCTACAACGCCGAGCGCGACACGGCCAAGAAAACCCAGGCGCGCGTGGTCGACATCCTCAATCGCATGAACCCGGAGCAGGCCGAGGACGTGCTGGGCTCGCTGGAGGAGGTCAAGCCCACCGAGGCCGCGCTGATCCGCGCCAAGATGTTCTCCTTCGCCGACATCGCGACCCTGTCCATCAAGGCGCGCAGCGTGCTGCTCGACAAGGTGCCGAGCGACAAGATCGTCATCGCGCTCAAGGGCACGGACGCCATCTTCCGCGACGCCATCCTGTCGGCGCTCGGCGCCCGCGCCCGGCGGCTCGTGGAAAACGAGCTCAGCTCCAACAAGGGCTCGGCCAAGGAGGTCACCGCCGCCCGCAAGGAGATCTCGGGCCTTGTGCTCGAACTGATCACGCGCGGCGAGATCGAAATCGGCGGCGTCGACGAGGGCGCGGGCGAATGACCGGCCTCGGGGAGGCGTGAGCCGTGAGCGACCAGGGCGAACAGGACGACAAGACAGAGGCCCCGACCGAGAAGCGGCTGCAGCAGGCGCGCGACAGCGGCGACGTCGCCACCTCGCGCGAGGCGCCGCTCTTCGCGGGCCTGCTCGCGACGCTGATGGTCTGCTCCCTGTTCGTGCGCGACGGCGCGATGCGCATGGCGGAGGTGCTGGCCCGCCTGCTCGACGACCCCGGCCACTGGACGCTGAACAACGGCGCAGACGCGGCCCTGCTGTCGGGCGTGCTGGCGCAGGCGGTCACCAAGTTCCTGCTGCCCATCATGGTGGTGTTCGTGGTGGCGGGGCTGGCGATGTCCTTCGCGCAGGGCATGCCGAGCTTCGTGCTGAGCCGCATCCAGCCGAAGCTGTCCAAGCTGTCGCCGGCCAAGGGGCTCGGGCGCATCTTCAGCCGCCACGGCGCGGTGGAGTTCGCCAAGAACTGCGGCAAGCTCGCCCTGGTGGGTCTGGTGCTCGCGATCCTGCTCAAATCCGAGCAGCAGAGCGTAACCGACGCGATGTTCCTCGAGCCCGCGGCGGTCCCCGACCTGATGCTCAAGGTGATGGTCCGGCTGCTCTCGGGCACCGCCACCGTGTTCGCGCTGGTGGCCGGCTTCGACATGGTGTGGAGCCGGCTCGCCTGGAACAAGAAGATGCGGATGAGCCGCCGCGAGATCAAGGAGGAGCACCGGCAGTCCGAGGGCGACCCGATCTTCAAGGCCAAGCGCCGCTCGGTCGCGCTCGACCGCGCCCGCCGCCGCATGCTGGGCGACGTCACCCGCGCGACGGTGGTGATCGCCAACCCGACCCACTACGCGATCGCGCTGCGCTACGTCCGCTCCGAGGGCGGGGCGCCGATCGTGATCGCCAAGGGGCAGGACCTGATCGCGCTGAAGATCCGCGAGATCGCCGAGTCCAACAGCATCGAGGTCGTCGAGAACAAGCCCCTCGCAAGGTCGATGTACGACCTTGTCGAGGTGGCCAAACCCATCCCGCCGCAGTTCTACAAGGCCGTCGCCGAGGTGATCCACTTCATTCAGTCGCGCAAAGCCCCGAAACCCCTTTCTCGAGCGATGTAGAGCCCGTCCTTGCCCCGTACCGCTGATCCGACTTGCGCCGCGTACGCCAGCCTCCTCGAACACAACTTGAGGGAGGTGGCCGACGAGCTGCGCACGGTCGACGTGATCGAGATCGTCACCTTCATCCAGTCGGAAAGCTACGCGGCGCTGGAGGACCTGCTGCAATCCTGCTCGGAGCTGTTCTTCAGGGACGGGACGCTCACCTTCGCGTGGAGCGCCGAGATGTCGGTCTCCTGGGACAACCTGCCCTTCGTCAAGCTGGGCATGGAATTCCGGGGCGGGGGCGTGTCGGTGTTCTTCGATTTCGCGCTGAGCGCCTTCGACAGCGCGGTGGAGGTCGCGGGCATCCTGTTCGACCACGATCGGGCGTCGGGCGAAACGGACCTGGACCGCCTGGCCGGGGCGCTGGCGGACGCGCGCCTGCCGCTGCGCACGGCCATCCGGTAGACCGGAACCGTGGAAGCGAACCGGACGGCCCCGCCGGGAGCGGCCAGGCCCGCGGCCCGGCCCAGGCGTCCGCCCGCGATCCTCGACGCCCGCAAGGCCGGCGACGGCCGGTGCGAGGCGGGCACCGTGACCTACACGATCCTCGACGCCCCGCGTCCCGCGACGCCCAAGGGCGAGCGCCGGTCCGGGCCGCGCCAGCGCGTGCGGCTGCGGTCGGGCAAGGTGCTCGACGCGGACGGTCGCTTCCTGACCGAATGCGTGTTCACCGACCTGTCGCCCACCGGCAGCCGCATCCGCCCGCCCGCCGGCACGGCCCTGCCGGACGAGCTCTATCTGTACGACGACACCACGGGCCTGCTGCACCGCGCCGCCGTGCTGTGGCGCAGGGGAAGCGAGCTCGGGCTCCGCTTCAAGCCGCAGGCGCCTTCGGCCCGGACGCGGAGCCTCGCCTCCGAGATGCGGCGGAAGTTCTACGCGATGGCGCGGTGAACGGGCCGGCTCAGGCCTTGGGCCCCGCGTGCTCGTCGATCACCTGCGCGTACATCTGCAAGGTGCGGTCGGCGATCGCGTCCCAGCTGAAATGCGCTTCCACGCGCCTGCGCCCCGCCGCGCCGAACCGCTCGCGGAGGGCGGCATCGCCCGCCAACAGGTTCACCGCCCGGGCGAGCGCGTCGGCGAAGGCCGCCGGGTCGGCCGGCTCGAAGGTGCCGGGCGCCAGGCCGGGGTCGACCAGCAACCCGGTCTCGTCCGGCACGACGACCTCGGGGATGCCGCCGACGCGCGTCGCCACCACGGCCGTGCCGCAGGCCATGGCTTCCAGGTTGATGATGCCGAACGGCTCGTAGACCGAGGGGCAGCAGAACACGGACGCGCGGGTGTAGAGCTGGATGATGTCGGGCCGCGGCAGCATCTCGCGGATCCAGGTCACGCCCGGCCGCGCGGCCGCGGCCTTTGCGACGCCGTCGGCCATCTCCTGGCCGATCTCGGGCGTGTCCGGAGCTCCGGCGCACAGCACGATCTGCAGGTCGGGATCGATCGAGGGGATCGCGTTGACCAGGTGCATGATGCCCTTCTGCCGCGTGATGCGGCCGACGAAGAGCAGGAAGGGCCGCGCGGGATCGATGCCGTGCCGGGTCAGCACGTCGGTCCCTTCCACCGCGCGGTACTCGTCCAGGTCGATGCCGTTGTGGACGACGTGCACCCGCGACGGATCCACGTCGAACAGGCGCAGCACGTCGGCCTTGGTCTCGTGCGAGACGGCGACGATCGCGTCGGCCGCCTCGATCGCGGTGCGCTCCATCCAGGCCGACAGGTGGTAGCCGTTGCCGAGCTGCTCGACTTTCCAGGGCCGCAGCGGTTCCAGCGAGTGGATGGTCAGGACGTAGGGGACCCCCCACAGCTTGGCGGCGATGAGGCCGCCCATGTCGGTGTACCAGGTATGGCAGTGGACGAGGTCGGCGTGCAGCGTGTCCTTCGCCATCACCAGCGAGCGCGCGTAGGCGTCGACGGCGCCCACGAAGCGCGGATCGGTGCCGCGTTTCGTCTCGTCCCATTGCGGGTAGCCGCGCACGGTGAGCCGCCCCTCGGACACCTGCTGGTCGCCGAAGCAGCGGACCTCGACCTCGATGCTCTTGGCGAGCGCGCGGGCGAGGTATTCCACGTGGACCCCGGCCCCGCCGTAGACGTAGGGCGGATATTCCTTGGAAAGGAGCGCGACGCGCTTGGGAACGGGCACGGGTCGGATCTCCAGCGTTGCAGAGGGTGCGAGGACCTTCGACGTGGGACCGACCGAAAAGCGCTCGACCCCCCTTGTTTTATTTTTAAGTGCTTAAACCACAGGGCCGCCGGGCCGTCGAGCGCATCCGACGCGGGATCAGGCCGGAGGGCGGACGCCCTCCCCCACGCTCCTGTGCCCACCCCGCCACAGGTCTCGCCAGCGCCTTAACGGTCCCGTCGCCGGAAAGCCTTTGTTAAGCATGTTCCCCTAAAAATTAAATCCAGAAACGGGGCGCGAATGACTCGCTCAGCCCTCGGTAAACGGGATCTGATCCATGCTGGTTTTGATCGACGATCGCGAAATCGTCACCGTCGGGTTCGCGAGCGGGTTCCGCACCGAGGGCGTGGCCAGCACCGGCCTCTGCCCGACCGACTTCCGCGAATGGCTCGCGAGCGTGTCCGAGCGTGACCTCTGCGCCATCGAGGCTTTCCTGATCGGCACCTGCCGCGACCGCGACGCCTTCCCCAAGCTGATCCGCGAGCGTTCCCGCGCGCCGATCATCGCCATCAACGACAGCCAGTCGCTCGAGCAGACGCTGGGACTGTTCGCCTCGGGCTTCGACGACGTCGTGCGCAAGCCCATCCATGTCCGCGAGCTGCTGGCCCGCATCGGCGCCATCCGCCGCCGCGCCGCCGCCAAGAAGGACGACATGACCTTCGGCGAGATCCGCGTCTTCTTCGACGGCCGCGACCCCGAGATCAACGGCGAGGCGATGCCGCTGCCGCGCCGCGAGCGCCGCATCCTCGAGCACCTGATGAAGAATCGCGGCCGCCGGGTCACCAAGGCGCAGATCTTCGACGCCATCTACGGGCTCTACGACGAGCACGTCGAGGAGAACGTGGTCGAGAGCCATGTCAGCAAGCTTCGCAAGAAGCTTCGCCAGAAGCTCGGCTACGATCCGATCGAGTCGAAGCGCTACCTCGGCTACTGCCTCGAGGACCGCGCCGCCGCTGCCCCCAGCACCCGCATGCCGGAGCTCGCGCCGGTCGGCGGCTTCGCGAAAGAGCTGGCCTTCCAGGACGACTGAGCCGACCCAACCGGGCAGGCGCGAAGCCGTCCACCATTTCCCCCAGAAGGCCGCCGAGCTTGGAGCTCCGGCGGCCTTCTGCCGTGACAGGACCTAAGCGGCCCGCAACCGGGGCGAGGGCGTCCGCCGACCCGTTCGGCCGGCCTCGACGATCTGGAATTGCTGCACCAGCCGCCCGAGTTCGTCCGCCTCCTGCGCGAGCCGCTCGCTCGCCGCGGTGGCCTGTTCCACCATGGCGGCGTTCGCCTGCGTGGTCTGGTCGAATGAATTGACCGCGATGTTGACTTCGCCCAGCGCGGTCGATTGTTCGCGGGCCGACGTCGAGACGTCCGACACGAGCGCCGTGATATCCGTCACGTTGGCCACGATGCGCCCGAGCATCTCTCCCGTGCGGTTGACGAGGTCCACGCCGTTCTGCACCTGGCGCGAGGACGCCGAGATCAGCGCCTTGATGTCCTTCGCGGCCTGCGAGGATCGCTGGGCCAGGGCACGGACCTCGGAGGCCACCACCGCGAAGCCGCGGCCCGCGTCGCCCGCACGCGCGGCTTCCACCCCGGCGTTCAGCGCCAGCAGGTTGGTCTGGAACGCGATCTCGTCGATCACGCCGAGAATCTGCGTGATCTGCCCCGAGGACCCCGCGATCTCGCCCATGGCGGCGACGGCCTGAACAACCACGGCCGTCCCCGCGTCGGCGTCGGCCCGGGCGGCCTTGACGGCCGCGTCGGCGCGTCCGGTTCCGCTGGCGGTCCTGTTGACCGTCGCAGTGATCTGATCCAACGCCGCCGCGGTCTCGGCCAGCGCGGCCGCCTGCTGCTCGGTGCGACGCGACAGGTCGGCGGAGGCGTGGGTGATCTCACCCGCCCCCGCCCGGATGCCGTTGGCCGCGCCCGCGATCACACCCACCGCGTCCTGCAGCTTGGCAGCCGCGGTGTTGAAATCGGACCGCAGGGCCTCGAACTCCTGCGCGAAGGGATTCTCGAGCCGGAAGGTCAGGTCGCCGGCCGACAGGTGCGCCAAGGCTTCCGCGACGGACGCCACCGTCGCATCCCTGTCGCGCTCGGACATCGCGCGGGCCGCCGCGTTCCGGGCCCGCTCGTCATCGGTGGCACGGCGCGCCTCGACGGAGGCGGTTTCCAGCGCCGCCTTGTCGAGCGCGGCCCGTTTGAAGACCAGCACCGCGCCCGCCATCCGGCCGACCTCGTCGCGCCGGTCGGCGGCCGGAACGTCCACGGCGTGATCGCCCGCCGCGAGCCGCCCCATCGCGTCCGCCATGGCGACGACCGGGGACGCGAGGCTGCGGACCAGCAGCACGGCCAGAAGGATCGCGATCCCCAGCGCAGCCGTGGATCCGGCGACCTGGAGGCGGAGGGCGTTCGATTCCGCGACGCCCTGGGCCGCGTCGTTGGCCCCGACGGTCCGCGCAACCGCGTCGAGCAGCGCGGTGTGGGCGGCACGGATGTCGGTCAGGCTCTTGACGCCGCTGAGCGCGATGGCCTGCGGCCGGGTCGCGGGATCGTTCATCAGCGCCACCACCGGATCGCCGACCTTGGCGCGCCATTGCAGATCGGCGTCGCGCAAAAGCTCGATCCGGCCTTTCAGGTCGGCGTCGTCGGTCGTCGCGGCCATGTCGTCGAGCTGCGCGTCGAGAGCGTCCCGCACCTGCTGATAGGTGGTCTTGAACGCGGGCTCACCCTTCAGCACGTAGCCGCGCAGGGCGTTGGTCTGCTCCATGACGAGCTCCAGCGACCGCTCCGCCTTGGCGGCGACCGCGAGACTCCGGTGGCTCTCGGCGGAGCGTTCGTTGATGTTGCGGACGCTCAGGACGGCGCCGACCGAGGAGACCGCGAGCGCCGTCAGCACCAGCGCGAAGCTGAAGCTGATTTTCGTCCGCGTCCGCAAGTCCCTGATCCGCATGTCCCACTCCGGACCGTGATCTTGCCTTGTAAGGCCGCAGGACCTGACAGTCCGTTAGGGAACGCCGCGCACTCCCGTGCCGTTTCGGGTCAGGGTCGCGCGGCGCACGTCGACGATGGGCCTGCTTGTCGCGATCTTCCAGACCGCGCGCCGGACGCCAGGGCTCCGACCTCGGGTTGACGCGATCGGTGCCGAGCGATGCCCTTCGCCCCGCGTGAGCGGGGAGAAGGTGCCCGACAGGGCGGATGAGGGGTCTTTCCGGGCTAACAAAACCCCTCATCCGGCTTTCGGCCACCGTCTCCCTCAAGGGGAGAAGGGCAGAACTGGACGTCGTCAACCGGAAGTCGGAGCCCTGCGCCGGACGTGGGTCAGATGTGCTGCCCGGGCTGCCCGCCCGCCTCGGCCGCCGCGAAGGCGAGGTCGACGACGGCCGCGGGCGTGTCGCCGAACAGGATTTCCACCGTCCTCCGCTCGTCCAGGTAGCGTCCATCGTAGAGCACCGGCGCGATCCTGTCGGACCAGCCGCCTGAGCCTCGCAGCACCACCACGGGCCGGCCGTCCGCGTAGGCGACCGTCAGCTCGTTCAACGTGCCGCAGCCCCCGCCGATCATCACCAGGGCGTCGCAGCCGCGTGCCGTCAGCAGGTTCCGGGCCCGCCCGAGCCCGGTCGGGAAGACGATGTCGACGTAGGGGTTGGCGGTCGAGCGGTCCATTGAGGGAAGGAACCCGATCGTCGTGCCGCCGCCCGCCTTCGCACCCTTGGAGGCGGCCTGCATCACGCCGCCGAGCCCGCCCGTTACCAGCACGCCGCCGCGCCGGGCGACCAGCAGGCCCACCTCCTCCGCGGTTCGCAGCGTTCCGGCCGCGACCGGATCGTCGGCTGGCTGCTCGTTCTGGCCCAGGATACCGATGGTGAGGGTGCGGTGGGCTGACGGCATGAGAATTTTGATCCGTTGCGGTGGGCGGTCAGGATGAGAGGGTGGCGAGCCGGTCGGCCGCCTCGCCGCGCGTGGCGCGCCGCAGGCCATCGAGGCCGTTCGCCTCCACCGCGAAGGACGCCGACACCGTGCCGTGGCGGGCCGCCGCGACGGGGTCGCCGGACGCCAGCATGCCGGCCAGGAACCCAGCGCAGAAGGCGTCGCCGGCTCCGGTCGGGTCGACGACGGGCACGTCCACCACGGGCACCTCGGCCATCAGCCCGTGGGCCGGCTCGTAAACGCGGCATCCGGCCGAGCCCAGCTTGAGAACGACGAACCTGGTGCCACGCCCGCAGAGCGCCAGGGCGGTGTCGGCCGCCGGCACGCCGGGCGCGAAGGCCTCCGCGTCCGCTTCGCTCGGCAGCAGGGCGTCGAGGTCGCGCAGGAGCGGCGTGACGTGATCGGTCGCGGGATCGACCGCGTCGGACCAGGGCGAGTCGACCTGCAGCCAGATCGCGGGCCCCGGCTGCTTCCTGACCTCCGCCGCGATTTCCCGGTGCCTGAGGACCGGCATGAAGGCGCAATGGATGCCGCGCACCGTGCGCCACCAGGCGTCGGGCACGTCCGCCGGGCCGGGCGCGAAGGCCTTCCAGCTCGCGTCGGCATCGGGCAGGAGCGAGGAATCGGTGAAGCGCGCGCGGTCGGCCTCGGGGATGCGGGCGCGCAGCTCGGGGGGAAAGGCGCGCGTGCGGCTGCCGTCCGGCGCGTAGGCGAACGCCACGACGCGGCGGTGCTCCGCGTCGCGGCGGCGGACGCCCGCGGTATCGACGCCCAAGGTCCGCAGCATGTCGACGGCGGCCTCCGGATAGCCCGCGCCGTAATGCGACACGACCCCGACGTGGTCGCTCCACACCCGTGCGCCGAGCGCGGTGTAGAGCGCGTTGCCCCCCGACCTCTGCGGCATGAGCGTGCCGTCGGCGGCCACGATGCTGTCCAGCGTCAGGCAGCCGAAGACGACGAGCTCGGGCCCGCTCATCCCGGCCTGCGCCACTCGACGCCGAAGCGGTAGCGGTCGGCCCTGTAGTGCAGGACCACGAACTCGACCGGGTCGCCCGAGGCCGACCGCGCAAGGCGGTGGGCCACCAGGGTCGCGGTCCCGGTCGGGACGTCGAGGCTGCGGGCCGTGACCTCGTCGCTGTTGGCGGCGTGGACGTGCTCCTCCCCGCCCGCGATGCGGACGCCGCACCGGGCCTCGACCCAGGCGTAGAGCGAGCCGGCGTTCATCTCCTCGACGGTGGGCGCCCGCCCCCTGAGGACGTCCGGCGAGAGCCAGGACTGGCTCGTCGCCATCGGGAACCCGTCGGCGTAGAGGAGCCGCTCCACGACCGTCACGGAGAGGCCGGCGCGGACCCGCAGGGCAGCGGCCGCGTCCGACGTGGCGGGCCGGGCCGTCACGGCGCGCGTGTCGTAGCTCGGCGTCAGGCCCCGCGCCCGCATCTCGTCCGCGAAACCCGCGAAGGTCTTGAGCGGCTGGTCGACGCGGGGCGGCAGGACGATCGACCCCTTGCCGGCCCGCCGCGTGATCAGCCCTTCGCGCTCCAGCTGGTCGAGGGCCGAACGCGCCGTGGTGCGGCTGACGCCGTAGAGGGTGTTGATCTCGGCTTCGGAAGGCAGCTTGTCGCCGGGACGGGCTTCGCCGCTGCGCACCGCGTCGCGCAGGTGATCCGCGATCTGGGACCAGAGCGGCACGGGACCGGGATCGAGTTTGCGGGTCGGTTCATCCATTGACGAATTGATATGACAATGGAACAACCCGGTAAAGAGCGCCGGACAGGTGCATCCTGGAATATGATCATGTTCAAGCCCCACAACCCTGCCGACGTGCTTCCGCCGGTCGGGCCGCTGAGCTGGGGGTTGGAGACGACGGCGGCGCAGCGGTGGCTCTACATCTCCGGCCAAGTGGGCGTCGACGCCGCCGGGCGCGTGGCCGAAGGCCTGCTCGAACAGGCGGCCCTGGCCTTCGCCAACGTCGGCGCCGTCCTTCGGTCGGCGGGCCTCACGCCGTCGCACCTCGTCAGGACAGGGCTCTACCTCAGCCGGACGGCGGTCATGACGCCCGAACTGCAGGCGAGGTTCAACCGGATCCGCACCGACTTCCTGGGCGACCACCGTCCGGCCTCGACCCTCGTCTACGTCTTCGCCCTGGCCGACCCGCGCTGGCTGTTCGAGATCGACGCCGTCGCCCTGGAGCCCGCCGAAGCGGGGGAGCCGTCGCACTCGGAGCGCGTGAGCCAGCGGGCCGCCTAGCGGATCGGACCGCCACGGTCGGACAGGCCTCGCCCATTCCGGCCGGTGGACATCGGCCGCTTCGAAATGGGGATTGAAGGCGCCATTCGCCTGCGAGCGTCGCTCGCTTTGACCATCGAGGTGCAGAGTCGGCCCGGGATCCGAGCCGGCACCGGCGGAGCTGCAGGACACGAGATCCCGACATGGCACACGGCTTGCCTGGGTTGATATGACATTCGATCTTCGTCGGGTGTGACGGACCACCGGAAGGCGGGAGCGCGCATGACGATGCAGGACGCCGCGCCGACTGTGGGCGCCAAGCTGAGGCTGGACGCGCTGACGCACCGCTTCGCCTCGGCGGGCGACGCCTCGGTCCTGGCCGTAGCCGACGTATCGCTCGACGTGGCGCCGGGCCGCCTCGTCAGCCTGCTGGGGCAGTCGGGCTGCGGGAAGTCCACGCTGTTCAACATCGTGGCGGGCCTGCTCACGCCCACCGAAGGCCGCGTGCTGCTCGACGGGCGCGACATCACCGGCCGGGCCGGGCTCGTCTCCTACATGCTGCAGAAGGACCTGCTGCTGCCGTGGCGGACGGTGCTCGACAACGTCGTCTTCGGCCTGGAAATCCAGGGCGTCGACCGGAAAACGGCACGACGGGCCGCCGAGCCGCTGATGGAGCGCTACGGCCTGGGCGCCTTCAAGGCCCATTACCCCGACAGCCTGTCGGGCGGCATGCGGCAGCGCGCGGCCCTGCTGCGGACGCTCCTGTGCGACAACGACGTGATCCTGCTCGACGAGCCCTTCGCGGCGCTCGACGCGCAGACGCGCTTCCGCATGCAGCAGTGGCTTCTCACGCTGTGGAAGGATTTCGACCGGACCGTCCTCTTTGTCACCCACGACGTGGACGAGGCGGTGTTCCTGTCCGACGAGATCTGCGTGCTGTCGCCGCGGCCGGGCCGCATCGCGGACCGTTTCGAAGTCGACCTCCCCCGCCCGCGCACCCGCGACGTAATGACGGCGCCCGCCTTCATCCGGGCCAAGCAGCGCTGCCTCGACCTCCTGTTCTCGGGCGACGCCGACGACCGGAAGGTCGCCTGATGTCCTCCATACCCAAGCGGAGCGCGGGGGCATGAGCCAACGGGCGCTCGACGGGGTCGCGACCGGCCGAGCGGCCCCGTCGCGACCGACGATCCCCGCGGCGCGGCGGACAGGCGTGGTGATCGCCGGGCAGCGCGTCTGGCGACCCGCCACGGTGTGGGCGGTCCAGGCCGTCATCTTCGTGGCCTTCGTCGGCGGTTGGGAGATGTCCGTCCGCCTGGGCCTGATCAACGCCTTCTTCTGGTCGTCCCCCGTCCGCATCGCGGTGGCCGCGGTCGCGCTGTTCGAGCAGGGCACCGTGTTCCAGGATACCTGGTTCACCTTCGAGGCGACGGTCGCGGGCTTCGTGCTGGGTTCGCTGCTCGGGGCCGCGCTGGGGTTGAGCCTGTGGTGGTCCGTCAACGCGGCCGCGGTCGCGCAGCCCTATATCGTGGTCTTCAACGCCATCCCGAAGATCGCGCTCGGGCCGCTCATCATCCTGGTGTTCGGCATCGGCCTGTCCTCGAAGATCGCGCTCGCGGTGGCGTTCACCGCCGTCATCACCGCGCTGGCGGCCTACGCGGGGGTGAAGGCGGTGGACGAGGACCTCGTCAAGCTGACGCTGTCGCTCGGCGGCACGCGGCGCGACGTCTTCTTCAAGATCGTGGTGCCCTCGGCGCTGCCCTGGATCACCTCGTCGCTGCACATCAACATCGGCCTGGCGCTCGCGGGTGCCATCGCGGGCGAGTTCATCTCGTCGCAGTACGGGCTGGGCAAGATCATCATGTACGCGGGCGCGACCTACGACATGGCGCTGATCTGGATCGGCATCATCATCCTCGCGCTGCTCGCCACCGCGCTCTACGGCGCCGTGTTCTGGCTGGAGCGCACCTTCACCCGGGGGCGGGGTACGCGGGCGCCCTGACGCTTTTTCGATCACCCAAGAGGTTTGCCATGACCGGACTGAACCGCCGCCACCTCCTCGCCGGAACCACAGGCTTCGCGCTCGCGGGCCTGACGGGCCGCGCCTCGGCCCAGACCCGCAAGTTCGTGGTGACCGAGCCAGGCCACTCGGCCGACTCGCTGCCCTTCTACGTGGGCATCCGCAAGGGCTACTACCGGGACGCGGGCCTCGACGTGCAGCTCGTCACCACCGAGGGCGGCGGCAAGGCCATGGCGGCCGTGCAGTCGGGCAACGCGGATGCCTACATCGGCGGGCCGGAGCACATCGCCTTCGCGACGCTCAAGGGCGGGGCGCCGGTCCGCGGCGTGGTGGCCCTGTCAAACCGCGCCAACTCCTTCGTGGTGGCCCGCACGGGCGTCGTCACCGACCCCGCGGCGAGCTTCGCGCAGAACATCAAGGGCAAGCGGGTCGCGGTGGGCACCCGCGGATCGACGGACAACTCGATCCTGCTCTACCTGCTCAAGCGCGACGGGCTGGACCCGCGCTCCGACGTGGTGATGCTGGAAATCGCCACCGACGCGGGCCGCGTCGCGGCCATGAGCAACGGCGCGGCCGACATGGCGATGGTCTACGAGCCGTTCATCGCGCAGGGCGTGAAGGCCGGGCTCTGGCAGCAGCCCTTCGCCAGCATGCCGAAGGAGCTGGGCCTGTTCTCCTGGACGACCCTCAACCTGCCCCTGGCGCTGATCAAGTCCGACCCCTCGCTCGCCAAGGCCGCGGTGGCGGCGACCAAGAAGTCGCTGGACCTCGTCTTCAGCGACGAGGCCGAGATGCGCGCCATCGCGGCCGAGGAGTTCCCGACCCTGCCCAAGGACGACCTCGACGCCATCCTGACCCGCGCGCGCGCCAACGACATGTGGCAGCGCGACGGCTCCATGCCGCCCGAAGCCTGGGACAAGACGCAGAGCATCATCAAGATCTCGGGCCTGATCGCCCAGGACCTGCCCTACGACACCATCTTCGATCCCGAGTTCCTGTGATGGACTTCACGGCACCGAGCCTCCGGCTCACCCACCGGGGCGCGCTGGCGGTGCTGGCGGCCGCGGTCGCCAAGGCGGAGGAGATTGACGAGCCGGTCGACATCGTGGTGGTCGACGAGGGCGGCAACGTGCTGGCCTGCGTCCGCATGGACGGCGCCAAGCTCCTGTCCATGCACACCGCCACCACCAAGGCGGTCAGCGCCGCCTCGCACCGGCGGCCCACGACGGAGATCGACGCCGCCATGGCGCCCTCGCTCGCCTGGGCGTCGGGGGGACGGCTGACCAACATGGCGGGCGGCCTGCCCATCGTCATCGACGGGGTTTGCGTGGGCGGCATCGGCGTGGGGTCGTCGCCCGACGCGGAGGACATCGCGATCGCCCGCGCGGGCCTCGCGGCCGTGGGCGCCCAGGAACGGATGCCGGGATGACAGGCCCAGCCCCGACCGCCGTCGAGTCCCTCACCATCATCCTGTGCGGCTACGAGACCATCCGCAAGTCGGCCTGCCTGCGCGGCGCCAATCCCGCCCTGGTGCTGGCCGTGCCGATCTGCTGCTACCTGCTGCGGACCAGGCGCGGGCCGGTGCTGTTCGACACCGGTTTCGACAGCGCGCCGCTGGCGGATCCCGCCGAAAGCCGCCGCCGCTTCGTCAACGCCAAGTTCCCGGCGCCGCCGCTCGTGCTGCCCGAGCACGAGCTGCTGCCGCAGCTGGCGTCGATCGGCATCGCGCCCGCCGACGTGATCCACATCGTGCTCAGCCACGCCCACGGCGACCACATCGGCCACCTGCGCGACTTCCCGAACGCGGTCGTGACGATCCAGCGGCGCGAATACGAGGCCGCCTTCTCCGAGGCCGAGCGGGATTTTCCCGCCCGCGCGGTGCTGGAGGCGCCCGGGCTCCGCTGGTCGATCGTCGACGGCGATCACCAGCTCATGCCGGGCCTCGACCTCGTGCTGACGGGGGGGCACCGGCCCGGCCACCAGTCGGCGGCCGTCACCCTGCCGAGCGGCGCGGTCAAGATCCTGACCGGCGACGTGGCCGACCTCGTCGAGAACTTCGAGCGGGAGGTGCTGGGCTCCAGCCTGGACGACGACGCGTCGCTCGCGAGCATCCGTCGCCTGAACGCCCTGGCGCGGGAGCGCGGGGGCGACCTCGTGCCCCTGCACGACCCGAGCTTCGTGCAGACCGCGAAACTGCTGCCGCTGGTCTACGACTGAGGCCCTGCGCTACTCGACCGCCGCGCACTCGTCCGCCGCCAAGATGGCGGACGTCCAGTGCTTGCCGAGCAGGAACCCTTCGCACACCGGCGTGCCGCGCGCGCCCGACGACACCGTGGGGGCGCACGAGACGATGTCCTGCCCGCCCGCGCCGTCACGCAGGATGCAGCGGAGCGAGCAGGCGACCTTGTGCGTGGGCGCCCCTTCGACGGACCACGTGTCGCCGTTCGCGCTGCAGGTGAAGGGCTGGGCGGCACGGCAGGGAACAGTCGCGCAGCAGAGCAGGATCGCCGACAGCAGGACCTTCACCATGGCGCAACGCCTCCCGACTCCGACGGGCACTCGTAGCCGATTGCGGACCCGGTGCAAGGCGGACGGCGCCGAAGACGCGGCGGGCCAGCGGAGGCATCGCCCTCGCCACCTCCGAACGAAAGAAGCCGCCTCGCGTTGTCACGGACAGCCTAAGTCCAGGGAAACAACGCCCAGGGAGGGCCTGCACCGCCGAAGCGGCGCGGCCGCTTCATCAACCGGCGCACCGCAGGGGACCGGGGATCGCCACCTCGGGGTTGGGCGCGCGGGGGTGGTGCCGCAAGGCGCGGGCCGGAGCAAAGAGGCTGCGCGCCGAGGTCCGGCAGGCAACCTCAGGCCCGGAAAAGGATAGTCCATGCCCGACTCCGAACTCGCCAAGCACCGATCGGCTTTGATCGCCCAGTGCCAGCCCGTGACGCGCATGCCCGAAGCAGAAGCGGCCAGGCTGCCCATCCACGTCACGACCTGGGGCGAGGCGGGTCCGACGGTGCTGATCGTGCACGGGGGCGTGCAGGGCGGCTTGGGCGGTGGTCCGAGCACCTTCGCCCGACAGGAGGCCCTGGCGGATCGCGGGTGGCGACTGGCGGTGGTCGACCGACCCGGCTTCGGCCGCAGCCCGTCCCGCGGCGTCGACGACATGGAGGCCGATGCGCCCTGGATCGCCGATCTCCTCGGCGAAGGCGCCCACCTGATCGGCCATTCGTGGGGCGGCGCCGAGGCGCTGCTGGCCGCGGCGCGCCGGCCCGATACGGTCCGTTCGCTCGTGCTGATCGAACCCGCCCTGCATTCGCTGCTCATGGCTGGCCCGCAGGCCAACGCCGATCCGGCCACCCGGGACGCCGGGGCGAAATTCATAGGGCTGCTCATGGGAGCGCAGTCGCCAGGTGACTATGCCTTGGGCTTCGCTCGCGCCCTCGGGACCGCGACGGGCGACCCCGTCGCGCCGAACGAAGCCGCGGCGGCGCTCGAAGCCGATCCCGAGCGGGCGACACGGATGGGCTGCGCACTCCTGCAGGCGCGCATGGCCTCGCCCGAGACCCTGCACCGGGCCGCCGCGGTGATCGCGGAGGCGAGCGTGCCCGTGCTCGTCGTCAGCGGCGGCTGGAGCCCACTCTACGATGCCGTCGGCGAGATCGCGGCCAAGCTGACCGGGGGCCGCCACGTGATCGTCCGCTCGCCGAACCATTTCGTGCAGAGCGCGAACGCGGACGACTTCAATGCGACCGTCGATGCCTTCATGCGGGAAGCCGACCATCTCCGACCCGGAGTGCGGAAAGGCGAGTGAACCGGCAGCGCCGAAGCCCACCGACCGTCGACTGGAGCCGCTGAAGATCAATCCCGGGAAGCGGCGGACCGTCGGTCGAGCGCCACGATCCATGGCTCGCGCGGGAAACGGAGGCAGCCGTTCGTTCGGCTTCGACGTCGGGGCGCGGCATCGGCCTCAGCCGGTTCTGAGGGCGAGCAGCAGGTCGGTGATCCGGGTCGGAGAACCCGCGGCCGCGGCCGACCGCCTGAACAGGCCGAGGTCCTTGGCTGGGATCGGGCTCGCATTGATCGTTGCCGTCCCCTCCGCGATCCTCCGCCCGTAGCTCTGGTAGATGGGTGCCGGAAACAGCGTGGCGGTCAGCATGTCGACCACGGCCCGGGGGTCGACGCCAGTGCTTTCCGCCAGCGACAGCGCCTCCGCGAGCGATGCCGCGGCGGAGATGATCAGGAAATTGCCCGCGAGCTTGACGGTGGTGGCCGCCCCGATCTCCTCGCCGAAATCGAACACGCCCTGCGCGCCCATGGCGTCCAGCAGCGGCCGGATGCGGTCCTTGGCAGCCTTCGGACCCGCGATCGGAATCCAGAGCTTGCGGGCGGCGGCGGCCTCGGGCCGGCCGAAGATCGGGGCCTCGACGAAGTGGGAGCCGTGCCGGGCGTGGAGCGCCGCGAGCGCCCGGGAGCCCGCCGGTGATACGGTGCTCATCGAGACATGGAGGCCGCCCTCGCCCAACCGGTCGAGGAAGTCCGCACTGCAGACGACGGCCTCCACCGAAGCGTCGTCCCACAGGAGCGTCACGACGACCCCGCCCGACGCCGCCGCGTCGGCAGGCCGGTCCGCGCGCAGGGCGCCGCGCGCCACCAACGGGTCTGTCTTGGCGGCCGTCCGGTTATGGACGCGGAGGCTGTAACCGGCATCCAGCAGATTGCCGGCGATCGGCGTGCCGAGGGCACCCAGTCCGATAAAGCCGATCGTCTCACTCATGATGACCCTCTCCGGATTGACCGTCGTCCTGGTCGAACCAGCCCGCCCCGGGCGGGCTTGACCGTCCCAAGTCTTACGCCCACCCGCGCCAAGGACGTCGTCCAAAGACATCCAAGATCTGTCGCGACTTGGGCGGGCTTATCGACCGCTTCTCCCAAACCACCTCTGCTCGAGGTTCGTCAGCGGCAAAGCGCGAACGGCGAACGCCATGGTTTCGGATTACCGGACTTTTCATCAATTTGGATTGATGTTGCCGTCTGAGAACGCCGCGACTTGCGCGTCGGCACCACAGGCGGTGTGCTTTTGACACCTACGGACGACCAGCTCTCCTCGAAACCCGTCGGCTTGGTCCGAACGGGGAGCGCGGGGCGTCCCGCGACGCGGGATGAGGCTCCTCCCCGAAAGGAGCGGATACCGAAGGTCTGGCGCTTCAAAAGCCTCGTGGCACGCTGGCCCGTCCGGTGGCTCGGCATCGTTCTCGGCGTAACGCTGCTGACCGTGTTCGCGGCCTTTCTCTGGCTGCTGTGGACCGCGCGCGTGGCGGAACGGGAGAAGGCGTCGACCGCCGCGGCGAACCTGTCCATCGCCCTCGCCCACGACCACGCCCCCAACATCGAGCTCTACGACCTGTCGATCCAGAGCGTGCTGGACGGCATCGCCAAGCCGGAGGTCATGGCGGCGCCTCCCGCGCTGCAGCGGCTGATCCTCTTCGATCGCGCCGCGACGGCGCAGTTCCTCGGCTCCATTCTCGTGTTGGACGAGCACGGGAACGTGATCATCGATTCCCGGTCTGCCAGTCCCCGGCCCATCAACTACGCGGACCGGGACTATTTCCAGGTCCAGGC
>CAXTFJ010000072.1:0-22784 GCA_964243405.1 uncultured Lichenihabitans sp. | reverse complement strand
CATGCCGTATTTCAGCATGGCGATGCGGTCGATGCCCATGCCCCAGGCGAAGCCCTGGTAGACGTCCGGGTCGATGTTGCAGGCGCGCAGCACGTTGGGGTGCACCATGCCGCAGCCGAGGATCTCCAGCCAGTCCTCCCCCTGTCCGAATCGGATGTCGCCGCCCTGGCGGGAGCACTGGATGTCGACCTCCATCGAGGGCTCGGTGAAGGGGAAAAAGGAGGGGCGGAAGCGCATCCGCACGTCGTCCACCTCGAAGAAGGCGCGGCAGAACTCCTGCAGCACCCATTTCAGGTTGGCGAGCGTGGCGGTGCGGTCGATCACCAGGCCCTCGACCTGGTGGAACATGGGCGTGTGGGTCTGGTCGGAGTCGCAGCGGTAGGTGCGGCCCGGGCAGATCACGCGGATCGGCGGCCCGCCGCCCAGCATGGTGCGCACCTGCACGGGGCTCGTGTGGGTGCGCAGCAGCTTCCGTTCGCCCGCGGCGTCGGGGGCGAAAAAGAAGGTGTCGTGCATCTCCCGCGCCGGATGGCCGGACGGAAAATTCAGCGCCGTGAAGTTGTAGAAGTCGGTCTCGATGTCGGGTCCCTCGGCGATCGAGAAGCCCATGTCGGCGAAGATGGCGGTCAACTCGTCTGTGACCTGGCTGATCGGGTGCAGCCGCCCGCTCGCGAGCGGGCCCTCGCGCACTGGCAGGGACACGTCCACCCGCTCGGCCTGGAGGCGCGCCTGCAGGGCCGCCTCGGCCAGCACGCCGCGGCGCCGTGCCAGCGCCTCGCCCACCCGGTCCTTGACGGCGTTTATGACCGCGCCCTGCGTCTTGCGCTCGTCGGGCTGCAGGCGGCCGAGCGTCGCGAGCAGGGCCGACACGGAGCCCTTCTTGCCCAGCGCGGCCACGCGCACGGCCTCGAGCGCGGCTTCCGTGGAAGCGGCCACGATCTCGTCCAGGACCTGACGCTCGATGTCGCTCGGTGCCGTGCTCAAGAGAAGCCTCCGCTCGGCCGGCCGGATGTCCCGAGCGGCCGGGAGGTTGGGTCGGGGCGGACGCCCATTTTGAGCGTCCGGATCAGGGCCGTATCAGGCGGCCGCGGGCAGCGCGCCTTTGGCCTTTTCGACGATGGCCTTGAAGGCCTCGGGCTCGTTGATGGCGAGGTCGGACAGCACCTTGCGGTCGATCTCGATCCCCGCCTTGGCGAGCCCGTCGATGAAGCGGCTGTAGGTCAGGCCGAACTCGCGCACGCCCGCGTTGATGCGCTGGATCCACAGCGCCCGGAACGACCGCTTCCGGTTCTTCCGGTCGCGGTAGGCGTATTGCATCGACTTCTCGACCGCCTGCTTGGCGATGCGGATGGTGTTCTTGCGGCGGCCGTAGAAGCCTTTCGCCGCATCCAGCGTCTTCTTGTGCTTGGCGTGCGAGGTGACGCCGCGTTTGACACGAGCCATGGGTCAGCAACTCTCAGGAATGATCGAAACGGGAACGGCCGCGGTCAGCCGTTGGGCAGGAAGAACTTGATCACATTGTCGCCGTCGGCCTTGAACATGATGTCCGTGCCGCGGTGGTTGCGGATCTGCTTGTTGGTCCGTTTGATCATGCCGTGACGCTTGCCGGCCTGCGTATAGGTGACCTTTCCGGTGCCGGTGATCTTGAAGCGCTTCTTGGCGCCCGACTTGGTCTTCAGCTTGGGCATTTGGCTCTCCATCGGTGGCGGCGTCCGCCGCGCCCGGATGGGCGGGAGACACCGGAAATCGTTCGTTTTGCGGACGAGCGAAGGAACCGCCACGGCAGCCCTGGTGAGCCGGGCGGTTCGAAGGTGCGGCTTATAAAGCCAATCGTCCATTTGGCAAGCGCGGGCGACGTCGGCGCTCAGCGCGCGGCGTCGAGGGTGGCGAGCACCTGTTCACCGCCCGCGATCTGCGGGTTGGAGGGATCGAAGCCTTCCGACAGTTCTCGCGCGCGCACCAGCCTGCTCGCGTCCGCGAACACCTCGGCGAGCGGCTCCCCGCTCCGCGCCTGCCGCAGCGCCTGGTTGAAGAAGGCGTTGCCGAAATAGGTCCAGCGGGCGCCCGCCTGGCAGCCGAACGAGGGGTGGGTGGCGTCGGCCGCCGTGATCACCAGCGTCTCGGGGTCGGCGAGCACCGTGAAGATGCCGGAAAAGCAGGCCGACACGACCAGCACCTTCCGCTTGACGGGGCTGTCGCGCAGGATGGCGCCCAATGCGTCGGGCGCCAGCAGGCCCTCGGTCCGGCCGCCCTTCTCGGCGATGCCCTCGGGCGAGCCGTGCGAGGTGAGGATCACGAACAGGACGTCGCGCTCCGGGTCGAGGCCGCGCGCGGCCTTGCGCAGGGCGGTCGCCAAACCGTCCGGCCCGGCCGCCAGCGCGCGCCTGGAATTGTTCAGCACCGTGGCGGGCGTGCCGTGCGCGTAGCGGCCCGCGATCAGCCGGGCCGCCCCACTCGCCTCCGACAGGAACACGCCCTGGTCGCTCCACAGCGCCGCCGCCACCACCGCGACCTTGGGGCCGGGCGAGGGTGCCGGAGCGGCGGCGCGCACGGGCGAGGTCGCGACGAGCGCGACCAGGGTCAGCGCCGCGGGCAGGCGTGGGAAACGCGAAAAGTTCAGCACGGGACGGGCCTCCAACACCCTCATCCTAATCCGGCCGTCGGCGCGCCGGAACGGCCCGCGTAACTTTCTTGACCCGCCCGAATTCCGCCAATATGGTCCGGCCGCGCTGAAGGCCAGCGGGCGAGGTCATCGTCCGGCGGTCTCGAGAACGCGTTGGCGGTCTGGCGGAAACGCCCTGCGGCGGGGTGGGAAACGGTGACGGGGTCCGGCGAGGACGAGGCCGCCATGCGGGCGAGGCTGAAGGCCCTGTCCCAGGATCTGGCGAAAGGGTCCAAGGGCGAGCCGGCGCGGCCGCGCGAGGGATCGGATGCGACCACCGGGTCCGCCCTTAGTCTCGGGCTTCGGGTGACATCGGAATTCGTCGCCGCCATCGTGGTGGGAACCTTCATCGGCTGGCAGCTCGACCGGTGGCTGCATACCTCACCGGGTATGCTGATCATCTTCATCGCGCTCGGAACCGCGGCCGGCTTTTACAACGTGTATCGGCTCGCGGCGAAATCCGGCGGCGAGTGAGCGGCCTCGACGTAGCGTGCGGATGAACAGGGCCGCGGCGGCGACCGTGGCGATTTTGGAGTTTGGGCGTGCCCGAGAACGCAATCAACCCGATCGAGCAGTTCAACATCAGCCGTCTGCTGTCGTTCAACATCTTCGGTCTTGACGCGTCCTTTACCAATGCGTCGCTGCTGATGGTGGTGATCCTGGGGCTCGTGTCGCTGCTGATGATCGCGGGCACGGCGCGGCGCTCGCTCGTGCCGGGCCGCCTCCAGGCTGCGGCGGAGATGTCCTACGAGTTCGTGGCCAACACCGTGCGGAGCACGGCCGGCCATGAGGGCATGCGCTTCTTCCCCTTCGTGTTCAGCCTCTTCATGTTCGTGCTGTTCGCGAACCTGCTCGGCCTGCTGCCTTTCTCCTACACGGTGACGAGCCAGATCGTCGTCACCTTCGCGCTGGCCGCGCTGGTGATGACGATCGTTATCGTGTTCGGCCTGGTGCGGCACGGGGCGCACTTCCTGGGGCTGTTCGCGCCGTCGGGTGTGTCTCCCTTCATCCTGCCCTTCATCGTTCTGATCGAGATCATCTCCTTCCTGTCGCGGCCGGTGTCCCTGTCGGTGCGCCTGTTCGCCAACATGCTGGCGGGGCACATCACCCTAAAAGTGTTCGGCGGGTTCATCGTGCTGCTGCTTGGCGCGGGCGGCGCGGCCGCGATCGTGTCGCTCCTGCCGATGCTCGGCATCATCATCCTCACGGCGTTCGAACTGCTGGTCGCGGGCCTGCAGGCCTACGTGTTCGCCATCCTGACTTGCGTCTATCTCAACGACGCAATCCACCCGGGCCACTGATAAAGATCACAACAACAAACGTTGCCCGACCTTTCCTCGACGGAGCTTTAAGATGGATCATGATACTGCCTTGGCGCTTGCCGGGAGTTACGAGAACGCAGCCAAGTTCATCGGCGCCGGCCTGGCCGCCATCGGCATGGGCGCTGCCGCCATCGGCGTGGGCGCGATCTTCGGCAACTTCCTGACCGGCGCGCTGCGCAACCCCTCGGCCGCCGACGGCCAGTTCGGCCGGGCCTTCATCGGCGCGGCCCTGGCCGAGGGCTTGGGCATCTTTGCGTTCCTGGTTGCGATCCTTCTTCTCTTCGTGAAGTAGCCCGCGACCTCGTGCCGGGCCGGTCCTTCCCAAGCCGAGGAGACCGGCCCGCTGTTTTCGTTCTCATTCGGCTCAGGTGACCGATGGCCGCGTCAGACGCGCTTCCCTCCGCAGTGGTGAACAATCCCGAAGCCGGGCATCAGACCGGTGTGTTCCCCCCCTTCGACGCACACAACTTCGTGCCCCAGCTCGTGTGGCTGGTGATCATCTTCGGCGCGCTCTACTGGCTGATGTCGCGTATCGCCCTGCCGCGGGTCGAAACCATCCTCGAGGCGCGCCATACCCGCATCGCGACCGACCTCGACGACGCCCGAAGCATGCAGGACCAGGCCCACGCGGCGGGGGAGGCCTATGCCAAGACGCTCGCCGACGCCAAGGGCCGCGCGCAGGCCGTGGCCCAGCAGACCCACGACCAGTTGCACGCCGAGTCGGAAGCCAAGCGTCACGCGCTCGAAGCCGACCTGAACGCCAAGCTCGCCACAGCCGAAACGCAGATCGCCGACACCAAGGCGCGCGCCATGGGCAACGTTCAGGGCATCGCGCGCGATGCCGCCTCCGCCATCGTCGAACACCTCACCGGCAAGGCGCCCAGTCCCGACGCCCTGTCGGCCGCCGCCGCCGCGCATTAGGACGCTCCTCGCCATGCATCTGGACGCTGAATTCTGGGTCGCGCTCGGCTTCGTGATCTTCGTGGCTCTGCTGGGCTACCTCGGCGTGCACCGCAGGCTGAACGCCGCCCTGGACGACCGCGCGGCCAAGATCCGCGCCGAGCTGGACGAGGCCAAGCGCCTGCGCGACGAGGCGGCCGCCGTGCTCGCGAGCTACAAGAGCCGGGCCGCGGCGGCGGAAACCGAAGCCGCGGCCATCGTGGCCCAGGCCCGCACCGAGGCCGAGATGCTCGCCCGGGAAGCGGAAACCCGCATGGCCGATTTCGTCACCCGCCGCACCAAGCAGGCGGAAACCAAGATCGCGCTGGCCGAAACCCAGGCCGCGGCCGATGTCCGCTCCGCCGCGGCCGACGCCGCCGTCGCGATGGCCACCGCCCTGTTCAAGACCGATCCCCAGGGAAGCGGCGCCGCGGCCCTGGTGGAGCGCGAGATCGGAACCCTGAAGGCGCGGTTGAACTGACCGCTGGGCGCTTCTAGGCTGCCGACCTCATCCGCTTGTTGGCCTGCCCTTAGCAGAGCTGTCGGCATCCGGCGGCTCGGGCGCATCGTTACACGCTCATGGCGGACCCACTCGGCAGGCTGACCTATACGGAGGCCGACATCCGCGCCGCGGTCGGCCAGAACGCTTTCGGAGCCGGGCGGGTCTATCAGGCGCAGGGTCGTGTCCTCACCATCCAGCACGCCGACATCGGCGCCATCACGGCGAGCGTCAGAGGCAGCGAGCGTCGACCTTACACCCAGATCATCGACGTCCACCGGACCGCGGCAGGGCGGGTCGGGCTCGACGGCGATTGCTCCTGCCCGGTCGGGTTCAACTGCAAACACGTCGCGGCGGCCCTGATCCACGGCCTAAAAACGGGGCTGGCGGGGAACCGGACTGGTGGGCAAGCGCCGCGTCCGGCGCCGCCTCCCATCTCCGCGCCGCCTCCCGCCCGCTCTTCCCCTCCCAGGTTCCCCTCCGACCTCGCGGCATGGCTCGACGGTCTGGACCGGGTCCAGGCGACCGCGAGCGAGGATTATCCGGAGACGATCGCGCACCGGCTCGTTTACGTGCTCGCGCCCATGGCGCGCGAGCCGCGGACGGCGCAGCTCGGCGTGACGCCGATGTCGACGCGCCTCCTCAAGGACGGGCGCTTCTCGGAGGCCGGCCGGGTCTACGCGGGCGAGGGCGCGTGGGGCGCCCCGGCGGCCCAGTTCCTGCGCCCCTCCGACCTCCGCATCCTCGACGCCCTCGGCCGGCTGAAGCGCGAAGCGGCCACGTCCGGCGCCGTGCTGTTCCGCGCCTCCGCGGCCCCGGTCCTGGCCGACATCCTGGCGACCGGCCGCGCCCGCTGGCTGATGGTGAACGGGCCCGCCCTGGCCGCGGGCGATGCGCGGTCCGCCTCCGTCGAATGGCGAAGCCGTGACGGTACTGCCCTCCGGCCGGTGCTGGACTGCGGGAATGGCGTGACCGTGCTGAACGCCACGCCCCCGCTCTACGTCGACCCCGCGGCCGGCCTGGTCGGTGCGCTCGACACCGGCCTCGCCCCCGCGCTCGCGGCCTCCCTGCTCGACGCGCCGCCCGTGCCCGTCGGCCAACTCGCGGCCTTCAACGCGGCTCTCGTCGGTCGGGCGCCCGGGCTCGCGGCGGCCCGTCCGCCCGAGCCTACCGCGACCGAGGTGATTGAAGACTCCCCGCAACCCTGCCTTCGCCTGGGAGTCGCGACCCTGCCGATCGCGGCGCCGATCCGGCTTGCCCACGGCGGCGTCAGCGGGTATCGCCTCGGCTCCGAACGGGTTGCCCTGGCGCGGCTGTCCTTCCGCTACGGGCCCGTGACGGTGCCCGCGGGCGAGGCCGCGGCCCGGACGGCGAGGCTGCACGAGGGCCGGCTGATCGAAGTCCGCCGCGATCCGGCGGCCGAGCGCGCCCATGCGGAGAGCCTCCGCACCCTGGGGTTCGTGCCCGCCGCGACGCTCCGTCCCGGCACGCCGGCCGACCACGCCCGCGACCTGCTGCTCGACGGCGACGAGATGGACTGGCTGGACGTGCTCTACCAGGACCTGCCGCCGCTCGCGGCCCGGGGCTGGCGGGTGGAGGTCGCGGACGATTTCCCGTTCCGGCTCGTGCGAGCCGACGGTCCCTTCGCGGCCGAGGTCCACGAAGGGTCGGGGATCGACTGGTTCGAGCTCGGCCTGGGCGTGCTGATCGACGGCGAGCGCGTCGACCTGATCGAGCCGATCGTGGCCCTGCTCGGCGCGCCCGGCTTCGACCTCGCCGCACTCCGGGCCGAGGAGGCGGACGACGAACCCCTTTACGTCCCGCTCGCCGACGGGCGCGTGCTGGGCGTCCCCGCCGCGCGCCTGCTGCCGATCGTGGAGGCCATCGCGGCGCTCGCGATGGGCGGAAGCGTTGGCGACGGCCGTCTCCGCCTCGCCGCCCCCGACGTCGCGGGCCTGTCGGCCCTGGAGGCGGCCGACGCGAGCCTGGTCTGGCAGGGCGGCGACCGGTTGCGGGAGATGGGGCGCAGGCTGGGACCCGCGGGCGGCATCCCCGCCGTCGCGGCTCCGGACACGTTTCGGGCGACGCTGCGGCCCTATCAGGCCGAGGGCCTGTCCTGGCTCGCCTTCCTGCGCGAGGCGGGGTTCGGGGGCGTGCTCGCCGACGACATGGGCCTGGGCAAGACCGTCCAGGCTCTCGCGCTGGTGGCGCTTGAGAAGGCCGCGGGCCGCCTCGACCGGCCCGCGCTGGTGATCGCGCCCACCAGCCTGGTGTCGAACTGGCTGTGGGAAGCGGAGCGGTTCGCCCCCGACCTGCGCGTGCTGGTGCTGCACGGGCTCGACCGCAGGACCCGCTTCGACCACGTGGCCGCGAGCGACCTCGTGCTGACCACCTATCCCCTGATCGCCCGCGACCACGCGACCCTGTCGCGGACGGCGTGGCACCTGCTGATCCTGGACGAGGCGCAGACGGTCAAGAACCCGAACGCCGCCACGACCAAGCTGATCGCGGACCTCGAGGCCCGGCACCGCTTCGGCCTGACCGGCACGCCGGTCGAGAACCACCTCGGCGAGTTGTGGTCGCTGTTCACCATCGTGCTGCCGGGCTTCCTGGGGGACCGGCAGGCGTTCGGGCGGCAGTGGCGGACGCCGATCGAGGCGGGCGACAGCGCGCGCGGAAAGCTGCTCGCGCGCCGCGTGAGGCCGTTCATGCTCCGGCGCACCAAGGAGGAGGTCGCCCGCGACCTGCCGCCCAAGACCGAGGTCGTCGAACGGATCGACCTCGGCCGGAAACAGCGCGACATCTACGAGTCGATCAGGCTGTCGATGCACGAGCGCGTGCGCGACGCCGTGGCGAGGCAGGGGTTCGCGCGGAGCCGCATCGTGATCCTGGACGCGCTGCTCAAGCTGCGTCAGGCCTGCTGCGACCCGCGCCTGCTCAAGCTGGACACGCGCGCCTCCGCCGGCGCGGGATCGGCCAAGCTCGACCGGCTCATGGAGATGGTGACGGACCTCCATGCCGAGGGGCGCCGCATCCTGCTTTTCTCGCAGTTCACGTCCATGCTCGACCTGATCAGGCCGCACCTCGACGAGGCCCGGATCGACTACGGCCTGCTGACGGGCCGGACGCGCGACCGCGCCGCGGTGGTCAAGCGCTTCCAGGAGGGGGCTGTGCCGCTCTTCCTCGTCAGCCTGAAGGCGGGCGGCACGGGCCTCAACCTCACGGGGGCCGACACGGTGATCCTCTACGATCCCTGGTGGAACCCGGCCGTCGAGGCGCAGGCGATCGATCGGGCGCACCGGATCGGCCAGGACAAGCCCGTGTTCGTGCACAAGCTCGTCGCCTCCGGCACCATCGAGGAGAAGATGGAGGTCATGAAGGACCGCAAGCGCGCGCTGGCCGAGAGCCTGTTCGACGCCGACGGCGCGCCCACCCTCGCCATGACGGAAGCGGACCTGGACGCACTCCTGTCCTGATGGCCCACCATTGGAGTGAGCGAAGCCACCACGTCCGTTGAACGCCTTTCGCGGTCAGTTTAGGCTGCGGGGCCGGCGCAGACCGACGCGGCGGCGCGGCCCTCGCCTGCCGGGCGGGCGCAGTCGACCGGCCGCGGCGGCCCTCATCCTGCATAGGGTCCGCCGGACACGTCGCCACGACCTCCCGACGGGCGCCTCTCGGAAAGCGAGCATGGACAATCGCAACGACCTTTGGCGTCACGTCGACCTCCACAGCGAGCGCATGATCGCGCTGTCCGACCGTGTCTGGGCCATGCCGGAGGTTTGCTACACCGAGCACGGCTCCTGCGCCGAACACGTGAGCGAGTTGCGCCACCAGGGCTTCCGCGTTTCGGAGGCTCTCGCGGGCATTCCCACCGCCGTGATGGGCGAGGCCGGCGCGGGCGGGCCGGTGATCGCCTTCCTGGGCGAATATGATGCCCTGCCCGGCCTCAGCCAGGAGGCCGGCGTCGCCGAGCCCCGGCCGATCCGGGAGGGCGGTCCCGGCCACGGCTGCGGCCACAACCTCCTCGGCTCGGCGGCGCTGCTCGCCGCCACGGCCCTGAAGGACTGGCTGGAGTCGACGGGCACGCCGGGCCGCGTGCGCTACTACGGCTGCCCCGCCGAGGAGGGCGGGGCCGCCAAGGCCTTCATGGTCCGGGCCGGCGCCTTCGCGGACGCCGATGCCGCCATCACCTGGCACCCGTCCAGCTTCTGGGAGGTGGCGCCCGCCGTGGCCCTCGCCAACACGCGCGTCGACTTCGCCTTCACGGGCCGTGCTTCGCACGCCGCGGCGGCTCCCAACCTCGGCCGCTCGGCGCTCGACGCGGTTGAACTGATGAACGTCGGCGTCAACTACATGCGCGAGCACATGCCGAGCGACGCGCGCGTGCATTACGCCTACCTCGACGCGGGCGGCATCGCGCCCAACGTGGTGCAGGCCCGGGCGCGCGTGCGATACTCGATCCGCGCCCGCGACCTGCCCGGCATGCTCGACCTCGTCGAGCGGGTGAAGGCCATCGCGCGCGGCGCCGCCCTGATGACCGAGACGGAGGTCGAGACGCGCATCGTCAGCGCGGTGTCGAACCTCGTGGGCAACGCGCCGCTGGAGCGCGCGCTGCACGCCGCCATGGAGGAGCTCGGCCCGCCGCCGTTCGACGAGGCGGACCGCGCCTTCGCGCAAGCCATCCGCGCGACGCTGACCGAGGGCGACATCGCCGCGATCTACAGGACGATCGGCCTTCCCGTGACCGACGCGCCCCTGGCCGACTTTCTGATGCCGTTCGATGCCAAACGCGATCCCGCCGTCGGCTCGACCGACGTCGGCGATGTCAGCTGGGTGTTGCCGACCGTGCAGGCCCATGCCCCGAGCGTCGCCATCGGCACGCCATTCCACACCTGGCAGGTTGTGGCACAGGGTCGGTCGCCCGCGGCCCACAAGGCCCTGGTACAGGTCGCCAAGGCCATGGCGGCGACCGGCGCGGCGCTGATCCGGGACCCCGCCTTGCTCACCGAGGCCAAAACCGACCTCGCCCGGCAGGTCGGCCCACGGGGCTATTCCTCGCCGCTGCCCGCGGATGTCGAGCCGCCCCTCACCATGTCGCTCGGATGAGCACGGACGGGCCACCTCTTCCCTCCAATAAGGAGAGAAACGGTATGGCGCTGACGAACGAAGCCGCCGCGACCTGCGCCACGGCGGCTTAGCCCATCACACGATCACACGAGAATCTCGAAAGCCCGGCCGAGACGTTGCGCTCGACCGTCGCGGACGATCAGGGGTTGGCGGCGCGCAAGGCGAGGTGAACCAGCCAAGTACCTTGCAACACGGCCGCGCCCACGGCGGCCGCCATCAGCACACGCTCCGCGACACGACGGCGTGCTTCCTCGATGCTGACGCTGATCGCCACGGCCCGGGCCCGGCGCTTGAACTGATCCCCGCTCATTCCCGTCATCCTCGGTCCAAAAGTCGGTTAAAGAAGACTTAAGGGCTCCGGATGGTTCCGGAAGGCCGCGTCGAAAGTGACATACTGTCACCCGTTCGTTGCGGGAGCGTCAACAGGGGTTTCTCGCCCTGGTTTACGATGCCCTTTGCGCGGACCCGCCTGGGCCGCCGGATGACCCTGGGCGTCGAAGCCCACGAGGATCGTGTAGTCGTCGTCGGCGTGCGCCTTCGTGAAGGGGACGTCGATCGGGTCGGACACGACCGAGAAGTCGGTCTGGCTGTCACCCGGCTGGATCGTGACGGGCACGCTGTAGAATTTCGAGATGACGACCTTGCGGTCGTTGTCGTTGCGGACCGCGATCCGCACGGGGGCCGTGAAGCTGCCGGGTGCCCCCACCGGGCCGATCAGCGCCCGGCCTTCCACGCCCACCTTCAGCACGAGCTGGTCGCCCGCCCTGGAGCATTCGCGCACCGTTTCTCCCATGGAGAACTGGTATTTCACGTTGCCGTTCGACTGGTCGGCCGAGGCGTAGGTCCGCGCCGAAGCCGTGCCGTCGAGCACCTCGATGGGGGGGCACTCGATCTGCTCCTCCTCGGGCTTGGGTTTCGAAAGGGCCGCGACCTTGAGCTTGTTGAAGGCCACGAGATTGCCGAGCGTCGTGCCCACGCTTTCGCCGGGTGGCCCGAACCCGGTCGTGCCGCCGCAGCCCGAGAGCGCCAGCGCCCCGAGCAGGCCCAGGCCGAGCTTCCCTCCGTGACGGGCCGCCGCGCGTCGATCCATTCCCTGCTCCCCAGACACACCGCGCGGTTCCGTCGGCGCGGCTCACCCGTCCACTCGCCCCTGTCGATCGAGCGGCGCGCGGCCCTTATAAACGGGTCGCGTGCGGCTCGCCAGCCAGGGCGCGGACGGCGGCTGGCGCGCGAGGGGCAGGCTGGTTATATGCGGAAAATCATGACTCGATCCTCACCCGCGCCGGTTCTGCGCATGAACGGCATCGGCAACCGCATCCTGGTGGCCGACCTGCGGGCGGGCGGCGTGATCGACGGCGCCGCGGCGGTGCGGATCGGGCGCGAGCCCGGCCGCGCCTTCGACCAGCTCATGGTGCTGCATCCGCCCCGCACGGCGGGCACCGACGCCCTCGTAGACATTTTTAATGCCGACGGCTCGCGCGCGGGCGCCTGCGGCAACGGCACCCGTTGCGTGGCCTGGGCGCTGCTGCGCGGCACGGACCGGCGGGAGGTCGCGGTGGAAACGGAGGCGGGCGTGCTCGCCTGCCGGCGCGACGACGCCTGGACGTTCACGGTCGACATGGGGGCGCCCCGGTTCGGCTGGCGCGACATCCCCCTGCGCGACGCGGTGGAGAACACGCGGGCGGTGACGCTCGATCCCGCGACCGACGCGTCCGTCGGCCCCGCCTCGCTGCTGAGCATGGGCAACCCCCACGCCGTGTTCTTCCTTCCTCCGGAGGGCACCGGGCCCGACCTGGCCACCCTCGGCCCCACCCTGGAACGCCACCCGCTCTTTCCCGAGCGCGCCAACATCTCCTTCGCGCGCGTGGTCGCCCGCGACCGCATCCGGCTCGACGTGTGGGAGCGCGGCGCGGGGCTGACGCGCGCCTGCGGCTCGGCGGCCTGCGCGACCGCGGTCGCGGCCGTTCGTACGGGCCGCGCGGACCGGCGCACCGCGATCGACCTGCCGGGCGGCACGCTCGCGATCCACTGGCGCGAGGCCGACGACCACGTGCTGATGACCGGCCCGGTGGAGCTGGAAGGCGAGGGTACGGTAGCTCTCAGCGAAGTCGCTTGAGCGTGGCGGGCCCGGTCGAGGTCGTGACGTTCGGCTGCCGGCTGAACCTCGGGGAGTCGGAAGCGATCCGGCAGCTCGCCGGGGGTGGGCCGAAGGGGCTCGCGGTGGTCAACACCTGCGCGGTGACGGGCGAGGCGGTGCGCCAGGCCCGGCAGGCGGTCCGTCGCTTGAAGCGCGAGGACCCCGGCCGCCCGGTGGCAATCACGGGTTGCGCGGCCGAGGTCGACGCCGCGCTCAGGGATATGCCTGAGGTGGACCACGTGGTCCCCAACCGCACCAAGACCGATCCCGCCGCCTGGGCGGGTTTCGCGTCGTCCGGGGCCCCGTGGATGCCCCCGCCGGGCCCGAGCCACACACGCGGCTTCCTGGCCGTGCAGAACGGCTGCGACCACCGCTGCACTTTCTGCGTCATCCCGTTCGGCCGGGGCGAGTCGCGCTCGGTCGCGGTCGAGACCGTGATCGGGCGGGCGCGGGCCCTGGTGGAAGCGGGCGGGCGCGAGGTGGTATTGACGGGCGTCGACCTCACCTCCTACGGCGCCGACCTGGCCGGCCGCCCGACGCTGGGCCGCCTGGTACGGACGCTGCTCGGGGCCGTGCCCGGCCTCGCCCGGCTCCGGTTGTCCTCGCTCGATTGCGTGGAGGCCGACCCCGACCTCCTGGAGGCGATCGCCACCGAGCCGCGGCTGATGCCGCATTTCCACCTGTCGCTGCAATCGGGCGCGGACCTGATCCTCAAGCGCATGAAGCGGCGGCACGGTCGCGCCGACGCTTTGGCGTTCTGCCGCGCGGTCCGCGCGCTCAGGCCCGAGGTCGTATTCGGCGCCGACCTCATCGCGGGCTTCCCGACCGAAACGGAGGCGGACGCCGCCGCCACGCTGGCCTTGGTGGAGGAGTGCGGGCTCACCCACCTGCACGTGTTCCCCTATTCGCCGCGCCCCGGCACGCCCGCGGCCCGGATGCCGCCCGTGCCGGGCGACGTCGCCCGGGCCCGCGCGGCCCGGTTGCGGGAGGCGGGAGAGGCGGCGCTGCGCCGCCACCTGTCCGCCCAGGTCGGCCGGACGCGGCAGCTGCTGATGGAGCGCGGCGGCCGAGGCCGGGCGGAGGACTTCACGCCGGTTCGGGTCGAGGGCGCGCCTTCGGCGGGAGAACTGGTCGACGTGCGCGTGACCGGCCACGATGGGCGGGAGCTTGCGGGCGTGCCGGTCGGCTAGAGACTGTTGCGCATATGCGGGGGTTGTGGGCGGCGCGGAAAGCGTGTTTCGGCGGTTTTGTTTGAAACCGACCCAACCAGGAACCTTTTAAGGTCTGCTTAGGGGCATTCTGATTTAGCTTTCTGACCCGTCCTGGCCGGAAGCGGACGAGCGAGCGAGCGGGCTCAACCACGCTGAGCACCACGGCCCCAATGACATCGAATGCGTTATGCGCGATCCCACGGGACCGGGTTCTCGGTCCTCATTGGGCGCACTCAACGCAGCCCGACGCCGATCTCACCCGCAATCTCCAGCATGACCTTCTCGCCATGGCGGGCGGCTTCAGGAACGCGCCCGAAGGTCACTGTTTACCGCTGGTCGGCGATCATGCACAAAGGCTGTGGACAAACGCGCTGAAAGGAGGGCTGCGCCGTGCCGTTGCCACCTTTCGATATGCGCGGCCTGCTCCCTCCCTTCATCGGCACCGACGCGGCAAGCCCAGATCGTTCGCCGTACTGGACGAGCATGGCCGATCTAGTCTCTGCGTTCGGCACGACGACGCATCGCCGGCAGCTTCTACGCAACCTGATTTCATACCGCACGCTGCTCGCCGGCGAGGGTTACGTCGGCGGAATCCAATTCATCGATGGCAGCTTCGTCGAGAACGTCGAGACGCTGGCCAGCCGCGATCCCGGCGACATCGACGTCTTCAGCATCCTGAACGTGCCGCCGAGGTATGTGACCGACCCTGCGGCTTGGCAAACCAACGGTCTTCCATTCTGGCAGGCGGAAATTGTTGATCGCGATCTTAATAAGAACCGGTTCAGGTTGGACACATATGCAGTGCTGTTCGAAGAACTGCAAGCGCAGCCGATGAGCCTTATCGGCAACATTATCTATTGGTACAGTCTTTTTTCGCATCAACGCGACACGTTTGCCTGGAAGGGTTTCGCTGGTCTCGCCCTCGATCCAACTGGCGACCAGGCTACGCTGGCTAGCATGGGGAGGGCGTAATGCCGACGCTTCTCTCGATCGAGGCACTGGAAGCCGACAAGCGGTATGTCGAGCGGCAGCTCGCTGAGGCTGGAGATAGCCTTTGGGGAACTGCACGCCTCATGTGGCAGAGCAGGTTAGCAGAGATCACGCAGCAGATCGTAGAGACTGCTCGATCTAAATCGAACTATGCAACCGTCGCTCTCATGTTCGACGGCAATCCGGTCATCGGTTCTGCCGACATTCGGCTCGACTTCACGACGGACGCGCTTGAAAGTTACCAGAAGGTCGTGTCGCTCTCTCTCGCATCGCGGATCGCTGAAGAGCTGCCGCAGACCGGGCCGTTGCCGGGGCGCGATCAATCGCGTCTCTTCATTAGAGACCTCGTCCACGGCTCCATGGGTTTTATCCTTGAGGAGCTACCCCCTCAGCAGCACGAGATGCTACCAACGCAGCTCAAGGACGCCGTAGAAAAAACGACAGAGCTCATTTCGACGCTGAGCAACGGTGGCGACGCCGAGTTCGAGTCGGCTCTGGAGCGCACACCTCCTCGGCTTGTGACTGCCGTCGAAAAGTTCGCTAAGGTTCTTTATGAGGCGGGCGCAAGTACGCGCATTGTCGGTGACGATAGTCGGCTGGCGCTTTCGATCGACGATGTCGGTCGGCTCTCGCGTCGATTGAGTGAACTCGACATCACGGAAGAGATCGGTCCGGTGGACGGCGTGTTGCTCGGAGTGCTGCCCGAAGCCCGAAAATTTGAACTCCGGTTGCCGGGTGAGGACTCGGGAACCATCGAAGGCACGATTTCCGAAGATCTGGCTATCAAGTACACGTCGGACGTAGCCTTCAAGGAGCGCCTGCTCCTCCAACCTGTTCGGGCACAGGTGAAAGTCGTACGAACCACGCGCAATGGACGCCTTGTTCGAGAGCGTCGCGTGCTTGAGGCGCTAGAGCCTACAACCTCCGACTAGATTATCGGCCAGGGGCGGCTTTCCGGTCCGGGCATATTCGCTACAAAGCAAGCTTGTCCGCTGTTTGAGGGGGCGAGATGGGCGCTGAACCGAAGATCCGGTTCTGGGAAGGCAGCCAACTTCGACTTTCCACCCTTTTACGGACCGTTTCTGCAGATACAAATAGAACCTACAGTTGAGTCCATAGTACCTTTCACCCAAGCGCGATCGCCGCCACCAGCCGCCCATAATCCCCCTCGCTCCGATGCGTCGCGCGGCGATAACTGAAGAAGCGAGCCTCGTCCGCGTAGGTGTCGAGATCGAGGCTCTCGAAAAACCCCACGCCCGCGGCTCGCAGGCGGTGGCCGATGAAGCCGGGCAGATCGAACAGCGCGTGCGTCTCGCGCGCCGCGGGGCGGAAAAAACGCGCGGGGTCCGCTCCGGCGGCCCCGAACCGTTCCACGAACTCGGGGCCCACCTCGTAGGAGGCCTGCGCGATGGTGGGGCCCAGCACGGCGCGGATCGCGGGGGCGCTCGCGCCCGCCGCCACCATGGCCGCGACCGTCGCTTCCAGCACGCCCCCGAGCGCGCCCTTCCAGCCCGCGTGGACGGCCCCCACCACCTTGGCGCCCGGGTCGGCCAGCAGCACGATCCCGCAATCCGCCCCCGTGACGCCGAGCGCCAAGCCCGGCACCCGCGTCGCGAGGCCGTCGAGGCGCGGGCGCGCGTCGGGAGCGAAGGGACGCTCGATCACCATCGCCTCGGCCGAATGGACCTGGAAGGGCACGCAGAGCCGGTCCGGCGCCACGCCCAGCACGGACGCCATGCGGCCCCGGTTCTCGGCCACGGCGCCCGCGTCGTCGCGCGAGCCCACGCCGCCGTTGAGGCTCGCGTAGATCCCCGTCGAGACCCCGCCCTCCCGCGTGAAAAAGGCGTGCCGGATGCCGGGGAGGTCGAGGGCTGCGGCGGTCAGGACGGGCGGGCGCATGGGTCATCCGTGGTCGGGCGGGTTCGGCGCCCATATAGAGCGGATCGGGACGCGGGCCGCACGGGGGCTCCGCGCCCCTTCACGCCCGAACGGAGCAGCGCCTTGACCTATGCCACCTATCCCAGCCTGAAGGGCGCGAGCGTGTTCGTGACCGGCGGCGCGTCGGGCATCGGCGCCGAAACCGTGCGGGCCTTCGCGGCCCAGGGTGCGCGCGTGGGCTTCGTCGACATCGACGAGGGGCGCGGCCGGGCGCTGGCCGACGAGGTCGCCGCGGGCGGCGCCACGGTCCGCTTCGAGCCCTGCGACCTGCGCGACATCCCCGCGCTCCGGGCGGCGTTCAAGGCCCTGGAGGCGGCGGTGGGGCCCGCGGGCGTGCTGGTCAACAACGCGGCGCGCGACGACCGCCACGGCTGGGAGGACGTGACGCCCGAGTATTACGACGAACGCCTCGCCACCAACCTGCGCCACATGTTCTTCGCCACCCAGGCGGTTGCGCCCGGCATGATCGCGGCCGGCAAGGGCTCGATCGTCAACTTCGGCTCGAACTCCTGGTGGGAGGCCTCGGGCGGCATGCCGGTCTACACCACCGCCAAATCGGCCGTGCACGGCATGACGCGCTCCTTCGCGCGCGACCTCGGGCCTCACCGCATCCGCGTCAACACCGTGGTGCCCGGCTGGATCATGACCGAGCGGCAGAAGGAGCTCTGGGCCACGCCCGACAAGCTCGCGGCGCACCTCCGGCGCCAGTGCCTGCCCGACCTGATCGAGCCCGTCTACCTGGCCCGCATGGTGCTGTTCCTCGCCTCCGACGACGCGGCCATGTGCACGGCCAACAACTACATGGTCGAGGGCGGCTCGATCTGAGACGTCACGGGTCCGCCCCCTCGCTGAACCCGGGAGGGGGTGGCGACCTGGGCCCCGTCACGGCCAGGACCCTGAACAGGCGGCCCATGCCGGGCGCGTCGGACGTGCCGGCCTCCGTTAAACGCCGGAGCGCCGCGCCTATCGCCTCAGCCTGATCGGGACGCCGCTCCGCGAGCCGGGCCGCGCGGGCCGCGATGCCGAGGTCGAGCAGGAAGGCGCCCTGCTCGACGGGCCCGTGCGCTTCGCCGCCCGCCGCCCGCGCCGCGCGCGCGAGCCCGGCGAAGTCGACGTGGGCGGTCAGGTCCGCTTCGCCGGGCTCGGCGAGCGGGTCGGCGTAGCGGTGGCCCCGCACGGCCTGAAGCGTCTCGCCGAACCCGCTCGCGGCGTGTCCGTAGTCGATCACCAGGGCCGCGCCGCCAGTCGCCGCGATGCGTCGCGCGATCTGGCCCATCAGGGTCAGGCCCGCGGCGCCCACCTCCACCATGCTGCCCTCGGGTGCGTCCAGGGCGAGGCTCGGCTCCGGGTCGGGGGCCAGCCCGAAGCGGAGTGCGCCCGCCTCGTCGAGCCCGACCAGCCGCTCGTGCCAGCCGCGCGGGCCCCGCCGGTATTGCTTGACGGGCAGGGCGTCGAAGAACTCATTGGCGAGGAGGATCGCGGGCCCGTCCTCCGGCACGGTGTCCAGCCGTTCGTGCCAGCGGGCGGGCACGTCCGCCAGCGCGGCCTCCTGCTTGGCGCGCAGCACGGGGCTGGTCTCGACGAGGTGGAGGTCGAGCGCGGCCCGGAACCCGGGCAGCGCGCCCGCGGCCCGCAGCGCGTCGGCAACAAGCGTGCCGCGGCCCGGACCCAGTTCGATGAGGCGAAGGGGGACGGGCGAGCCCAGGCCCTGCCACGTCGCCGCGGCCCACAGCCCGACCATCTCGCCGAACATCTGGCTGATCTCGGGCGCGGTGGTGAAGTCGCCCGCGGACCCGAAAGGATCGCGGGTCGCGTAATAGCCCAGGCTCGGGTGGCCGGTGCAGAGCGCCATGTAGCGGTCGAGCCCGATCGGCCCGTCGAGGCGGATCAGGTCGGCGAGCAGGCGGGCGAGCGCGCTCACGCGGCCGGAACGGGCACGCGCCGCCGGGCCGCCCACGCCACCAGGCCCAGGCCCGCCAGGATCAGCGGCAGGGACAGCAGCATGCCCATCGTGGCGCCGCCGAACAGGAAGCCCAGCTGCGCGTCGGGCTGGCGAAACAGTTCGCTGACGATCCGCGCCGCGCCGTAGCCGATCGCGAAGGCGCCCGCCACCAGCCCGGGCCGCCGCAGCGCGCCCGCCCGGATCAGCACGGCGAGCAGGATGAACAGGAGAAGGCCTTCGAGCCCCGCCTCGTAGAGCTGGCTCGGGTGGCTGGGCGGGGTGAGATCGCACAGCAGCGGCGGGCGGCAGGGCGTGCCGTTCGGCAGGGGAAGTGGGAACTGCATCGCCCAGGGGACGTCGGTGGGTCGCCCCCACAGCTCCGGCTTGATGAAGTTGGCGATCCGGCCGAAGAACAGGCCCGCCGGCACGCCGCCCGCCACCACGTCGGCCACCGTGAGCGGGTTCGCGCCGTGCTTGCGGGCGAACAGCCACAGGCCCACGACCGCGCCGATCAGGCCGCCGTGGAACGCCATGCCGCCTTCCCACAGGACGAGCACCTTCAGCGGGTGGGCCAGGTAGTAGCCGGAATTGTAGAACAGGATGTAGCCGAGCCGCCCGCCCGCCACGATGCCCAGCGCCACATAGACCACGAGATCGTCGATGCTGGCCGGCGTCGGGTGGCGCACCGCGCCCCACAGCGCCTCGCGCCCGCACAGGTGGCGCGCGTAGGCCCAGCCCGCCACGAAGCCCGCGATGTAGGCCAGCGCGTACCATCGAATCGGGAACGGGCCCAGGTTGACCAGGACCGGGTCGATGCCGGGGTAGGGGATCAGGAAGGCGGGCATGTCGATCGCTGCTTGCCCGGCCGCCGCGGCACCGTCAAGGCGAGGGGACCACCGCCGGTCCCCCCACCATCGGATCGCTGGACGTCGAAGACCTTCCTCGCGCCCCGCGACACGGGAGGCATGGACTGTAACGGCGCCACGCGGCATCAGTGTTGCAGGACGCGGCCCCTTGAGGCCGTGGCCGACGGGGACTCTGGCATGAAGCGGATGCAGCAGCGGGGGGTCGGGCCGGCCTACCCCCAAGTGGTGGTCCTGGTGGGTGCTACGGGAGACCTGTCCCGCCGCAAGCTGCTGCCCGGCCTGTTCCACCTGTCGAGCACCGGCTTCATCCCGGGCTGCCGAATCATCGGCCTGTCGCTGGACGACATGGACGTCGATGGATTCCGCGCCCTGGCGCGGGGCGCGCTGGACCAGTTCTCCACCCGCAAGGCGAGCGACGAGGATTGGACCGCCTTCGCCGAAACGCTGGACTACGTGCCGATGTCGGCCGGCGCGTCCGCCCTCAAGGAGGCCGTCGGTCGGGCGAAAGCCTCCCTGCCGGGCGAGTCGCGCCTCGTGCACTACCTCAGCGTGCCGCCGGGCGCGGCGCTTCCCGCCGTGAGCCTGCTCAAGGAAGCCGACCTCGTCGAGGGCTCCCGCATCATCATGGAGAAGCCGTTCGGCACCGACCTGTCCAGCGCCGTCTCGCTGAACGCCCGCCTGCACGAGGTTTTCGCGGAAAAGCGCATCTTCCGCATCGACCATTTCCTCGGCAAGGAGCCGGCCCAGAACATCCTGGCGTTCCGCTTCGCCAACGGGTTGTTCGAACCCATCTGGAACCGCAACTTCATCGACCACGTGCAGATCGACGTGCCCGAAACGCTGGGGCTGAACCAGCGCGCCCGCTTCTACGAGCAGACGGGCGCCTACCGCGACATGGTGGTGACGCACCTGTTCCAGATCCTCGGCTTCATGGCCATGGAGCCGCCGACGTCGCTGGAGCCCGCGCCCATCAGCGAGGAGAAGAACAAGGTGTTCCGCTCCATGCTGCCCATCGACCCCAAGGACGTGGTGCGCGGCCAGTACGTGGGCTACCGCGCCGAGGAGGGCGTCGACCCGGAATCGGAGACCGAGACCTTCATCGCGTTGAAATGCCTGATCGACAATTGGCGCTGGGCGGGCGTGCCGTTCTTCCTGCGCACGGGCAAGCGGATGGCGGAAGGCCAGCGCATCATCTCGATCGCCTTTCGGGAGCCGCCCAAGAGCATGTTCCCCGCGGGTTCGGGCGTCGGCGCGCAGGGGCCGGACCACCTGACCTTCGACCTCGCCGACGCGTCCAAGATGTCGCTGTCCTTCTACGGCAAGCGGCCGGGGCCGGGCATGCGGCTCGACAAGCTCAGTTTGCAGTTCGCCATGCACGACACCGGGCTGGTGGGCGACGTGCTCGAGGCCTACGAGCGCCTGATCCTCGACGCCATGCGCGGCGACCACACGCTGTTCACGACCGCGGAAGGCATCGAGCGGTTGTGGGAGGTGTCGAAGCCGCTGCTGGACGCGCCGCCGCCCGTCCGGCTCTACTCGCCGGGGTCGTGGGGGCCCAAGTCGATCCACCAGCTCGTGGCGCCGCACGCGTGGCGGCTGCCCTTCGAGCGCGCCTGGCGCGGGTCCGGCCCGGCTGGGAGCTGACCGGCCGGACGAGCGCGGTTGACGGTGATCCAAGGTTTCGGCCGTCATTGCGAGCGCAGCGAAGCAATCCAGCCGGATGGTGCAAGCAAAGCCGCAACCGTCATGGCTCCCCCCTGGATCGCTTCGCTGCGCTCGCGATGACGAAGAGAGGGGAGGACGCGGGGCGCTTCGCGAAGCAGCGCCATCGGTCCAGGCCTCTCTGCCCGACCGGTTCCCCACCAGTCTAGCGGCACACTGGAGCGTTGCGCCTTCGCGCGTTGCGTTCCGACCCGGGCGCTCCTAGATGGACGTGGCTGCCACGACCGAAGCATCCCCAATGACCGAACACCTGCCCCTCCACCTGCGCCGCCTCGAGGCAGAAGCGATCCACATCATGCGGGAGGTGGCGGCCGAGTTCCGCAACCCGGTCATGCTCTATTCGGTGGGCAAGGATTCGAGCGTGATGCTGCACGTCGCGCTGAAGGCCTTCTACCCCGCCAAGCCGCCCTTCCCGCTGCTGCACGTCGACACGACCTGGAAGTTCCGCGAGATGATCGCCTTCCGGGACGAGGCCGCTCGCCGCGTCGGCATGGACCTCATCGTCCACATCAACGAGGACGGCGTGCGGCGCGGCATCTCGCCCGTGGCCTCGGGCTCGTCGGTCCACACGCAGGTGATGAAGACCGAGGGGCTGCGCCAGGCGCTCGACAGGCACGGCTTCGACGCGGCGTTCGGGGGCGCCCGGCGCGACGAGGAGAAGAGCCGCGCCAAGGAGCGCGTGTTCTCCCACCGCTCCGCCACCCATGCCTGGGACCCGCGCAACCAGCGCCCGGAGCTCTGGCACCTGTTCAACACCCGCATCAAGCCCGGCGAGTCGATGCGGGTGTTCCCGCTGTCGAACTGGACCGAGCTCGACGTGTGGGACTACGTCCGCGCCGAGGGTATCCCCGTGGTGCTGCTCTACTTTGCCAAGGAACGTCCGGTCGTGACGCGCGACGGCGCGCTCATCATGGTGGACGACGACCGCCTGCCGCTGCTGCCGGGCGAGGCGCCCCGGATGGAGCGCGTCCGCTTCCGCACGCTCGGCTGCTACCCGCTCACCGGCGCGATCCGCTCTGAGGCCGAAACGCTCGACGAGGTGATCGCCGAGATGCGCGCCTCCACCACCTCCGAGCGCCAGGGCCGGCTGATCGACAGCGACGAATCGGGCTCCATGGAGAAGAAGAAGCGCGAGGGGTATTTCTGATGGACGCCCCGCACGACACGGCCGTGGCGCTCGCCCGCCCCACCCTGCGCTTCCTGACCTGCGGGTCGGTCGACGACGGCAAGTCGACGCTGATCGGCCGGCTGCTCTACGAGCAGCACTCCATCTTCGACGACCAGCTCTCCGCGCTGGAGAAGGATTCGCGCAAGCACGGCACGGTGGGCGAGGACATCGACTTCGCGCTGCTGGTGGACGGCCTCGAGGCCGAGCGCGAGCAGGGCATCACCATCGACGTCGCCTACCGCTATTTCGCCACGCCGCGGC
>CAXTFJ010000071.1:0-23154 GCA_964243405.1 uncultured Lichenihabitans sp. | reverse complement strand
CCTCAAGGCGCAGGGCCAGCCCTACTACCTCGACGTCACCACCGAGGAGGGCGAGGACGCCCCCGAGGGGGGAGACGAGGCCGCGGCGCCTGGCGAGGACGGGGCCGTGTTCGACAGGTCCGGCATGGGCGCGATCGGCGGGACCGAGGACGGCGAGCTCTACGATCAGGCCGTCAAGATCGTGCTGCGCGACAAGAAGTGCTCGACCTCCTACATCCAGCGCCGCCTGTCGGTGGGCTACAACAAGGCCGCGAGCCTCGTCGAGAAGATGGAGAAGGAGGGCATCGTGGGCCCCGCCAACCATGCGGGCAAACGCGAGATCCTGATCTACAGCCGCGACGTGCGGGCCATCACCATCACCATGCCGGAGGAGGATGACGATGTCCGAGACTGACGCCTTCGCGGCGCTGTACGGCCGCCTGTCCGCCACGACGCTGGCGCCGGGCGGCTCCACCGCGGTGGCCCTGTCTCCCCCCGCGGACAGGCCCGACCGCCCGTCAACCCTCCTGACGCGCCTGGCCCCGCTGCGGCCCAAGCCCCTCCGCCGCAAGCCGACCTGGCACCTGGACTGAACCGCGGGGTCCGAGGCTCTGTCGTCCCGGACGGAGCGAAGCGGAGATCCAAGACCCACCCGCGCGAGGGTGGGTCCCGGCTCAAAAGCCGGAACGACAAGGGAAGAGGTGACTGACCGCTCCAGGTCGGGGCCGAGGCGAGACAAGGTGGAGATCGCCTGTCAGCGAGGGATGACCCGACCGCCATGACCGTCTTCTTCACCAGCGACACGCATTTCGGCGACCCCCGCGCGCTGCGCTTCGATCACCGGCCCTTCCCGGACCTCGACGCGCACGACGCGGCGCTGATCGAGCGGTGGAACGGGGTCGTGGGCTCGGATGACACTGTCTGGCACCTGGGCGACTTCGCACTCGGGCCGCCGCCGGAGCGCGTCGCCGCCCTCTTCGCGGCCTTGCGCGGCACCAAGCACCTCATCACCGGCAACAACGACGGCCCCGCCACGCTGGCCCTGCCGGGCTGGGCGTCGGTCCAGGCCTACGCCGAATTCGAGGAAGGCGGCGTGCCGCTGATCCTGTGCCACTACGCGTTCCGCACCTGGAACGCGATGGGCCGCGGCTCGATCAACCTGCACGGCCATTCGCACGGTGCGCTCCGCACGCAGCCCAAGCAGTACGACGTCGGCGTTGATGTGTGGGACTTCACGCCCGTGACGCTGGAGCAGATCCGGGCGCGGCGCCGCCGCAATCCCGCGACCTGAGCGGACCCGGCGCGCAACCCCGCGCCGTTAACCCTTTCCTAACCCTGTTGCCTAACCATCAGGGCGAGGCCTCGCCGGCGAGGCGGTTCGGCGGGCCGGATGGGGTTTGGCATGCGCACGCTGGCGATGTTCACCCAGAAGGGCGGGTCCGGAAAGAGCACGCTTTCGGCCTCGATCGCCGTGGAGGCGCAGGCCAACCGGGAACGCGTGTTCCTCGTCGACATGGACCCGCAGCGGTCGCTCACGACCTGGGCCCGGAACCGCAGGGACCACGACCTCGGCGTCGAGGCGATCGCTCCCGCGCAGCTCGGAGCCGTGCTCGGCGCGCTGGCCGCGAGCGGCGTCACGCTCGCCATCATCGACACGCCCGCGAGCCTGTCGGACACCTCGGAAGCCGCCATCCTGGCCGCCGACGTGACCGCGATCCCCGTCCGGCCCACCGCCTTCGACCTGTGGTCCTGCGACGCCACGTGGCGCCGCGTCCGCGACCTCGGCCGCGAATCGGTGTTCGTATTCAACCAGTGCCCGATCGTGCAGGGCAGCCGAAGATTCCGCGACAGCGCCGCAGCACTTGAAGCGATGGGCGGCATCCTGCAGCCGATGGTCACGGCCCGCGTCGACTACCAGGAAGCGATCCTCCGCGGCCTGGGGCCAACCGAGATCGACCCGACCGGCGCCGCGGCCGCCGAGATCCGGCAGCTGTGGCAGTCGATGCGCCGGAGGCTCGCGCGCGCCAAGTACAACCAGGGGATCGGCCGCAAGGCCGCGTGAGCGGTCAGTCCTTCCCGCGAACGCCCTCGACCAGGCGCGGCAGGCCGAGAACGTTACCGTCCTTGAGGCTGTCGGGGAGCAGGGCCTCGGGCAGGTCCTGGTAGCTGACGGGCCGCAGGAAGCGATCGATCGCCAGGCTGCCGACCGAGGTCGTGCGCGGGTCGGAGGTGGCCGGGAAGGGGCCGCCGTGCACCATGGCGTGGCCAACCTCCACACCGGTCGGGAACCCGTTCACCAGGATGCGCCCTACCTTACGCTCCAGCACGGGGAGGAGGGCGCGCGCCACTTCGGTGTCGGCCTCGTCCATCTGCAGCGTCGCGGTGAGCTGGCCTTCGAGGCCCTCGGCCACAACGGCCAGCGCCGCGGCGTCGGGGCACCGCACCACCAGCGAAGCCGAGCCGAACACCTCGTCGGCGAGCCGCGGGTCGGCCAGGAAGCTTGTCATGTCGGTCTGGAACAGGCCGGCCCGGGCCTCCGTGGGACCGACTTCGGCCGTGCCGCGCGCCACGGTCGCGACGTCGCCGTGCGCCGCCAGCGCCTCGACGCCGCTCCGGTAGGCGCCGTGGATGGCGCCGGTCAGCATCGTCGTGGCGGCGCTGCCTTCGAGCGCCGCGCCGGCTTCCTTGAGGAAAGCGTCGAGATCGGGGCCGTCCACGGCCAGTACGAGGCCTGGATTGGTGCAGAACTGCCCGGCGCCGAGGACGAGCGAGGCCACGAAACCGCGCGCGATGGCGCCGCCGCGCGCCTTCAGGGCCGCGGGAAGCAGGAAGACCGGGTTGATGCTGCTCATCTCGGCGTAGACGGGGATCGGCTCGGGCCGCGCCGCCGCGATCCGCACGAGCGCCAGGCCGCCGCGCCGCGATCCCGTGAAGCCAACGGCCTTGATGCCCGCGTCGGCGACGAGCGCGGCGCCGACCTCCGTGCCCGCGCCGCCCACGAGCGCGAACACGCCCGCGGGCAGGCCGCAGTCCCTGACGGCCCGCTGCACGGCGCGGCCGACCAGCTCCGACGTGCCAGGATGGGCGGGATGGGCCTTCACCACCACGGGGCAGCCCGCGGCGAGCGCCGACGCGGTGTCGCCGCCCGCGACCGAGAACGCCAGGGGGAAATTGCTCGCGCCGAACACCGCCACGGGACCCACCGCAATCTTGCGCAGGCGCAGGTCGGGGCGCGGCAGCGGCTTGCGGTCGGGCTGCGCCCGGTCGATGCGGGCGTCCAGGAACCCGCCTTCCCGCAGCACGCCGGCAAACAGGCGGAGCTGGCCCACCGTGCGCCCGCGCTCACCCTCGATGCGAGGGCGGGGCAGGCCCGATTCGACGCAAGCGCGCTCGATCAACGCGTCGCCGAGGTCGAGGATGTGGGCCGCGATCGCCTCCAGGAACTTGGCACGCTCCTCGGCCGAGGTTTCGCGGTAGCGGTCGAAGGCTTCGGTGGCGAGCAGGCAGGCCTTGGCGACGTCCTGCGCGGTGCCGCTGCCGAAGGCGGGTTCCAGCGGCTCGCCCGTCTTCGGGTTCACGGCGTGGAACGGCGCGTCGCGGCCGGGCACGTCGGCGCCGCCGATCAGCAGGGTCCCGGTCAGGGCGGTCGTGGCGCTGAGGTCGTTCATGACTGTCGATCCTGGAAGGCGCGAGGGGAGGGGCTAGCGACCCCAGCGCAGCACGAGCGGGTCGAGGCGGCGCGCGGTCTCGATCAGGCCCGCGCGGGTGGCGGGGTGCAGGGGCACGAGGGGCAGGCGGGGCGCATCGCAGCGGATCACGCCGCCCTCCTTCATCAGCGCCTTCGCGGCGAGCAGGCCGCACTGGCGGTTCTCGTAGTTGATGAGGGGCAGCCAGCGCCCGTAGGCTTCGACCGCCTCCTCGCGGCGCCCGTCGAGGTGGGCGTGCACGATGGGGCCGATGCCGTCCGGGAAGCCACCGCCCGTCATGGCGCCGGTCGCGCCCGCGTCGAGGTCGGCCAGCAGGGTGATGGCCTCCTCGCCGTCCCACGGACCCTCGATCGCCTCGCCGCCGAGCGCGATCACCTCGCGGAGCTTGGCGGCCGCGAAGGGCGTCTCGATCTTGAAATAGGCGAGGTGCTCGATCTCGCGCGCCATCCGGGCCAGGAAGGGGGCGGACAGGGCCGTTCCGCTCGCGGGGGCGTCCTGCACCATGATCGGGATGCCGATCGCGTCCGACACCGCCCTGTAGAAGTCGAAGATGCCGAGCTCCGGCACGCGGATCGTGGCGCCGTGGTAGGGCGGCATGATCATCACCATGGCGGCGCCCGCGGCCTCGGCGCGGCGGCTGCGGTCCGCGCAGACCCGGGCCGAGAAGTGCGTGGTGGTGACGATCACCGGGACGCGGCCCGCGACGTGGTCGAGGCAGAGCGCGGTCAACTCGTCCCGCTCGGCGTCGCTCAGCACGAACTGCTCGGAGAAGTTGGCCAGGATGCACACCCCATCCGAGCCCGCCTCGATCATGAAGTCGAGGCAGCGCCGCTGACCGTCAAGGTCCAGCGCCCCCGCCTCGTCGAAGACGGTGGGTACGACGGGGAACACGCCCTTGTAGCGCGGCTGCTTCACGTCCGGTTCGCTCCCTCGCTCGTTTGGCGCCTTATCGGCCAAGCTCCCGCGCCTGTCGAGCACGCGCGGGCCGCCCGTTCAGTGCAGGCGCGGCGCCTTGAGGAACCGGCGACGGTCGCCCGACGCGATGCTGACGTCGAACACGTCGCCCTCGCGCTCCAGGGTGAGCGGCACGTCCACGCCCGCCTCGCCCAGCGACCAGAGCCTGCGGTAGAACGCCGACAGGCCACCCACCGCGTGGCCGTCGACGGCCAGCACCGTGTCGCCCTCGCGCAGGCCCGCCCGCTTGGCCGGTCCGTTTCCCGCCAATCCCACGACGATCACCTTCTCGCCGTCCTCGGACGCGAACACGCCGAGCCAGGGGCGCGGCGCGGCGCGCTCGACCTGGGCCAGCAGCTGGTCGAGGATGGGTTCCAGGAACTCGATGGGCACCATCATGTTCATGGGCGCCACCTTGCCCGTGGACGTCTGGTGCTGCAGTTGCAGCGACCCGATGCCGAGCAGGTCGCCCTGCGGGCCGATCAGCGCCGTCCCGCCCCAGTGCGGATGCGCGGGCGCGGTGAAGAAGGCGTCATCGATCAGGTATTCCCAGTAGCCCGCGAATTCCTGGCGGGCCAGCACCTTGGCGGACACCGACTTGGTGCGCCCGCCCGCGCCGCCCACCAGCACGCGCTCGCCCGGCATCACGCGCGTCGAGTCGCCGAGCTTGAGGGCCGGTACGCCGAGGCGACCCAGCGCCTGCACCAGCCCGAATCCCGTGTTCTGGTCCACCGCGACCACGTGGCCGGGCACGACCCGGCCTTCGACGGTGGTGAGCCAGACCTCGTCGGCCTCGGTGATGAGGTAGCCGATGGTGGCGACCAGCCCGTCGTCGCGGATCAGCACGCCGTTGCCGGCGCGCTCCGTGCCGAGCGTGTCGGCCGTGAACGCGTCCTCGGGGACGCGCGCCGTCACGGCCACCACGGCCGAGAGCGCGCGGTCGATGTCGAACGTCCAGTCTTCCGGGCGAGGCTGCCCCTGCGCGGGCACCTCCCATTCATCCCAGCTCACCGCCATCCGCGAACTCCTTCAGGTCTCAGACAATATCGGTGAGGTGGCCCCGGGTTTGAAGAGGGCAGGTCCCAGCGGCCTTTCGAATGCTCGCACGAGACTTGCGCCCTTCCCAGCCGATGCCGATGTGCGGGCGAGGGTGCGGCCGGCCTTCGACCGGCCCGCGAGGGGCTCATGACGTGCGGCAACGACGGATCAAGGTGGTCGAGGCCCACTGGACCGAGGCGGTCCTGGTGTGCCGCAAGTGCCAGAAGAAGCTCGACGGCGGCTTCGGGCCGGAGGGCGACCAGACGCTCGCCAAGGCGCTCCGCCGCGAGGTGAACCGCGGCCAATCCGGCAAGGGGCGCAAGGCGCTCGTCGGCGTCGTCGAGGTCGGCTGCCTCGACCTTTGCCCCAAGGGGGCGGTCGTGGCGCTCCGGGCCTCCGCACCCGGCGCGTGGCGGATCGTGCCGCGCGGCGCGGACGTTCGCAAGGTCGCCGACGTCCTCGGCTTCGTCCGGAGCGGGACGACCGTCACCGCCTGACCGCGACCGGGCCGTGCATGCCGGGCCAGTCGGAATAGCCCACCGACCCACCGCCGTACCAGTAGGCCTTGGGAGCCTCGGCCAGCGGGGCTCCGGTCCGCATCCGGTCGACCAGGTCCGGGTTGGCCAGGAAGGGGCGCCCGAAACTGAACAGGTCCGCCTTGCCCTCGGCCAGTTCCTTTTCGGCCAGGTCGAGCGTCAGGTTGTTGTTGCCGATGTAGGCTCCCTTGAACCGCTCACGGAGCGCCGGGAAGTCGACTTCGGGCGGGACGTCCCGCGTCTGCTGGGTGACGCCCTCGATGGCGTGGACGTAGAGCAGGCCGAAGCGGTTCAGGGCGTCGAGGTAGGCGCCGTAGGTCCCCATGGTGTCGCTGTCGAGCGGCGTTTCGCCCGGCATGGTGGTGGCGGGCGAGATGCGGATGCCGACGCGGCCACCGCCGCCCCACACGCCCGTCACGGCTTCCATCACCGCGAGCGGGAAGCGGAGCCTGTTCTCCACCGACCCCCCGTAGGCGTCCGTGCGCTTGTTGGTGCTGTCGCGCACGAACTGCTCGAGCAGGTAGTTGTTGGCCGAATGCACTTCCACGCCGTCGAAGCCGGCCCGCTTGGCGTTTGCGGCGGCGCGCCGGTAATCTTCCACGAGGCCCGGGATCTCGTCGGTCTCAAGGGCGCGGGGCGTCACGTGGTCCTTGAGGCCGGCTTCCGTGAAGGCCTGGCCGGTCGGCTTGATCGCCGACGCGGAGACGGGAAGTTGGCCATCCGGTTGCACGTCGGGGTGGGAAATGCGCCCGGTGTGCCAGAGCTGCAGGAAGATCACGCCGTCGTTGGCGTGCACCGACCGCGTGACGCGCGTCCAGCTCTCGACCTGGGCGTCGCTCCAGATGCCGGGCGTATAGGCGTAGCCGACCGCCTGCGGCGAGATGTTGGTCGCCTCCGACACGATCAGCCCGGCGCTCGCGCGCTGCGCGTAATAGTCGGCCGCGAAGGCTGGCGGCACGCCCTCCTTGGGCGATCGGCTGCGGGTGAGCGGCGCCATGACGACCCGGTTCTTGAGTCGGAGGTCGCCGAGGGTGAAGGGTTCGAGGATGGGGCTGGTTCTGCTGTCGGGCACGGGGCGAGACTTTCTTGAGGAGTTGCACGCTTGAACCGAAGGCGCGCGCCGAAGTTCCTGCGCGCCGTCCCTACTCGACCAGCCGGTAGCGAGCCCGCACCTCCGCGGCGGGCAGGGCGTCGAAGTGCCACCACTCGATCGGGATCGCCGTGAACCCGGCCCGTTCCATCGTGCCGCGCAGCAGGCGGCGGTTGCCGACCTGGGTGGCCGTGAGCCCGCCCGCGGCGAGGTGCTCGGCTTCCAGGCGCGGCTCGGCCAGGGCCGAGAAGTCGTCGAACCCCGTGCCCATGTCGAGGTCGCGGCCCGCGGCGGTCGCGAGCGTGAGGTCCACTGCGAACCCGAAGCCGTGCACCGAGCCGACCGCAGGGTCGCCCACGAACCGCTGCTGGTCCGTCCCGCGCACCGCGTCCCAGAACACACGCTGCACCCGGTTGGGCCTGAACCCGTCCCACACCTTCAGCCGCAGGCCGGGGTGGTCCGCGCCGAGCAGCGCCGCCGCGCGCCGAAGTTGTTCGGCCGCGAGCGCGTGCAGCATCAGCCGGTCGAACGCGCCGTAGAGGTTGCGTCCCACGAAATTGTCCGCCGAGGCGTAGCGGAGGTCGATCAGGAGCCCGTCGGCCTCGCCCAGGGCCACGAAGCCGTCCGGCACCTCGAGCGCGTCAGGGGTGGTCGCCATCCCCGAGCGGGTGCAAATCGCGGACCATGGCCTTGGTCCGCTCGTCGAGCAGGTGCGTGTAGATCTGCGTGGTCGAAATGTCGGCGTGACCCAGCAATTCCTGCACGACGCGCAGGTCCGCGCCGTTCTGCAGCAGGTGGCTCGCGAAGGCGTGGCGCAGCACGTGCGGGCTGACGGCCTCCGCCGACAAGCCGGCCGCGGCGGCGAGCGCCTTCAGGTCGCGCGCGAAGGATTGCCGCGTCAGGTGGCCGCTGGCGCTGTCGGCCGGAAACAGCCAGGGCCCGTCGGCCCGTGCCGCGCCCTTCGCCCGCGCGGCTCCCACGGCGCGGTAGCGCAGCACGGCCGCCCGGGCCGGACCGGACAGCGGCACGAGCCGCTCGCGCCCGCCCTTGCCCTTGACGGTCAGCATGGTGTCGTCCGTCTTCGCCGTGAGCCTGGTGGCCGAACGCGGCAGCGCCACCAGTTCGGACACGCGCAGGCCCGTGGCGTAGAGCAGTTCGAGCAGGCAGCTGAGGCGCGCGGCGCGCCACCGCTCGCCCCAGGGCCGGGCCTCGTCGTCGATGCCCTCCTGCGCGGTGGCGAGCAGCCGGTCGACGTCGTCCACGCTCATCACCTTGGGCAGCGGCCGCCCGCGCTTCGGGCCGCCCACGATGAGGGCCGGGTCCTCGTCCCGGTGCGCTTCGGCGAACAGGAAGCGGTGGAACTGCTTGACGGCCGACAACCGCCGCGCGCTGGAGGAGGGCGCGAAACCGCGGTCGGCGAGGTCGCCCAAATAGGCGCGCGTCGCGGCCGTGCCGGACGCGAGCGGGTCTGTGCCGGTCCGCGCGAGATAGCCGCAGTAATCGTCCAGGTCGCGCCGGTAGGCGTCGAGCGTGTTCTTCGCGGCCCCGCGCTCGGCCGCCATCATGTCGAGGAACAGGTCGCGCAGGCGGAGGGCCGACGTCATTTCAGCCGCGACGCCGGGATGGCCTGCTCCATCGGGCGCGGCTCCGGCTTCACAAAGGTCGCGAGCGCGAACATCCCCGCGTAGGCGGCTCCCGCCAGCAGCGCCAGAACCAGGATGAGGCGGAACAGGGTCGGCAAGCGGGGTCGGCTCTCCAGCGGTCGGCGGCCGTCCTACCATGGAGCGGCCGGGTCGCGCCCGAGACTGTCGCCCGGCCCTTAGTTTTCCATTACGGTCAGCCCGGCGGCCCGCAGCGCTTCGGCCTGCCGCCGGGCCACGCGTCCCTCGTCGAAGCCGTCGATCTGCTCGTTGAACAGCCGGTAGAAATTCATCTCCGCGCCGAGGTGGAGGAAGACGCTGCCCAGGCCCACCGCGGCGCGGTCCATGAACACGAACTCGCGCGGCACCTTGACGGGCCCGAACTCCTTGAGCTGCTGGTGCACCGTGAAGGCCTCGCGACGCCCGTACTCGCCGGGCGCGATGCCGTCCGCCACCGTGCGGACCCGGTCGTCGAGGATCGGGCCGTAGATGAAGCGGGCCCAGATGTTGAGCGCGTCGATCAACTGGCGGCTCAGGCCCTTGAAGCCCCAGGTCTCGTAGGCGACCTCCACCTGGTCGCCGTCGCCGTGCAGCAGGCCCTGGTAGAGGTCCATCACGCCGCCCACGAACCGGGTGGGGAAGACGCGGATGCAGCCGAAGTCGAGCAGGTTGATGCCGTCCGCGGGCTGCCGCACCGAGTAATTGCCCAGGTGCGGGTCACCGTGGATCACCCCGTAATGGCTGAACGGGTGCCACCACGCCTTGAACATGGCCTGCCCGATGGCGTTGCGGACCTCCAGCGGGTCGGCCTTGTGGGTCAGCAGGTTGGTGCCGTCGAGCCAGCCCATGGTGAGCAGCCGCGCGGTCGACAGGTCCGCTTCCTGCGTCGGGATCGTGACCTCGGGCGTGCCGGCCAGCATGCCGCGGTAGAGCGCGAGGTGCTTGGCCTCCTGCGTGTAGTCGAGCTCCTCGCGCAGCCGCGCGCCGATCTCGCCCACCGCTTCCCGCAGGTCCACGGCGGGGCTCATGCGGCGATGGATGGAGAACAGCACCTGCAGCTGCGACAGGTCCGCTTCCACGGCCGACTTCATGTCGGGATATTGCAGCTTGCAGGCGAGCGGCGCCCCCGCGCGGCTGGTGGCGCGATGCACCTGGCCGAGCGAGGCGGCCGCCGCCGGCTTCAGGTCGAAGCTGCCGAAGCGGCCCTCCCACCCTTCGCCGAGCTCGGCCCGCATCCGCCGCTTGACGAAGGCCGCGCCCATGGGCGGCGCGTCGTTCTGCAACTTGGACAGCGCGTCGGCATATTCGGGCGGCAGCGCGTCGGGGATGGTGGAGACCAGCTGGGCCACCTTCATGATCGGCCCCTTGAGGCCGCCGAGCGCGGTGGCGAGCGCCATCGCGTTGCCGGCGTCCGCGTCCATGCCGAACAACCGCGCCCCCGCGATCCGGGCCGCCACCCCGCCCACGTTGGCGCCCACCCGGGCGTAGCGGGCCGCGCGGGCGCTGAGGCGGTTCTGTTCGGTCGTGCTCATGGGGCGCGGGTCTCGTCTGGTCCCGCCTGACATGCGGTGCCCCGTCCGCGAAGTCGAGGGCTCCGCTTGGAAATGTCGCGGGCGGTTCAGGCCGCGGTCCAGCCGCCGTCCATGGAGAGGATCGCGCCCGTGATGGACTGCGCCGCGTCCGAGCAAAGGAACACCGCGTAGGCCGCGACCTCTTCCACCGTGACGAACCGCTTGGTGGGCTGGGCCTGGAGCAGCACGTCCTGCATGACCTGCTCGCGCGTCAGCCCGCGCGCCGCCATCGTGTCGGGGATCTGGCGCTCGACGAGCGGCGTCCACACGTAGCCGGGGCAGATGGCGTTGACCGTGACGCCAGCGGTCGCGGCTTCCAGCGCCACCGTTTTGGTGAGGCCCGCGATCCCGTGCTTGGCGGCCACGTAGGCCGACTTGTAGGGGGATGCCACCAGCGCGTGGGCCGAGGCGGTCGAGATGATGCGTCCCCAGCCGCGCCGCTTCATGCCGGGCAGGGCGGCGCGGATGGCGTGGAAGGCGGCCGACAGGTTGATGGCGATGACCCGGTCCCACTGGTCGGGCGGGAAGTCCTCGACGGGCGACACGAACTGCACGCCAGCGTTGTTGACCAGGACGTCCACCGAACCGTGCGCCTGTTCGGCTTCCGCCACCATGGCCGCGACCTCCGGCCCCTTGGACACGTCGGCAGCCGAATAGGTCGCGTCCACGCCGAACTCGCGCTCGATGGCGGCCCGCGCGGCCTCGATCGCCGGCAGCTCGCCGAAGCCGTTCAGCACCACGTTGGCGCCTTCGGCCGCGAGCGCGCGGGCCACCGCGAGCCCGATGCCGCTGGTTGAGCCGGTGACGAGGGCGGTCTTGCCTTTGAGCATGGATGACTCCCGCGGGCGCGGTATCCCCGATGAAGGGGACGCCGGCTCTCGCGCTGAAGGATGGTTCGATCGATAATAGCTCAGTTTGGCATGGAAGAGGGATGGCGAGCGCCATGGCGCACACCGTGGATGATGACCTCATCATCGGTGACTTGGTAGAAGATCAAGTAAGGATAGGGAATCGCCGTTACGCGACGTAATCGCCGTTCTCGGGTCAGCTGACCTATCCGAGGCTGCCGAACCAGCAGATCGGTTAAGGCCCGGATGCGCGCCATGACGGCGCGAGCCCCGAACGGCGATGCCTCCGCAATGCGGCTGAGGACTTGGTCGAGTTCAGCCGCAGCCTCAAGCGTGTAGCGCAGCCTCACAGCCCATGTTTCGCCCAGATGGCGCGGACCTGTTCGTCCGTCGCGAACTCGCCACGTGTGGCCTGATCGAGCGATGTCCGCAACGAGACTTCTTCTTCGGCCGTCAATTCAACCATGGGCTCATCGTCACCGACGTAGAGCAGCAGCACGCGCGCTGCCTCGTCCTGCACGTCAGGAGGAAGGGACTGCAGTTTCTCGACGGCTTGTTCGAGCAGTTTGGTCACGGCTCTCACCCCACCCACGACGGACTTTCTTCGCACATTCTGTCCGCACGGAAAACACGTCGGGTTGCGAAGCGGCTCTGTCTCAAGCGGGGTTCGTCGCGTCCAGTTCCTCGATCAAGTCCTCGATCACCTTGAGCCCGATCCCCCAGAAGCCCGGATCGCGCGCATCGAGGCCGAAGGGAGCCAGCAACTCACGATGATGCTTGGTGCCGCCCGCCGACAGCATGCCGAGGTAGCGTTCCGCGAAGCCCTCGGGCGTGCCCTGGTAGACGCCGTAGAGCGAGTTCACGAGGCAGTCGCCGAACGCGTAGGCGTAGACGTAGAAGGGCGAGTGCACGAAGTGCGGCACGTAGGCCCAGAAGGTCTCGTAGCCGGGCCCGAGGCGGATCGCGTCGCCCAGGCTCTCGCGTTGCACGCCGAGCCACAGCTCGCCGATCCCCTCCGCGGTCAGCTCGCCCTTGCGGCGTTCCTCGTGCAGGGCGCGCTCGAAAGTGTAGAAGGCGACTTGGCGCACCACCGTGTTCAGCATGTCCTCGACCTTCATGGCCAGAAGCGCGAAGCGGGCTTGACGGTCGGGTGCCTTGGCGAGGAGCGACTTGAAGGTGAGCATCTCGCCGAAGACCGAGGCGGTTTCGGCCAGCGTCAGCGGCGTGGGAGCCATCAGGGCGCCGTTCGGCCCGGCCAGCACCTGGTGGACGCCGTGGCCGAGCTCGTGCGCCAGCGTCATCACGTCCCGTGGGCGGCCCATGTAGTTCATGAGCACGTAGGGGTGGGCGGACGGCACGGTCGGGTGCGAGAAGGCGCCGGGCGCCTTGCCGGGGCGGACGCCCGCATCGATCCAGCGCCGGTCGAAGAAGTCGCCCGCGATGGCCGCCAGCCGGGGCGAGAAGCCCTTGTAGGCGTCCAGCACCATGGTCCTGGCCTGGGCCCAGGGGTAGGTCACGTGCGGCACCTGGGGCAGGGGGGCGTTGCGGTCCCAGAAATCGAGCGTGTCGCGGCCGAACCAGCGCGCCTTCATGCGGTAGTAGCGGTGCGACAGGCGCGGGTAGGCGCCGCGCACGGCCTCGACCAGCGCGTCCACGACCTCGCGCTCGACGCGGTTCGACAGGTGGCGCGAGTCTGCCACGTCCGTGAAGCCGCGCCAGCGGTCGGCGATCGACAGGTCCTTGGCGAGCGTGTTGGTGATGAGCGTGAAGGTGCGCGCGTTCTCGCCCAGCGTCTTGGCAAGCGCACCCGCGGCCTCCTTGCGGGTCGCCCCGTCCGGGTCCTGCAGCAGGTTCAGCACGGGTTCGAGCGACAGCGTGTCGGAGCCGACGGTGAAGCGCAGGGCCGTGATCGTCTCGTCGAACAGCCGGTTCCAGGCGGCCCGCCCCGTCACCGACTTTTCGTGGAAGAGCTGCTCGATCCGGTCGTCGAGCTGGAAGGGCCGGTCCTTCCGCAGGTCGTCGAGCCACGGCCGGAAACGGGCGAGCGGTTCGCGGGCTGCCGCGGCCTCCACGACCGCATCGTCGAGCCGGTTGAGTTCGAGCGTGAAGAAGAGCAGGTCGGACGAGAGCGCCGTCACCCGGTCCTGCATGTCGCCGTAGAACTTGGCGCGCCGGGGATCGGCGGTGTCGCCCACGTAGGTGAGGCTCGCGAACGAGATCACGCGGCCCAGCAGGTCGTCCAGCGCCTCGAACCGCTCGATGGCGCGGCCGAGGGCCTCGGCCGCCCCGCTCCCGGCCGCGAGATCGGCGAGCTTGCCGCGATAATCGGCCGCGAAGGCCTGGACCTCGTCCGCCGTCCGCGCGAGGTCGGCGTCCAGCGCGGGATCGTCCATCGCGGCATAGAGGTCGGCCAGGTTCCATTCGGGCAAGGCGCCGACGTCGGTCGCGGGCTCGCGTCGGGCCAGTCCTCCGGCCGAGGCGAACGGGGCGGCGGGGGCTTGCGTCATGGGGCGGGGACCTCCGGTGGGCGGCGAACCGCCAAGGCTCAACGCGACGCTTATGGCGAAGGTAAGGACGCCGAGCCCGCACGGGCGGTTCGGTCGCAAGCGCCGCAGCCACTGGTATGCCGGGCGAGCCCCGGTTTTCCCCGCGCGCCGCGGCCCGGTTAAGCGGGCATTTACCCTGCTCCCCCACCATCCGCCCGAGGCCGGAAAGGCCATCCTTCGAGGGCGCATGACTTCGACCATCCTGATCGCCGACGACGACCCCGTCCAGCGCCGGTTGCTGGAGGCCATGGTGCGCCGGTTCGGCTACCAGGCCGAGGTGGTGGACGGTGGCGCCGCGGCCCTCGCCCGGATGCGGGCCGCCGACGCGCCGACGATCGACCTCCTGATCCTCGACCTCGTCATGCCGGACGTCGACGGCCTCGCCGTCATGGCGCGCATGCGGGAGGCGGGCCTCGCCACGCCGGTGATCCTGCAAACGGCGCACGGCTCCATCGAGACGGTCATCACCGCCATGCGGGCGGGGGCGCTCGACTTCGTCGTCAAGCCGGTGGGCGCCGAGCGGCTGTCGGTGTCGATCAAGAACGCGCTGCGCTTCGACGCGCTGGAAGGCGAGGTGCGCCGCATGACCCGGCGCGCCACGGGCGCCGTGACCTTCAAGGATATCGCGACCCGCAGCGAGGACATGAGCCGCGTGCTGCGCCTCGCCGAGCGGGCCGCGAAATCAGCCATTCCCGTGCTGATCGAGGGCGAGTCGGGCGTCGGCAAGGAGCTGATGGCCCGCGCCATCCAGGGCTCGTCGGACCGCCGCGGCAAGCCCTTCGTGACCGTGAACTGCGGCGCGCTGCCCGAGACGCTGGTCGAGTCGATCCTGTTCGGCCACGAGAAGGGCGCCTTCACGGGCGCCACCGAGAAGCACGCGGGTAAGTTCGTGGAGGCGAGCGGCGGCACGCTGTTCCTGGACGAGATCGGCGAACTGCCGCTCGACACGCAGGTCAAGCTGCTGCGCGCCCTGCAGGAGGGCGAGGTGGACCCGGTGGGTGGGCGCCGGGCCGTGAAGGTCGACATCCGGCTGATCTCCGCCACCAACCAGAACCTGATCGAGCTGGTGAAGCAGGGCCGCTTCCGCGAGGACCTGTTCTACCGCCTCAACGTCTTCCCGCTCACGATTCCTTCGCTGCGCTCGCGCCGCTCCGACATCCCCGACCTCGCGCGGCGGTTCGCGGCCCGGTTCGCGGCCGAGGAGGGCAAGCGGCTGCGCGGCATCTGCAGCGAGGCCCTCGCGCTGCTGTCGACCTACGATTGGCCCGGCAACGTCCGCCAGCTCGAGAACGCGGTGTTCCGCGCCGTGGTGCTGGCCGACGGCGACGAACTCACCGTGACCGAATTCCCGCAGATCGCCGCCCACGTGTCGGGCTTCGAGGTGCGCGTGCCGCCCGCGCCGTCCATCGCGGCGCCCGTGTCCCGCGAGGTCGTGCGCGTCGAGATGCGCGACCCCAACGTGATGCGGCTGCTCAACGAGAACGGCGACGTCCGCCGCATCGAGGACATTGAGGCCGACCTCATCAAGTTCGCGCTGGCCCACTACCGCGGGCAGATGTCTGAGATGGCCCGCAAGCTCGGCATCGGGCGCTCCACGCTCTACCGCAAGATGAAGGACATCGGCCTGGACGACGCGGAAGACGTCGAGGCCGCCTGACCGGCCCGCTGTGATTCCCGCGCCACGGGCGAGCGGCAAAGCGGGCCCGCGTCGCTTTGAGCGAACAGTGTGAATTGATTAACCCGCGGCGAGGGCCTTCAAGTCCCGTCGCGGAGGCCTTCCGGTCCGCGATTCCCGCTCGGGAACCGGGCCGGACCGTGATGAACGTAAGGTCGAAGGCGGATAAACAGCATGCGGTTGCTTTTGCGCACGATAGTGGTGCTCGTTCCCCTCGTCCTGCTCGGGCCGGGGTGGCTACCGGGCGCCTGGGCCGGGGATGGCGCCTCGCCGGATTCCGCCACGATCGTGCTTCCCGCGCCGCCCGAGGCCGCCGTGACGCTGGATCGGGAGGACGTGACCGGCACGATCGCCGAGACGCTCGGCTCGGCGCCTGCCGACTCGGTGGCGCACCCTGACCTCGCTCCGCTGCTGCGGGCCGATGAACCGGTCACATCCCCCTCCCTCCTGGCTGGGATCGGGTCAGGTCCGCAGCCCGTCCTGTCGGCGACTCCGGAGTCCGTCCCGCCCCCGCCGCTCGACATGCCCCCGCCCGCGGCGGACACTACCTCGCCCGCGGCGGACGCCACGCCCCCCGCGCGCGGCCTGACCGCCGCCGCGCTGTGGCAGGCGCTGCCGGGTTTCGCGACCGCCCAGGTCGAGGGTGAGACGCAGGCGCAGGCGGCCGAACGGCGCCGCATCCGCGAAGCGGTAGCGACCTTCTACGCCGCCCACGCCGACGGCCCGCTCTGGGTCGCGGGCGACCATCTGACCGCCGCCGCCCACGCGGTGCTGGACCGGCTCGACCATGCCGCGGAGGACGGCCTCGACCTGCGCGGTTTCGCGGTGCCCGTGCCGCGCGGCGATGACGCGGCCTCGCTGCTCCGGGCCGAACTCGGCCTGTCGGAAGCGGCCGTGGCCTACGCCCGCCAGGCGAGCGGATCGCGGGTCGACGTCGCGGCGCTGGGCGTCCTGATCGACGCGCGGCCCCAGGTGGCCGACGCCGACCGCGTGCTCGGCACCGTGCCGGGCGCCCCCGACGCGGGCGAAGCGCTCCGCGCGTTCAACCCGCCCCAGCCGGGCTACGCGGCCCTGCGCGAAAAACTCGCCGACCTGCGCCGGGGCGGCGCCGAAGCCCAGGTCCACATCCCCTACGGCCCCATGCTGAAGCCCGGCATGCGGGACGCGCGGGTGCCGCTGATCCGGGCGCGCTTCGGCCTCGACGCGGCCTCGGGGGACGAGCCCGCGGCGGACCGGACCTACGACACGCAGGTCGCGGCGGCCGTGGCGGACTTCCAGCGCGCCAACCATCTTCCGGCTTCGGGCGTGCTGACGACGCGGACCGTGGCGGCGCTGTCGGGCGGCAACCCGACCCGGCTCGAGAACGCGGTTCTGGCCAACATGGAGGAATGGCGCTGGATGCCGCGCGACCTCGGTGCCGACCATATCGAGGTCAACATTCCCGAGTTCACGGCCCGCGTGCTGCGCGACGGCGAGGTCACCCGCTCGACGCGCGTGGTGGTGGGCAAGCCCGACCACCCGACGCCCGTCTTCTCCCAGGTGATGAAGTTCATCATCGTCAACCCGTACTGGAATGTCCCGGTCTCGATCATCAAGAAGGAGATGCTTCCCAAGCTCGCGGCCGATCCGAACTACTTCGCGGACCACGGCTACGAGGTCGTCGAGCGCAACGGGCAGACCTACGTGCGCCAGCCGCCGGGCGACGGGAACGCGCTCGGGCGCATCAAGTTCATGTTCCCCAATTCCCACTCGGTCTACCTGCACGACACCAACGCCAAGGGCCTGTTCGCGCGCGACGAGCGGGCGCTGAGCCACGGCTGCGTGCGGGTCGAGGACCCCTTCGCCTTCGCGGAAGCCGTGCTGGGCACGGACAACGGCTGGACGGAAGCGCGGGTGGAGCGGATGGTGGGAGGCGACGAGCGCACGATCTCGCTGCCCGAGCCGCTGCCCATCCACATCGTGTACTTCCCCGCCTTCGTCGACCCGGAGGCCGGGTTCGACGTGAGGGGCGACGTTTACGGCTACATGGGCAAGGTCGAGGCGGCGCTCGGGCTGCAGGGCTGAAGAGGGGTCGGGCAGAATCCGCTTCTTTTCGCCCAAGTGTCCGGCTAAGCAGGACCAGGGGAGTGCTCGGGAGGTCGTTGCCGGATCATGCTTAAGGGTCCGTTAATGCGTTTCCGGTGAGACTCGTCGCTTGGGGGCCGGCCGCGGTGACGCGGGCGCCCCGTCGGTCAGCGAGTGATGATTTGCGACAACGGCTTCGATCGATGATCCGGCTTCGTGCCGCACGGCTCTGGATCATCGGCCTGATCGCCGGACTCGTCGCAGCCGCCACGCCCGGAGCAACGGAATCCGCGGTCGCCAACGGCGATACCCGCACCATCCACCTCTACCACGCCCACAGTCACGAATCGATCAACGCGACCTTCAAGGTCGACGGGCAATACGATCCGGCTGTCCTGGCCGAGCTCAACCACTTCCTGCGCGATTGGCGCAACGACGACCAGATCAGCATGGACCCGCGCCTGTTCGACGTGGTCTGGGAGGTGTACCGCGAGTCCGGGTCGCAGCAGCCCATCGAGGTCCTGTCCGCCTACCGGTCGCCCGCCACCAACGCCATGCTGCGCCGCCGGACGCACGGCGTCGCCGAGCATTCGCAGCACATCCTCGGTCGCGCCATGGACCAGCACTACATGGACGTCCCCATGTCGCGCATCCGCGAGCTCGGGATGAAACTCCAGCGCGGCGGCGTGGGCTTCTACCCCACCTCCGGCACGCCTTTCGTCCACCTGGACGTCGGCGGCGTGCGGCACTGGCCGCGGATGAGCTACGACCAGCTGGTGCGGCTGTTCCCCGACGGGAAGACCGTCCACATCCCGTCCAACGGCGTGCCGCTGCCGGGCTACGAGGAGGCCCGCGCCGAACTTGCGGCACGCGGCGACGATTCCTACCCCAGCCTCGGCGAGGTGAAGTCGAAGGGCTTCTTCGCCTGGCTGTTCGGCGGCGGGGGCGACGAGGAGGAGGACAACGAGCAGGCGGGTGTTCGCGGCGCGCGGTCCGCCCCCCAGCGCGTGGCGTCCGCGGCTCCGATGGCGACGTCGGCGCCTGCGTCCTACGGCAAGAACGACGGAGGCTCCTTCTTCTCGAACCTGTTCTCCTCGTCCCAGCCGGCGGCACCCTCGCCTTCCGCGGCGGCGCAAGTCGCGCCGCAGCCGCGCCTGGCGACGGCGCAACCGGCGGCCCAGCCGGTTTCGGACGCCAAGCACCGGTTGGCCGAGGCCATGCAGGCGCAGTTCGCGGCCCACGCCGCCGACGCGGTTCCTCCCGGGACGGCGACCCTGCCCGTGAGGGATACGGCGCTCGATGGCGCGCCCGCCTCAGCCCCGCTGCCGCCGCGTCGGCCCGTCGAACTCGCCGCACTCGGGCCCGACACGCCCCTGCCGCCGCTGCGGCCGACGGGGTTCACCCGCGATCCGCACGATGCGGCTCCGTCGCCCGGGACTCCGCCGTCGGCGGCCGCCAAGCTCGACCCGATCGCCGCCGTGCTGGCTGGCAACGTCCATGTCGCGCGGCTGCCCGACGTCATCACCCAGGGCGTGCAGGGCCGGATGAAGACCGGAACGCTGGTGCTGGGCTACGCGTCTCAGGCGGACGCGGCCGTGGCACCTCGCGGTCCTACGGCGGTGTCCGTCCCGCTTCCCGCCGTGCGCCCGCCCGACCTGGTGTCGGCCCACCTCGACCGATCGAACTTCCGCAACCTGACCCGCCCCTCGACGCTCGACAGGACCGGCGGCCGGACCGCCCTGGGGACCGTGCTTCCGCCGATTCGCGCCGCTGCCCGGACCGATTACGGTGCGCTGGTGCCGGTCGTCTCGGCTCGCCCCTCGTCATTCGCAAGCGGGGGGGGCGACCTGCCCACCGCTCGCTTCGCCTCGCCGTAGCTGACGCCGGGTTCGTCGGGCGCACCGCTCTCGGCTGATCCCCTCGGCGGCCTACGCCATGCCGAGGGCCGCGAGGTAGAGTTCCAGGATCTCCTCCTCCTCGCGCCGCTTCTCCTTGTCCTGCTTCCGGATCGTGACGATCTTGCGCATGATCTTGATGTCGTAGCCGGTGCCCTTGGCCTCCGCGTAGACGTCCTTGATGTCCTCGCTGACCTGCTTCTTGTCCTCCTCCAGGCGCTCGATGCGCTCGATGAACGACAGCAGGTGCTTGGCTTCGGCGGTATTGGGATCCATTCTGCCCTTCGAGGGTTCGGCGCGCGGCGGCAAGGGATGCCGGGCCCGCGTCACCCAGTCAAGCCGGAGATCAGGTGCCCTTCAACACGGGCACCTCGCGCGACGCCACTGCGCGGACAGGCGGCGCCTTGGCGCGAAACTCGTTCCGGCCAGCCTCAGGCCGCGGACCGGACTTTCCCCCTTCCCGCGCTCTCCGGTCCCATCTGCGGCAGGGCGTCGATCACCCGTTCGGGCGGCAGCATCACGATGACCTCCGTGCCTTCGCGCACCACCGAGCGCAGCGTGAAGGTGCCGCCGTGCAGCTCCACCAGGCCCTTGACGATGGGAAGGCCCAGCCCGGAGCCTTCGTCCGCGTTCTTCTGGGCGAGCGTGCCGCGCCCGAACGATGACAGCACGACGGGAATCTCGGCCTCCGGGATGCCCGGGCCGGTGTCCCTGACCGACACGTACTGGCCACCCTGGGCGGTCCAGCCGACCTTGAGCGTCACGCTGCCACCCTGCGGCGTGAACTTGATGGCGTTCGACAGGAGGTTCAGCACCACCTGCCGGATCGCCCGCTCGTCGGCCCAGATGCGCGGCAGCCCCGGCTCGATCGCCTCCTGGAGCGCGATGCCGCGCTTGTTGGCCCGCAGGGTCAGGAGGTGGCGGCACTCCTCCACCACGTGGGCGAGCGCCACCGGCTCCTCGGCGAGCTCGTAGCGGCCCGCCTCCACGCGCGACAGGTCGAGGATCTCGTTGATCAGCGTGAGCAGGTGCTGGCCGCTCGAATGGATGTCGTTCGAATAGTCGCGGTAGGCCGGCACGCCGTGCGGCCCGAACAGTTCGCCCTTCATCACCTCCGAGAAGCCCAGGATCGCGTTGAGCGGCGTGCGCAGCTCGTGGCTCATGGTGGCGAGGAAGCGCGACTTGGCGAGGCTCGCCTCCTCGGCCCTGCGGCGCGCCTCGTCCGAGTTGAGCCGCGCCTGTTCGAGCTCGATGATCAGCGTGTCCTTCTCGGCCTGCACGGACAGCGTTTCCAGCGCCGTCGCGTAGAGCCGCCGCGCCAGCACCACGAAGAAGGCGAGCGCGCCGCCTGCCAGCGTCAGCAGCGGCAGGGCCGCGTAGCTCCCCATCGGCCTGATGAAGACGGGGATGCCGATCGCCAAGGGGGCCAGCCCCGCATAGACCGCGGCGGGCAGCCCGGACGACAGGAGCGCCGTCGAGGCACCGACCAGCAGCAGCACGAACAGCACGAAGGTCTGCGCGGCGGGGTCGTGCACGGGCAGGAACAACGCCGCTATCGCGGCCCATCCGAAGCCCAGCGCCGCCTCGCCCCCCACGAACCGCCTCTGCCATCGCGCGGGGTCGGGCGCCTCGTCGGCTTCCGCCAGGAAACGTCGCGACCAGCCCGACAGCAGCACGATGGCGGGGCTGAGCAGCGATAGCCAGACCAGCACGGGGACGAGCGGCACCCAGAGTGTGGACGCGCCCGCGACCACGACGGCGAGGATCGCGGCCAGCGGCGTCGCGCCCCGGTGGCGCTCGGCGAACACCCGCAGCAGCTCGACATCGAAGGTGCGCTGGCCGCTGCCCGAGGAGGTCAGCTTCTCGCGCGCGTCGCGCATCTCCTGGGCGAGGCGGCGACGATGAGCCGCGACCGCCGGGTTCCCGGCGCGCCCACGCTCGATCATCTCCGCAGTGACCTCGCCCATCGACGAAATACGCCCGTCTTTGCAACGCTCGGGCGTTAACTCTCGCAAACAATGTTTAATGAGCGGCTCACCACGCCGTTCGACATCGACGGACCGCACGCTTCATGGTTGCAGCACCGGCAATGGCACTCATTCGACCGGCAGAGTCCGCCGCCGCGCTGGCGACGCGCATCCGATCCTGCCGACTGTGCCGGACGGCCCCGCGCGGCGCGCCGTTGCCGCACGAGCCGCGGCCGATCCTTCGGCTGTCCTCGGTGGCGCGGCTCGCGGTCGCGAGCCAGGCGCCGGGCATCCGGGCGCACGTGAGCGGCGTGCCGTTCGACGACGCCTCGGGCGAGCGCCTGCGCGCCTGGATGGGGATCGGCCCCGCCCTGTTCCACGATCCCGACCGGGTGGTGATCGCCCCCATGGGGTTCTGCTTCCCCGGCCACGACGCGGCGAAGGGCGACCTGCCGCCGCGCCCCGAGTGCCGGGCGGCCTGGCACGACGACGTGTTCGCCGCCATGCCGCAGCTCCAGGTGATCCTCGCCATCGGTCTGCACGCGGTCCGCTACCACTTGGCGCGGCTGCATCCCGGCACCCGCTTCCCGGCGAGCCTGACCGACCTCGTGCGGGATTGGCGCACGATCTACGAGCGGTCGGGGCCCACGCGCCTTCTCCCGCTGCCGCACCCGTCCTGGCGCAACAGCGGTTGGCTGAAGCGCCACCCCTGGTTCGAAGAGGACCTGTTGCCGGTGGTGCGAGCGGAGGTCCGGCGGCTGGTGACGGGGGAGAACATCAGCGCTTCAAGCGCCCGATGAGGTCCGGTGCCCTACGGTCCGGACTCGATCAGGCGTGCGACCGATCCGGCCTATCGGCCAACGTCACGATGTCGTCGAAGGTCCGAAGGTGGTCGAGTGGGAGGCAGAATCAACCCGCTCGGGCGAGCGCGAGAGCATGATCTCAGTGACCTGCGCCCGATGCTCCACCCCCCACTCGCAAAGCGGCATCAACGCCCGCACAAGCGTCATGCCGAAAGCCGTCATGGTGTAATCGACCATCGGTGGTACCCGCCGGTAGTCGTGCCGGGTGAGCACGCCCGCCGCGGCCAGCTCGCGCAACTGCTGGATCAGGACTTTCTCGCTGATACCGACGACCGACCGCTTGAGGTCGCCAAACCGCTTGGGACCCGAGGCGAGGTGGTACAGGATCAAGGGCTTCCACTTGCCGCCCATCACGGCGAGCGCGACATCGAGGCCGCACGGGGGGTCTTCGGTGCTCATGGGATCGGCCTATACTTACCTCGAGGTCAGTTCTACCCTCATCGGCAGTGCCGGTCCATATCGCTTCCATCAACGGATGGGAGAGACACATGGGCAAGCTCGAAGGCAAGGTCGCGGTCATTACGGGCGCCAACAGCGGCATCGGCTTGGCGAGCGCCAAACGGTTCGCGAGCGAGGGTGCTCGCGTGTTCATCACCGGTCGCCGGCAGCCCGAACTCGACAAGGCGGTGGCCGAGGTGGGCCACGGTGCGCGCGGGGTTCAGGGCGACGTCGCGAGCCTGGCCGACCTCGACCGGCTGTACGGGATCGTGCGCGAGGAGGCTGGATGGATCGACGTTCTGCTCGCCAACGCCGGTGGCGGCGAGTTCATGCCGCTCTCCGA
>CAXTFJ010000070.1:0-23536 GCA_964243405.1 uncultured Lichenihabitans sp. | reverse complement strand
GGGCACGATGGCCTGCATGTTCCTGGTGGGCAAGCTGATCGGCCGGGTCGAGATCAAGTGGCTGCTGTTGTTCGGCCTGGGGCTAACGGCCTGGGCCATGTGGGACATGAGCGCCTGGACGCCCGACGTGTCGCAGGGCCGGATCGTCACCACCGGCTTCATCCCGGGCATGGGCCTGGGCTTCCTCTTCGTGCCGCTGACGGTGGGGACGTTTTCGACGCTGCCCGCCCCCACGCGCGGCGGAGTACGCCGCCGAGATCGTGCGGTCGATCACGCCCTTCAACCCGATGATGCACGCGCCCGCGGTACACCACTTCCTCAACCCGCTGACCGCCGCGGGCCGCGCGGCGCTCGACGCCATGATCACCGTGCAGGCGGTCACCATCGGCTACATCGACGATTTTCGGCTGATGATGCTGATGGCGCTCGCCGTCATGCCGCTCGTGTTTCTGCTCCGCAAGGCGGAGGCGCCGGCGGCGGTGGACCACAGCGCCGTCATGGAGTGAGTAGCGATTGCATAACTCACAATAGATGCGGTTCAGCGGCTAAGTCAGATAAAATCCTACTTTCTATTAAATTCTTTACTACTGAGGAACGTTGTGAATGTTCCCTTCAGCGCAGCAAAATGCTAATTTTCCTTAAGCTTGTACAAAGTTGCTCCGGTTTTAGAAGAAAATGTTTCCACGACATCACGATGAATCAACGCTATAAGGGCTAAAAGGCAGCTGGCCCGCGTGAGACCCTCCTCCTTCGCTATCGAACTAGATGAGCGTCGAAGGTTAGGTTTTCTCAACAGCGCTTTTATCACAGCGATTTCGATATCATTTTCAGCTTTAGAAAGTAATATCTCCGGTGAGAACGAATTTTGACTTACAACATCATCAAAAACAATATGCGGCCTTTCGTCGATTGTCTCGGATAAGATATCACGAGTTTCTTCTGCTTGCTCCTTAGCGACATCGGCAGCAGATTCAGCACTTACTGCCCTAGCTTCCGCTTTTTCTGCCTTATTGAATGCTTCTCTGGCTAAAGCATCCACAAAGCTACGCGCTGATACTGAGGCCAAAAGGCAAAAGGCAAATATGATAAATAGATTTGCATATAAGTCTTTGCCTCCGCCTATGATAGTTGTGATAACATCACTTCTCCCGATGCTTAAAAAAAGCGGCACCACAAAAGCAGCAACAACTCCTGGTATTATTATCTCGGGGTACCTCGATTTTTTGCTGGCTCCATCAAAATAATGCCTGCACAGGGCCCCCATACAGCCACCTATTAACATAGTACCGATGAGCACCAACACAGTGTGACTTTGCTCAAATGGAATAGGAACCACCGTTCCAGAAGTCATCCCCGCTTCCATTGCCATCCCTTTTTGACCAACTTCTATTTGGTCTATGTTTCACCATCAAGCAAAGCCCCTCTTCTGCTTCACAGTAGAAGGTGTCGCGGCGAAGCTGCGACGGATGAAGGGAAACACAGGCCCGCGGTTCTCCTCACCTGCCCTGTCGAGCACCCTCTTCCGCCAAGCGGAAGAGGGGTAGAACCACCTCAGTTGATGGCGCGGGACAGCGGCACCACGGTCGAGACCTCGTCCGCGTCGGGCTCGCCGTTGAACAGCAGGCCCGCGTGGCCCGCCGACACCGGCACGTTCGCCCCGTCGGCGAGCCGACCCGACAGGATCATCTCGGCCAGCGGGTCCTGCACGGCCTTCTGGATCACCCGCTTCAGCGGCCGCGCCCCGTAGGCCGGGTCGTAGCCCCGGTCGGCGAGCCAGGTCCGCGCTTTTCCGTCGAGGTCGAGGGTGATCTTGCGATCCTCCAGCAGCTTGGCGAGACGCCCCAGCTGGATGTCGACGATCGCCCCCATGTCGGCCCGCCGCAGGCGGTGGAACAGGATGATCTCGTCCACCCGGTTCAGGAACTCGGGCCGGAAGTGGCTGCGCATCACGCCCATCACGCCCTCGCGCACCAGGTCCACGTCCTCCCCCTCCTTCTGGGCCGCGAGGTAGTCGGACCCGAGGTTCGACGTCATGATGATGAGCACGTTGCGGAAGTCGACCGTCCGCCCCTGCCCGTCCGTCAGCCGCCCGTCGTCGAGCACCTGCAGCAGGACGTTGAACACGTCCGGATGCGCCTTCTCGATCTCGTCGAACAAAACCACCTGGTAGGGCCTGCGCCGCACGGCCTCCGTCAGCGCCCCGCCTTCCTCGTAGCCCACGTAGCCGGGCGGCGCGCCGATCAGCCGCGACACGGAATGCTTCTCCATGTACTCGGACATGTCGATGCGGACCATCGCGGTCTCGTCGTCGAACAGGAAGCTCGCGAGCGCCTTGGTGAGCTCGGTCTTGCCCACGCCCGTCGGCCCCAGGAACATGAACGAGCCAATGGGCCGGTTGGGGTCCTGCAGCCCGGCGCGCGCCCGGCGAACCGCGGTCGCGACCGAGCGCACGGCCTCCGCCTGGCCCACCACGCGCCTGGCGAGCACGTCCTCCATGGCGAGCAGCTTGTCGCGCTCGCCCTGCAGCATCTTGTCGACGGGCACGCCCGTCCAGCGCGACACCACCTGGGCGATGCGGTCGGGGGTGACGGCCTCGTCCACCAGCCGGTCGTGGCCCGCGCCCTCGACGTCGGCGAGCTGCTTTTCCAGCGCCGGGATGATGCCGTAGGTCAGCTCGCCCGCGCGCTGGTATTCGCCGCGGCGCTGCGCCTGGGCGAGGTCGTTGCGCGCCGCTTCCAGCTGCTCCTTGAGCTTCTGGGCGGAACCGAGCTTGTCCTTCTCGGCCTTCCAGCGCACGGTCAGCGCGTCCGACTGCTCCTGCAGGTCGTCCAGTTCGCCTTCGAGCCTGTCGAGGCGGTCGCGCGAGGCCGGGTCGGTCTCCTTCATCAGCGCCTGCTGCTCGATCTTGAGCTGCACGATGCGACGGTCGAGCTCGTCCAACTCCTCGGGCTTGGAATCCACCTGCATGCGCAGGCGCGAGGCCGCCTCGTCCATCAGGTCGATGGCCTTGTCGGGCAGGAAGCGGTCGGCGATGTAGCGGTTGGAGAGGGTTGCGGCCGCCACCAGCGCGCCGTCGTTGATCTTCACGCCGTGGTGGAGCTCGTACTTCTCCTTGAGGCCGCGCAGGATCGACACCGTGTCCTCGACGGTGGGCTCGCTCACGAACACGGGCTGGAAGCGCCGGGCCAGCGCCGCGTCCTTCTCGACGTGCTTGCGGTACTCGTCGAGCGTGGTGGCGCCGATGCAGTGCAGCTCGCCCCGGGCCAGCGCGGGTTTCAGCAGGTTGGAGGCGTCCATGGCGCCGTCCGCCTTGCCGGCCCCGACCAGGGTGTGCATCTCGTCGATGAACAGGATCAGCCCGCCCTCGGCCGCCGTGACCTCGCTGAGCACGGCCTTGAGCCGCTCCTCGAACTCGCCGCGGTACTTGGCGCCCGCCACCAGCGAGCCCAAGTCGAGGGCGAGCAGCTTCTTGTCGTGCAGGCTTTCGGGCACGTCGCCGTTGACGATGCGCAGCGCGAGACCTTCGGCGATCGCGGTCTTGCCCACGCCGGGTTCGCCGATCAGCACGGGGTTGTTCTTGGTGCGGCGCGAGAGCACCTGGATCGAGCGGCGGATCTCCTCGTCGCGGCCGATCACGGGGTCGAGCTTGCCCGCCCGCGCGGCTTCGGTGAGGTCGCGCGCGTATTTCTTCAGCGCCTCGTAGCTGTTCTCGGCGGACGCGCTATCGGCCTTGCGGCCCTTGCGCAGGTCCTCGATCGCGGCGTTCAGGGTCTGCGGGGTCGCGCCGGCCTCGGCCAGGATGCGGGCCGCCTCCGTGCCCTTCTCCAGCGCGAGCGCGAGCAGCAACCGCTCCACGGTGACGAAGCTGTCCCCCGCCTTCCTGGCGATCTGCTCGGCGGCGTCGAACAGCCGCGCGGTGGCGGGCGCGAGGTAGACCTGCCCCGCGCCGGACCCGCCGACCTTGGGCAGCTTGGACAACGCGAGCTCGACGCCCTTGAGCGCCTCGCGCGAGCGGCCGCCGGCCTTGTCGATGAGGCCGGACACGAGCCCCTCGCCGTCGTCGAGCAGCACTTTCAGCACGTGCTCGGGGGTGAACTGCTGGTGGCCCTCGCGCAGGGCCAGCGCCTGCGCGGACTGGACGAAGCCGCGCGAGCGCTCCGTGAACTTCTCGAAATTCATGGATCATGCCTCCTTGGCGGTCCGCGTCCCGAAGCGGCGCGGACGGACCGGGGTTGCCGGCTCCCGAAGGCGGCCGGTTCGACGTCCGATGTGGGGAGCATCCAGCCAAGTTGAAGGGCCACCCGGTCCGGCACTGATGTTTTTTTGCAACAGCCGCTGCCCCGGCTCGGGGCCGGAAGGGTGGGTGCGGAGCCGTCAGTCCCGGCCGCGCCGCGCGGAGCGCCGGTCGCGGACCGAGGCGGTGCGAGCGTGAAAATCGTCCGGCTTGGTGCTGATCCAGGCGAGGAAGTCGGCCATCGCGGGGTCCTGGCGGAGGCTGTCGACGTCGTGAAGACGGCGGGCCAGGTCCGCTTCGGAGAAGCGCGCGTGGATGGCGCTGTGGCAGACTTGGTGGAGCAGCACCGTCTCACCCTTGGCGCCGCCCTTCAGCTTGGGGACGAGGTGGTGACGGCTGGCCCGCGCACCCGGCGGGATCGGCCGACCGCAGAGCGGGCACATCGGCAGGGTGGGCGCGGCCTCGTCCTCACCGCCGAGGTCGTGCAGGTCGAGGTGCAGGCGGGGCTTGCGCGCCACGCAAGGCCCGGAAGGCGCGTCAGTGCTTGTTGCCGTCCGCGTCGAACTGCTTGAGGTAGGCCACGATATTGTTGACGTCGCTCTGCTTGGTGAGCCCCGTGAAGGTCATCTTGGTGCCGGGCACCTTGGCCTGCGGCCCGACGATGTATTCGCGGAAGGTCGCCTCGTCCCAGGTCAGGCCCGAGCTCTTGTTGGCATCGGAATAATCGTAGCCCGGGTAGACGCCGGAGTGCCGGCCGATGACGCCGTTGAGCACCGGACCGACGGCGTTATGGGCGGTGGGACCGATCTGGTGGCAGGCGCGGCATTTCACGAACACCTTCTCACCCAGGGCCGGATCGCCGGGAGCGGGCGCGTCCTGGGCAAAGGCCGAACCGGAGGCGAGGATCAGGGCGGCGGCGAGGATGAGGCGGGTCACGACGGCACTCCGGAAGCGCCGCGAATCGTCGAGGGTGGCGCCGCGCCGCACCTTACGGACGATAAGCCGAACCACAAGGGAAGCGACGCCGCACGGGTCACCTGATCCCGGCGGCCCGCTCCACGAAGGTCACGACCTCGACGGGCTTCCAGGGCTTGGGCATGAATTGCGCGTTCTTCGGCAACCGGTAGGGTCGCTCCAGCGCCACGCCAGACGTCACGCAGATGGCGATCTCGGGCCAGCGCACAGCCACGAAGGCCGCGAGTTCGATCCCGTTCAGCGGGCCTTTCAGCCGCACGTCGGAGAACATGGCCGCGACGCTGGCAGAATTCTCTTTCAAATAGTCCAGAGCGGCATCCACGGAGTCCACCGCCATGGCATGCAAGCCGGTTTCCTCGATCATCTCCGAGGCCATGTCGGCCAGCAGAGCGTCGTCCTCCACGATCAGCACGACGGAGTTCTGACCCATGTCCACGCCCCTTCGCCCGGCCACTTGCCTGGACAGGCAGGCTATCCTGCGCCGGGCACGTCATCACTGTCTATCTCGGACGCGCGGAGAACCGGGCAAGGCTCGTCCGTCGTTATCCCCCGAAGGTCCCCGGACCGGCACCGAAGGCACCACGTCCGCGATCGAACCCCCCGCGTTCGTTTGCGCGGGCGCGGGTGAAGTCAAGCAAATAAACCCGAGCCGACCGTCACGCCGCACTTTCGCGCCGGGATAACAGTTCTGCTTAAGCTTTGTTCCATCCGCCCGAACCCGGTTTGCTTGTCTTTTCTCGCCCGCCCCGAGGAATGGCCGCGGTCACGACGGCGCGGCAATTGCCAAGCCCGAACCGGCATGCCAGGGAACGTCGATGCGGACGACGCGGCCGGACTGGATCGGCCCGGATGCGGCGCGGATCGCTGGGGGCGGAACCAGGATTCGACACAGGAGACGAGGCACATGGTGATGAAACAGGCGAGGACGGCCGCGGCGATTGCGCGGATGGCCGCTGCAGCCTCCGCGCTGGTGATGGCGGCGGTCGGCGCCCAGGCGGCCGGGCAAGGTCCGTTCTCCGATCTGGCCGGCGCGTGGTCGGGAACCGGGACGGTTTCCGTGTCGAACGGCACGCAGGAGCGCATTCGCTGCCGCGCCAGCTACTCGTCCCCGCCCAGCGGCCAGGCCCTGCACCAGGAACTGCGCTGCGCGAGCGACAGCTACAAGTTCGAGGTGGACGCCAACGTGCTGACGGACGCGGACGGCCAGCTGTCCGGCCAGTGGTCGGAGCTGACCCGGCAGGTCACGGGGTCCGTGTCGGGCCGGGTGTCGCCCGGTGCCCTCCAGGCCGTCGTGAGCGGGTCCGTGTTCTCGGCGTCGCTCTCGGTGTCCACCAAGGGCAGCCGTCAGACGGTCATCATCAAGCCGACGGGTTCGGAGATCCAGTCCGTGGACGTGGACATGCGCCGGAGCTGACCGAGGTCAAACGCCGAACTCAGTCTTCTCGTGCGACGCGCGGTGGTCGCGTCGCACGAGCTCCTTCACTGAACTGCGAACGAAGAGCTTGCCGGGAGTCAGTCAATGCGCGCCCTATCGCCCTTGGCAGCTTAGCCGTGCGGCTGGCCATGACCCACGCCATCTTCTTCGCGCTGTCGCGCATCGGATAGGCAAACGGCGGCGATGGATGTATTCCCAATTTTCTGAGGTAGTGGTTAGCCCTGTAAACGTCCCGGCGTTCAGAGTCGACGAAGTGGAAATTCATGCTCATCGTCACGGAGACATTATCGCCGTTCTGTAGCCAATGAGGGGCCCCGATAGGGACGTGTATGCCATTCCCCGGCTTCAACTCGAAGGTAAAAGCGCGGTCCTGATATTCAGGTTTGTAAATTGCTGAATTATTATCGATCGTCCAGAACCTTTCGATCTCCTCTTCCGGAAGAATTTCTCGATCGTCTTTGTCGAACAGGTAAATATTTTTCTTTCCTGCAATCTGCGCTATGAAATTACATTCACGGTCGATGTGGTACGTTGTCAGCCGTCCGGGCGACGTTATGAAGATGATGACTTCTTTGAAATCCACAACCTTTTCGATCTGCGGACCTGTCAATTCTAAAATCTGCCCCATCGCGGCGTTGAGGATCTGCATGTAGTCCGGATCTCGCTCACAGCGCTTGAGCACGACCCACGCCTGACCTTGCTCGATCGTGCGGATCACCTGATCGATCGAGTTCGCCGGGCGATTGGACTCGTTCCATCGCTGCCCGATGCTGGCGACTTCGGAATCGCAATACATGTCGTTCGGGCGATGGCTCTGAATATCCATGGCCAACTGTGCCAAGCGCGGCATCGAGAAAAGCTCGTTTTCGGCAAACGCGTGGGAAAACGAGAACCATTCCTTGTCGAACTTCCTGCGGAACTCGGACTTCTCGAAGTTGAGTGAGCCGCCGGTCAATTGGAACGATGACATTGCCGCATCCATTCAACACGCTTCGTGGATTACAGACCTCCAAGGTGCTGCTTGCTGCAGGTACGATCAATAAGCGGGATTACCGATCTCGTTGGCAATGCAGTACCGCTTTCGGATAATCCAGGCTGACCCTCGGCTCCGGAGAGCGACGGACCTGATTTGACGGTGCAGGACCTCACCGAATGCGTGTCGGACGGCGACACGTCTAGGGAGGCCGCGAGGTCGGGTAGGAGCTGAGCCGGCTGAGCCGGGCAGTTCTCAGGAAACAACCTTCTTCGTGTGAGCCGATGGCCCATTGCTTGAGGCCGAACGACACGGGACCTGGAGACGGGACGTCACCAGTTGCATCCCTCACTCAGCCGCCGAAGCGGGCTGCTTCGGGATGACGCGGTGGGTCAGGCGCTGCAGCACCGTGATGGTGGGGCGCAGGATCAGCAGGTCCGCGGTCAGCGCCATCAGCATCGCGAAGGCGCTCAGCCACCCGAACAGCCGCAGCTGCGGCAGGTCGGAGAACACGGTCACGGCGAGCCCGCAGGCCAGCACCACCGAGGTCAGGATCAGCGCGGGGCCAACCAGGATGGTGGCCCGCATGACCCCCACGGAGGGGTCCTCGCCCGGCCGCTCCTCAAGGCGGAGCCTGTTGAGGAAGTGGATGGTGGCGCTGAGCCCCAGGCCGAACGACACGGTGAGCGCCACCACGCTCACGAACTGCAGCCCCTCGCCCGTCACCCAGAGCAGCGCCCCCGACACCACCACGGGGAAGATGCCGGGCAGGATGGAGGCGAAGAACACCGCCACCGAGCGGAACGCGAGCCCGATGAACACGGCCACGAACAGGAACTCGACCGTCAGCCCCAGGTTGAGCTTGCCGATCATGTCGGCGCTGTTGCGCGCCGCGATGGCCGACAGCCCCGTCACGGCGATCTCGTAGCCGGGGTTGGCGTCGCGCACGGTCTGCAACTGCTTGTTCAGGTCGTCGATCACGGGCAGCAGCTGGCTGGCGTCCTTGTCGGGGATGCGCCCCGACACGATCACGGCGTCCTGCTCGGCGTCGATGAAGCGCCGCACCAGGCTTTTCGGCAGCAGGTCGACGTAGTCTTTCAGCGTCGCGGGATCGCCCTTGCCCTCGTTGATGGTCAGCCAGCGGCGCAGTGTCTCGAGCGACCACACGTTGCCGAGGCCCGCCGTCTTCTCCATGATCGTGTGGACGGCGCCGATCGCGTCGAGGGTGCGCGGGTCGTAGAGCGACGCGCCCTTCGGGAACTCGATCAGGATGTCGAGCGGGTTGGCGCCCGTGAGCTTCGCGTCGAGTTCGCCGCTGGCCTGCACCGCATTCTGCTTGTCGGGCACCTGGTCGGCCAGCCGGTAGCGCGGCTGAAGGTCCGCGTAGACGAGCCCGAGCCCCACCACCACGGCGATGCTGATCAGGCTGTAGAGGCCGGGGCGCGACACCATGCGCGTCGCGATGAACGAGCAGAAGCGCCGCAGCGCGTCCACGCCCGTGTCGGCGCCCTTGATGCGCGACGCGAAGGCCTGCTCCTTGCGCACCAGCAGCACGCCGAACAGCGGCACCAGCGTCAGCACGGCCACCAGCGCGATCACCGTCGAGATGAGCCCCGCCTCGCCGAACGTCTTGATGAGGTCGGAGCGGGTGAATTGCAGCGCGATGAAGGAGAGCGCCGCGGTGGCGTGCGTCAGCACGCAGGCGGGCCCCACGACCAGCACGGCGTTCTTGAACGCGCTCAGCTTGTCCTCGCCCGCGATCAGCCGGTCGCGCGCCGCGAAGGTCAGCTGCATGCTGTCCGAGAAGCTGATCACCATGATGAGCGGCGTCATGATGTTGAGGAACATGTTGAGCCGGAAGTCGAGCCAGCCCAGCGCGCCCAGCGCGAACAGGATGGCGATCAGCGGCGGCCCCGCCGCCACGATCATGAAGGACACCCGGCGGAAGAACAGGATGGCGATCAAGCAGCCCGCCGCGAAGCCCACGGCGTTGTAGACGAGCCGGTCGCGCTCCACCGCGTTGCGGATGGCGAGTTGCATGACGGGCACGCCCGACAGGTCCGCCTTCAGGTCCGTGCCGCCGAGGTCCTCGGCCATCACCTTGCGGATGCCGCCCACCACGGCGTCGAGCTTGGAACTACCCACGACCTTGGGGTCGAGCGCCAGGACCACGAGGGCCAGCGTGCCGTCGTCCGACAGCAGCTTGCCCTTGATGATCTCGTTGTCGCGGACCGTCTGGATGAACTGGTCGTAGGCGGGCCCGTCCGGGAGTTCTCCGGGGAACAGGGCCGGCGGCACCATGCCGTTCTGCGGCTTCTGCCGGGCCGAGAACATGGAGATGAGCGAGCGGGTGCCGTCGGCGAGCTGCAGGTCGGTGACGAGGTCGCGCAGCTTCTCGACGTTGGCGCGCGCGAGCAGGTCCTTGCCCGTCACCACCACCAGGGCGTCGAACTCGTTGGACGGAAAGCGGGAGGTGACGTCCTCGTACTGCCGGAACTCGGGCGTGTCGGAGCGGAACAGCTGGCTCAGGCTGTCGTCGACCTGGATGCGGCTCAGGCCCAGCAGGGCCAGCGCCGCCAGCGCGATCACGATCACCACCGACAGGAGCCGGTGGCGCAGGGAGATGAGGCCGAACCGCTCGATGCCGAAGGCCAGCCGGGAGGGTGTCGCGGTCCCGTGACCCGCCTGGAAATCAACTCTGTCGTCCACGGGCCATCCTCATGCGTCCGGGCGATCCGTCCGGGACGTGCCGGACGCGCCGACGAGCTCTATCGCAAAACGCGCGTTTGGGCGCCTGTAGAGCGGCTTGAACTTGGGCTTTTGTGCGATGGCGGAAGCGGAAGCGCCCTGCCCGGACGGGAATCCCACGGAGTCCCGCGTGGCGACGTCGTCAATCCGCGTCGACGTCGCGGCCGGGTCAGATCGGCGCCGCCAGCCCGCACCGCGCCAGCGCCGCCGCCATGTGGATCGGGACCGGCGCCTCCGCGCGGATCGGTTCCCCCTTGGCCGACAGCGGGATCGCGACCGCGCGGGCGTGCAGGTGCAGCGGCGGCCCGTCCACAGGCCTCGAAGCGTAGACCGCCTCGCCCAGGATGGGCCAACCCATGGCGGCGCAGTGGACGCGGAGCTGGTGGGTGCGACCGGTCAGCGGCCGCAGTTCCAGCCAGGCCCGCGGCCCGTGCGGTCCCACCTCATCGCGGCCCAGCAGGCGCCAGCGCGTTTGCGACGGCGCGCCGTGCGGGTCGACCTTCATCCACCAGCCGCGCCCGGCATCGAGGCGGCCGAGCGGCAGGTCGATCAGCCCCTCGTCTTGGGCGGGCACGCCGTCGACCACGGCCCAGTAGGTCTTGCTCACCCTGCCCTGCTTGAACAGGAGCCCGAGCTTCGCGAGCGCCTTGCGATGGCGGCCCAGCACGAGGCAGCCGGAGGTGTCGCGATCGAGGCGGTGGGCGAGCGCGGGGACCCGTGGCAGGCCGAAGCGCAGCGAGTCGAACCCGTCCTCCAGGCACTCGCCGCCCTTGGGCCCGCGGTGCACCGGCACGCCCGCGGGCTTGTCGAGCACCAGCACGAGGCCGTCGCGGTAGAGCAGCAGATCGGAAAGGTCGCGCGCCATAGGTTTGCGGGTCAGATAGAAGGGTCCTGTCGTCCCGGGCGGAGCGAAGCGGAAGACCCGGGACCCACCCGCGTGAGGTATGGGTCCCGGCTCGGGGGCCGGAACGACAGCAGGTGATGCCCTTCTCCGCCCGACCCCGGCCGGCCGTCAACCGGAACGGGCCTGTCACCGCGTCCGGGAAAGGCCTATGTGCCGCCCATGAGCGACGACGCCGACCATCCCGCGACCAAGGGCAGGAAGCCCGGCTTCCTCCGACGCCTGTTCGGCGGCGGCGGCGAGCAGAGTCCCGATCCCGATGCGCTCCCCGAGGTGGACGACGACGCGCCGCCGCCGCCGAGCGCCTTCGCGCCGATGGAGCCTGCGCGCGACCCGTTCGTTCCGGCGTCCGAACGTCTCGACCCCGACGCCCCAATCGTCGGCGGGGACGGAGGCGCCATCCTGCGCCGCGACGCCGGCGACACCGATCCCGATGCCTTTCAGACCAAGGTGCTGGACGAGCCTGTCCCGTCCGACCCGGACGAGGCGCCCGCCCGCGCGAGCTGGTGGGCGCGGCTGCGGCAGGGGCTCGCGCGCTCGTCCTCCTCCCTCGGCCAGGGCATCACCGACATCTTCGCCAAGCGGCGGCTGGACGCCGAAACGCTCGACGACCTGGACGACGTGCTGATCCGCGCCGACCTCGGGGTCGCGACCGCGGCGCGCATCACCGAAGTTTTGAAGAAGGGCCGCTACGAGAAGGGCATCGAGCCCGACGAGGTCCGCGCCGTGCTGGCGAGCGAGGTCGAGGCGGTGCTGGCCCCGGTGGCGCAGCCCTTCGCCGTGCCCGGCGGCGCGAAACCCGCCGTGGTGCTGGTGGTGGGCGTGAACGGCTCGGGCAAGACCACGACGATCGGCAAGCTGGCCGCCAAGCTCGCGGCCTCGGGCCATTCCGTCACGCTGGCCGCGGGCGACACCTTCCGCGCCGCCGCCGTCGAGCAGCTCAAGGTGTGGGGCGAGCGGGTCGGGGCGCCCGTGGTGGCGCGCGACCTGGGCGCCGACGCTGCGGGCCTGGCGTTCGACGCCCTGACGGAGGCGCGCGCGTCGGGCGCCGACGTGCTGCTGATCGACACGGCGGGCCGCCTGCAGAACCGCACGGAGCTGATGGACGAGCTCGCCAAGGTGATCCGCGTGCTGCGCAAGCTCGACCCCGCGGCGCCCCACGCCGTGCTGCTGGTGCTGGACGCCACCGTCGGCCAGAACGCGCTGAGCCAGGTGGAGATCTTCTCGCGCGTGGCGGGCGTCACGGGGCTGGTGATGACCAAGCTCGACGGCACGGCGCGAGGCGGCATCCTGGTCGCCATCGCGGAAAAGTTCGCCCTGCCGGTCCACTTCATCGGCGTGGGTGAGGGGGTGGACGACCTGGAGCCTTTCGCGGCCCGCGACTTCGCCCGCGCCATCGCGGGGCTGGACGAGGACGCCCCTTGATGAAACAACCCCGGCCCTGATGACCGACCCGCGCCCCACCGCCCTGCCCCGCCGCTCCGTGCCGACGATCAACCCGCTCCTCAAGCTCGCGCTCGAGTTCGGCCCCCTCGCGCTGTTCTTCGTGGCTTCCGCGCGCGCCAGCCTCGTGACCGCGACCGCGACGCTGATGGTGGGCGTGGTGGTGGCGCTGGCGGTCTCCTACGCGCTGACGCGCCGGGTGCCCACCATGCCGCTCGTGACCGCCATCGCGGTTCTCGTGTTCGGCGGCCTGACGCTCTATTTCAACAACCCGATCTTCATCAAGATGAAGCCCACCATCGTGAACTCGCTGTTCGGCGCCGCGCTGCTGGGAGGTCTCGCGTTCGGCAAACCGCTGCTGCCCATCCTGCTCGACGTAGCCTTCCACCTCGACCGGCCGGCCTGGGCCAAGCTGACGTTCCGCTGGGGGCTGTTCTTCTTTTTCCTCGCCGCGCTGAACGAGGTCGTGTGGCGCACCCAGTCCGACGTGTTCTGGGCGGGCTTCAAGGTGTTCGGCACGATGCCGATCACTCTCGCGTTCGCGCTGTCGCAGGTGCCTTTCATGCTCCGGCACGAGGTGAAGGGCGAGCCCGCGACGACAACCGAGGAGTTCTGAGCCACCTATCGTTCTCGTCATCGCGAGGCGGCAAAGCCGCCGCGGCGATCCAGCCCTGCCCCGCGGTCCTGGATTGCTTCGCTGCGCTCGCAATGACGATGGGGCTGGCCTTGGCTACTGGCCCGATGACGATCCCGAGCCGGTGCTCTTATTGGTGGTGACCGCGTGCGTGTCGGTGCCGTTGTTGATGCCCTGCGCGGCGGGGCCCGGCTGGGTCGATCCCGTTCCGTTCAGGGACCCGCCGCCCTGCCCGCCGCTCGCGGGGGCCGAACTGCCGGACGCGGTGCCGAAACCCGTGCCGGCCACGCCGGCGGATGGGTTGACGACGTTGTTGCCGCCCGCACCGGCCGCCGTGCCCGAGCCCGCGCCGATGATGTTGCCGCTCGTGCCGCTCGACCCCGGCGACGGGTTGCCGGTCGACGACGCACTCGCGCTCTGCGCGGAGGCGTCGGCCGCGAACGCCAGCGTCAGCACCCCGGCCATCGCCGCCACTGCGGCGCGAGCCTTCCATTCCCGTCGACGCACCATCATCTTGATTCTCCGTTGTGCTTTGGCCCGACGGGAACGCGAGGCGCGCGATTTGGGTTCGCTCGTCGCGTACAAGGGGGCGGGGCTTCCGCCGGTCGAGGATAAGGTCGCCATGTCCACGTTGGTCCAAGCCCTGATCCACGCCGCGGCCCTCGCGTTCGGCATGTTCTGGAAGACGGGATGGAGCCTCGTGCTGGGATTCACGGTCTCGGCCGTGCTGCAGGCCGTGGTTCCCGCCGAACAGATGCGGCGCGTGCTGGGCCGCGCCGGGCTGAAGGAGGTGGCGCTGGCGAGCCTCGCGGGCGCGGCGAGTTCGAGCTGCTCCTACGCCTCGGCGTCGGTCAGCCGCACCCTGTTCAAGAAGGGCGCGGCGTTGGTGCCCAGCCTCGCCTTCCTGCTCGCCTCCACCAACCTGGTGATCGAGCTCGGCATCGTGCTCTACCTGCTGATCGGCTGGCAGTTCACGGCGGGCGAGTGGGTCGGCGGCGTCGTGCTGATCGCCGTCATGGCGGCGCTGGTGCGTCTCACCTATCCGGAGGCCCTGGTGGAGGAAGCCCGCCGCCATCTCGAAGCGGGCGGGGGTCACGACCACAGGTCTGACACGGAGGGATCGGGTGAGCCGTGGTGGCGCAAGCTGGCCCGGCCCGATACGCGGGTCGCGGTCGCGCAGACCTTCGCCATGGACTGGCGGATGCTGTGGAAGGACTTGGCTCTCGGCTTCGTCATCGCGGGCGCGCTGTCGGCCTTCGTGCCGCAGGGCGTGTGGCAGGCGCTGTTCGTGTCAAACGCGCCACCCGCGGTCCGCACCGTGCTCGACGCGGTGGTGGGCCCGCTGGTGGGCGTCATCACCTTCGTGTGCTCGATCGGCAACGTGCCGATGGCGGCCGTGCTCTGGGCCTCGGGCGTGAGCCTCGGCGGCGTGCTGGCCTTCCTCTACTCCGACCTGATCGTGCTGCCGCTGCTCGACGTCTACCGCCGCTACTACGGTTGGCGCATGGCCGCCTACCTGGCCGCCGTGCTCTATGGCGCCATGGTGGTGGCCGGCATCGTCATGGACCTGGCTTTCACCGGCCTCGGCCTGGTGCCCGGCCGCGACAGTGCCGTCATGGCGAAGATGACCGACGTTTCGCTCGACTACACGTTCTGGCTCAATCTGGGGTTCGGGTGGTTGGCGGTCTACCTGTTCGCCGTCGCGCGCCGCCGGCCTCCCGTCATGGCCCACGCCTGCGAACACCACGGCACCCACGCCGGCCCCTCGCACGCCCACCATTGAGCGAATCTGCCGGAAGCGGGCTCAGAACGCCGGACGCAGCGGGGCGGCTTCGGCCGTCGCGCCGTCGGGCCCGAACGTACCGCGCAGTTCGGGCCACAGCACGGAAGCGCCGGCCGGCCTTTCGGCCTCCAGGCGACCGCTCAAAAACCCCGTCGCGATCACCAGGGGCATTGCGACCACGGCGGCCACGATGGCGAGGTTGGTTCCGGCGGGGCGCGCCGGTGCCGGGGGGGTTGGCATCGGCGCGAGGCTCAATTGACGAGCCGCAGGGCGGAGAGCTGGTTGGCGATGTTCTGGAAAGTCGTCACCAGGGTGCTCCCGTCCTGGGCGATGTAGGCCATGCTCGACGTCGTGGCGCAGCTCTGCAGGAGGCTGATTCCGGCCGAGTCGATCGGGGCGCTCGGGATACTGAAGCCGACCGTATAGATCTGGATGCCGGCGTTCTTGGCATTGGTGCAGGCTTGCAGTGTCGCGGTGTCCATCACGGAGCGCCAATTGGACGAGTTCGTTGTGCCGAGTCGGCTATTGTCAAAGTAACCGAAAGGCGAATAGGTGCTAACCCGGTCGCTATAGTTGCTATCAAGCGCGTTCCAGCTGTTATAACCGTCCGTCATCAGTATGATAACCTTGACATTATTCGTCGCTGTGTAGCTCTGTGCGTTCTGTGGGCCGATGCCGCTGGCCGGCGTGACCTGCGTGTTGAACGGGCCGTTGGGCGAGATCGTGCGCCAGCCCCACATGACACCGCTGAACAGGTTGGTACTGCCCTTGGCATAGAGAGCATTGATCTGCGAAGTCAGCGTCGAGTTATTGTTGGTCAGGGTCGTGATGGGACGGCTGTCGCACAGCAGATTTGGACCAGTGCTGAATCCGCTGTTCTGCCCTCCGTAAGTCAACTGCTTCACAAAATTTGATTCAAGAGTTAGTGTCGGCTTGTTGTACTTGCATACCATTGTCTGCGTGTCGCCCACAGGTGATTTGGGTGGTGGGCTGATTGGTGCCGTGTAGGGGAGGTCGGGATTGCTGGCATGGGCGTCGATCAACTTGGCGATCGAGTTATTTGGGACGTCGGCCTGGGCGTAAAGGTCGTTCGACTGGCAGCTCCCGCCCGCGGTCCCGCTGCCGTTTCCAATCGAATTGGTGGCGAGATAATTGTTTATGTAGCTGAAGCCATAGTAGCTTATCAAGCTAGTATTGTTGCTGTCGGAGTATTCATCCGGATTCAGATAGGGCACGAACAGGCTGTCCCCCGTAGTCGCCGGCGTATCGCTGGCGAGCAGGGCGCCCGGTCGCTCCTCGACGCACCCGCCCCACGATTGGCCCATCGCGTCGAACAGAGTGAATTTATTTGTGGGCGCGAAGGCCGTGGCTGCCAGGTTCTTCGGCAAGCTGAAATTCTGCATCGCGATGGAGGACTGCCCGTTGTTGTCGATCCAGGACGCGCCGCGGTACTGGCTGCCGACGTTCACGGCCAGGCTGAATGGCACGATGGAGATGGACGCCTTCGGCACCGACCCGGACGGGTTCATGATGCTGACGAGCTGGGTCGCGGCGGTCTGCAGCGAGGCGATCTTGGTGGTGCCGCTGGTCGACTCCAGCATCGACCCCGAGTTGTCGAGCGCCAGGGCGATCTCGTAGGTCGTGTTGTTGATCTTGGCGCAGCTCTGGGCGCCGACGGTGACCTGGGTCGTCGTGGTGAAGCCCCCGGCGGCCGCGGCCCGCATGATGGTTGTCGGTACGATGTCCTTGGTGGTCAGGCACACCTGCGTGTTGTCGGGCGACACGGTCGGGCCGGTCACGATCGTGGCGGTGGTGTCACCCACCGCGGCCGAGAAATAGTTCGTCGTGTTCAGCAGGAGCTGGGCCGAGCTCAGGTTCTGCGTGAGGTAGTGGGCGACGGCGAGCGAGGTGGCGTCGGTGGCCTGCTGCAGGCTGGTCTTCTTGGTCACCGCCCGCGTGTAATCGACGGAGGCGCCCACCATCAGGATCAGGGGGAGCGACGAAAGCCCGAGGATCAGCGCGACGTTGCCGTCGCGGTTACGGGCGAACCGTCCGAGTTGGCGACCGAATTCGAAAAGGGACATGGCAGTCTCCGCCTATTCCGGCCAGCGCTAGCCCCCGGGCGGTTAAGGCGCGGTGTCGGCGATCGATGACACGAGCCTCGGCAGGTGACGGGGACGGAAAAGGCCGAAGACATGGTTGACCAAGCCTCACCGGGCAGGCCGCGCGCGGGTGAACGGCCGGTCACGGGCTGCGGCGCACGGGTTGATTTCCCCGCCGATTTCAGGCAAGGAGCGCCCCTCTCTACGAAGCGGGCCCGTTCCCGCCGCAACGCAGTGGGAACGATCATGAAAGTCCGCAATTCGCTGAAGTCGCTCCGGTTGCGCCACCGCGACAACCAGCTCGTGCGCCGCAAGGGCCGCGTCTACATCATCAACAAGGTCCAGAAGCGCTACAAGGCGCGCCAGGGCTGAGACGGCCGCGGGCGCCGCCAGGTGCCCGCATTTTGACGGCTGCGGGCCGAACGCTTAGGTTGGCGTCCCATGCCGATCCTGCTCCCCGCGCTCGTGCTCTTGTCGCTGACAGCGGGACCTGTGCGCGTGGTCGATGCGGACGGCGACGGGCCCGGCCCGAGCCTCACGCTGCCGGGCGGCCCGACCATTCCGATGCCGCCGGGCGCTCAGGTGTTCGGCCCTGACGGATTCGAGCCGCGGGCCGCGGAGCCGAGTCCCGCGCCCGCCCAACCCGCCATCCCACCGCCGATGGCGAGCAGTCCGCCGCAGCCGGAGCGGAGCCCGTCCGAGCGCCGCCGGGCGAGAGTCGACGACTTGTTCAAGCGCCTGGGCGACGCCAAGGACGAGACCGAAGCCAACGCGGTGAGCGCGATGCTGAACCGCCTCTGGCTCCAGTCGGGGTCCGATACCGCCGACCTGCTGATGAGCCGCGCCGTGACCGCCCTGGAGGGCAAGGACTACGGCACCGCCGAACTTCTCCTCGACAAGGTCGTCGTCCTCCAGCCCGACTGGGCCGAGGGGTGGAACAAGCGCGCCACCGTCCGCTACCTGCGCGACGACGACGTGGGCTCCATGGCCGACATCGGCCGCACGCTGGCCCTTGAGCCGCGCCATTTCGGCGCGCTCAGCGGCATGGCGACCATCCTGCACCGCAACGGCCAGGACAGGGCCGCGCTGACGGTGCTGCGCCGGGCCGCGGGGATCGACCCGCAGGACGGGGCCGTGAAATCGCTCATCGACCAGATCGCACCGGATGTCGACGGACACGATATCTGACCGCCCATCCCGGACCGGACTGACGCGGCGCGGCTTCGGCCGGGGCGCGGCGGTTTCGGGCCTGGTCGCCGTCGCGGGACTGGTGACCTTCTCGGAAGTCGAAACCGGGCGGATCGGGCGGGCCTATCCGCCCACGGGCCGCTTCGTCGCTTTCGATGGGGGTGGCCGGCTGCACTACACCGAGCGGACCCCTGCGGGACCGCCGCGCGGCACCGTGGTGCTCCTGCACGGCGCGAGCGGCAACCAGGCCGACGTGATGCTGCCGCTGGGCGACGGGCTCGCGGCGCAGGGCTTCCACGTGGTGGCGCCCGACCGGCCGGGGCACGGCTGGAGCGACCGGCCAGACGGGGAGGCGGACGCCTCGCCCGCGCGCCAGGCCGCGCTGATCCGGGATGGCCTGGGCAAGCTCGGCATCACCCGCGCGCTGGTGTTCGGCCACTCGCTGGCGGGCGCGGTGGCGGTCAACTTCGCCCTGGACCAGGCCGATTTCACAGCGGGGCTGATCCTGGCCTCGCCCGTGACCCACCCCTGGCCCGGCGGCGACATCGCCTGGTACTACCACGCGGCGGCTTCGCCCCTCGCGGGCCCGCTGTTCAACCGCACGGTGACGATGCCGATGGGCTTGGCGGTGCTCGACGCGGGCATCCGCGGCGTGTTCGCACCGCAGGCGCCGCCCCCCGACTACGCCGAGCGCACGGGCGTGGCCCTGGTGCTGCGGCCAGCCGACTTCGCCGCGAACGCCCAGGACGTGGCCCACCTCTACGATTTCGTCAGCGTGCAGGCGCCCCGCATGGGCGCGATCACGGCGCCTACCGCGATCGTCACGGGCGACCACGACGGGGTCGTCCTCTACCGCGTCCATTCCTTCGCGAGCGCCCGCGTCATCCCCGGCGCGACGCTGCGTGTCCTGCCCGGCGTCGGCCACTCGCCGCACTGGGCCGAACCGGATGTGGTCCTGGCGCAGATCCTGGATGTGGCCGCGCGGGCGGGGATCTGACGCGGCCGACAGACCGGTTGCCCGTGGCTCGGCCGTCCTCGCGAGACCGCCCGGCGGACGGTCCGTCTCAGGTGTTCGAGAACGTCCGCGGCGCGGGGCTGACGGTCACGGCCGACCCGTTGTCGATCTTCAGCACCGCGAGGCCCCGCTCGTTGGGGCCTTCCGGCTTGAAGCGGAACACGCCGTCGGCGCCGTTGAATCCCGACGAGTTGGTGAGCGTCGATTCGGAAAACCGCTGCGCCCCTTGCGTCCGCGCCAGCGCCGCGGCCAGCGAAACGGCGTCGTAGGATAGCGTCGCGATCCGCACCGGGTCGCTGCCGAACTTGGCCCGGTAGCGCTGCGAGAAGGCGTTGAAGCCCGTGGTCTCCGGCGTGGCGATCCAGCCGCCCTGCAGCGCCGGCAGCTTGAGCACGCGCGGGTCGTTCCATACGCCCGTCCCCAACACCTGCACCTTGCTCCCGTCCACACCGGCCGCCGTCAGTGCCTGGGCCACGGCGTGCATGGCGTCCGCCTGGTCGGGGATGAAGAGCGCGTCGACCTGGGCCAGGTTGGCGGCGATGCGGCCCGCTGCGGCGCCGACGCCGCCCTGGCCGTAGCGTTCCACCGCCTGCACCCTGACGCCGCGCCGCGCCGCCGCTTCCTGGAAGGCCGCGAGCGCGACGTTGCCGTAATCGTTCTCGGGCGCCATGACGGCGAACGACTTCTTCCCCTGCGAGGCCGCGTAGTCGACGATCCGGTCGACGTAGCTCTCGATCATGAACGACAGGAGATAGACGCCGCGCGAGGCCGCCCCGGCGTCGGTGGAGAAGCCGATCACCGGCTTGTCGGCCGCCTTGGCGACGCGGGCGGCTTCGCGCACGTCGCCCGCGAACAGCGGACCGAGCACCAGTTCCGCGCCCTCGCCGATGGCCGCCTGGGTGGCGTCCCGCGCCCCGTCGGGGGTCGAGCGGTCGTCCTTGACCAGGATGGTGAGGTCGTTGGAGCCCGATTCCGCGTAGGCCAGTTCGGCCGCGTGGCGCAGCGACGCGCCGACCGCGCTGGGCGCGCCGTTCTGGGTGAGCGGCAGCACGAGCGCGATCCGGCTCGAGCCGCTGCCGATCGTCGAAGGGGCGGCCGCGGCAGCTCCTCCCAGTGATCTGGACTGGACGGGGCTGGTCGGGGCCGACAGGACCGGGTCGCTGCTCCCGAACGGTCCCGCCGTCTGGCCGCAACCCGCCAGGCCGGCCGCGAGGGCCACGGCAGCCGCGGCGGACAGCAAAGATCGTAGGCTCACCTCGGCTCTCCGACTTATGGCTCAACCTCGACGGTCGGGCCTCGAACCAAACCCGCGCCGAAGGTTAACGGTCGCGCTCCACCCCGGACTTTTTATCACGGGTTGGACAACGACCGGTAAACTGGGTTCAAAGCAAGGCGCCGGTGGTGCCTTTCGGCAACGGCACCCGGGGCGCGGGCGGATCGGGAGCGCATGGACGACGGGGCGGAGCGGGCGGACGCGACGGCGGGACGGGGCGGCAGCTTCACCCTGTTCGGCCAGCGCGTGGCGGCGGAGCGGGTCGACCCGGGCCTCCACGTGGTCGCGACCCCCATCGGCAACCTCGCCGACGTGTCGCTGCGCGCGCTCCGCACGCTGGCCGCCGCCGACGCCGTGCTGGCCGAGGACACGCGGGTGACCCGCACGCTCCTGTCCCACTACGGCATCGCCACGCCGCTCACCGCCTATCACGAGCACAATGCCGCGGCCCTGCGGCCCCGCCTGATGGAGCGCCTGCGCGGGGGCGCGACCCTGGCGCTGGTGTCGGACGCGGGCACACCACTAATTTCCGATCCCGGCTACAAGCTGGTGACGGATGCCTGCGCCGAGGGGCTGGCCGTGACCGCCGTGCCGGGCGCCTCCGCGGTGCTGGCCGCCCTGGTGACGGCGGGCCTGCCGACCGATCGCTTCTTCTTCGAAGGGTTCCTGCCTCCGAAAGGTGCCGCGCGTCGCGCCAGGGCGGCGGAGCTCGCGAGCCTGCCGGGCACGCTGGTGGTGTTCGAATCGGCGCGGCGCACCGCCGACGCGCTGGCCGACCTTGCGGCCGTGCTGGGCGACCGGCCGGCCGCGGTGGCGCGGGAACTCACCAAGCGGTTCGAAACCGTGCGGCGCGGCAGCCTGGGCGACCTCGCCCGGCAGTTCGCCTCAGAGGATGCCCCCAAGGGCGAGATCGTCATCCTGGTGGCCGCGGCCGCGGCCGGAACCCCGGCCGTGGACGGGGATGAGGTCGATGCCAAGCTGCGCGCCTGCCTCGGGCGGCTGTCGGTCAAGGACGCCGCAAGCGTCGTTTCGGCCGAAACTGGTCTGCCGCGCCGCCAGGTCTATGCCCGCGCGGTGGAGCTCGCCGCGCGAGGGGACCCGTGAAGCGGTCCGTCTTGACTGCACGGGCCGCGGGCCGCCGCGCCGCCAACAGTTTTGGGCGGCGGGCCGAATGGATCGCCGCGCTGCTGCTGCTCGCCAAGGGCTATCGCATCCTCGCCCGCAACGTCTCGGTGCGCGGGGGCGAGATCGACCTGGTGGTGCGGCGGGGCTCGACGGTGGCCTTCGTGGAGGTCAAGGCCCGCCCCGACCTCGACGCGGCGCTGACGTCCATCACGGAAATCAAGCGCAGGCGTATCACCCGCGCGGCGCGGGTCTGGCTCGCCCGCAATTCCTGGGCGGCCGACCTGGTGCTGCGCGGCGACGGCGTGTTCCTGGCGCCCCGCCGCTGGCCGCGTCACGTCATCGACGCGTTTCCGCTGGACCTGTTCTGACTACCTCGTAGCAGCGATGGGGGTGTCACGCTCCCCCTCGGGCCCACCGGTGAAGAACTCGACGAGCCCGAACGGTGCGCGCTCGCCGAGGCAGAGATCGAGGATCAGGTGAGCCTCCGCGGCGGACGACGCGCTGCGCGGGAACAGTGCCTCCTCGTAGGCCGCAAGCGCCGTTTCGACGTCGCCGGGGTGCGCGGCGATCGCCTGCCCGAGCTCGGCGCCGTCGAACATCGCCAGGTTCGCGCCCTCCCCGGATGGCGGCATCAGGTGCGCGGCGTCACCCAGCAGCGTTACCCCCGGCACGCGCTTCCACCGGTGGCCGGCCGGGAGCGCGTGGACCATGCGCGGGACGGGCGGGGTATCGCCGTCGGTGATCAGGGCGGTAAGCGCGGGCGCCCACCCGTCGAACTCGGCCGCGACGCGCGCCGCCGCGGCCATGGGGTGGGTAAAGTCGATGGCGGCGAGCCACTCGGCGGGGCGGTTCAGCTCGACGTAAACGTGGAGGACGTTGCCGGCCTCGCGGTGCGCGACGATTCCTTGTCCAGGGGCGAGCGCGAACATCCCGCCACCGCCGACCGCTTCGGCCGCCGCCGCGTGCCGCTCGTCGGCGTCGTGCAGGTAGGTTTCGACGAACGACGTGCCGACGTATGCGGGCTCGGCGTCGGAGAGCAGCGGCCGGACCTTCGACCAGGCGCCGTCCGCGCCGACGAGCAGGCCGGTGGTCGCGGTCGACCCGTCCGCGAAGACCAGCTCGTGCCGGCCCGCTCCGAGGGGCCGCACACCGGTGATCTTGCGTCCCCACTGGATCGTCCCGTCGGGCAGTGAGGCGAGCAGGACCCGGCGCAGGTCCCCGCGGAGAACCTCGGGACGCCCGCCCGTGCCGGTGTCGGGCTCGTCGAGCAGCACCGTGCCGTGCCGATCGAGCACGCGCGAAGCCTCCCCGCCCTCGTGGATGATCGCGCGGAACGCGTCCGTGAGGCCGGCCGCTTCGAGCGCGTGCTGGCCGGTGTGCTCGTGGATGTCGAGCTGGCCGCCCTGCGCGCGGGCCTCCGCCGAGGGGTCCGCCTCGTAGATCGCCGCGGGGATGCCGTTGACGTGGAGGACGCGCGCGAGGATCAGGCCCCCGAGCCCCGCACCGACGATCGTCACCGATGTCATCGCGTTCCTGTCCGGTGTCGGCCGCTGTTCAGGCATAGGGCGTGCCTGCCATCGCGGCTTTCAGACCGACGGTCGCCTTGTCGACAAGGGCGAGGAAGGCGGCTTTCGCGTCCTCCTCGTTTCGACGTCGTCGAAAGGTCTGGTGGGCGTGGGTGCGGGCCACCGTCCACGTCGCCAGAAG
>CAXTFJ010000069.1:0-23565 GCA_964243405.1 uncultured Lichenihabitans sp. | reverse complement strand
GTGCTGGGCGCCATCGGGGACGGCGACATCGGCGTCCATTTCCCCCCCTCGCAAGCCAGGTGGAAGGGGGCTTCCTCCGACCTGTTCCTGCGCGACGCCGTCGACCGCGTGCGACGGCGCGGCGGCGTGATCGCGCACCTGGACGCGACGCTCGTCTGCGAAGCGCCCAAGATCGGACCGCACCGCGAGGCGATGCGGACCCGCATCGCGGAGATCGCCGGGATCGAGGTGGACCGCGTCGGCCTGAAGGCGACCACGTCGGAGCTGATGGGCTTTGTCGGGCGGCGGGAAGGGATGGCGGCCTGGGGGCTGGCCACGGTCCGTTTACCCATGGCCACGGACTCATTCGCCTGTTCCCCCCTGCCCTGCTGATCCGCGCCGAAGCGCTGGTCGCCACCTGCCGGGACCGGTCGATCGTGCTCGCGACCGCCGAGTCCTGCACGGGCGGGCTGGTGGCCGCGTTGCTGACGGAGGTGGCGGGATCCTCCGCGGTCTTCGACCGCGGCTTCGTGACCTATTCGAACGACGCCAAGATGGGGCTGCTGGGGGTTTCCGACGCCCTGCTCCGGGAGCACGGCGCGGTGTCGGAGCCCTGTGCCCGCGCCATGGCCGAAGCCGCGGTGGATCGTTCGGCCGCGACCGTCGCGGTCAGCATCACGGGGATCGCCGGTCCGGGTGGCGGCAGCGACGACAAGCCGGTCGGGCTCGTGCACTTCGCGCGTTCGACGCGCGGCGGCCCGACCGTCCATAGGGCCTGCCGTTTCGGGGCGCTCGGTCGCGGAGAGATCCGCCTCGCCTCCGTTTCGGAAGCCTTGCGCCTGTTCGAGGACGCGGCGGCCAGTCCGCGCTGATGGATCAGGCGGTCACGGGTGTCCGCTGGCCGCATAGACCTGGTTCGCCCTGCGTTCGAAGGCTTCGGCGAAGCGCCTGAACGCCGCATCGAAGACCGAGCCCATCAGCATCCCAAAAGTCCGGCTGCGGAATTCGTAGTCGATGGCGAACTGGACGTTGGAACCGGCCCCGTCGTCCAGCGGCTGGAACGACCAGCGGTTCTCCATGCGCCGGAACGGCCCGTCGACGTACTCGACAAGGATCTGGCCGTGCGCCCTGTCCAGCGTCACCCGGCTCGTGAAGCGTTCGCGGATGGCCTTGTAGCCGATCTGCATCTCGGCCAGCAGTTCCTCGCGGCCGTCAGCGAGGTCCGTGCGTTTCAGGACCCGCAGTCCCTGGCACAGGGGAACGAAGGACGGGTACTGGGCCACGTCGGCGACGAGGTCGAACATATCGTCCGCCGTGTGGCGGACGCGGCGGCTCGTGCGGAAGGCGGGCATGGCAAGCTCGGTCGAGAATCGTGGATTGGCCGGCGCGGATCGATGCACCGAAAGAAACACGCCGTCCATGCTCGATATGGGCCCCGAACGCGGGACAGGCATCGCGGCGCGCTGTCGCTCGCCGGGGACGCCAAGTCCGGTCAGGCTTTGTTAACGACGTTTCTTTACATCTTGGCAAGTCCATTGAACGGCCACGCGGCCCCCGCGCGGCACCCTGAGCGGTTGCTTCATCATGCGGCGTACAGTCTTGGCAGTCGGTTTGGCGATCGCCGCCTCCCTGGGCGGGTGCGCGAAACCCTTGAGGACGGACCTGTTCCGGGCGCAGGCCGGGGCGCCCTACACGCTGGCGAGCGGCGACCGGGTCCGCATCATCGTCTTCGGGCAGGACGGGATCTCGAATTCCTACGCGGTGAACGGGACGGGCCACGTCTCGATGCCGCTCGCGGGCGAGGTGGGGATCGGCGGCCTGACCACCACGGAAGCGGAACACGCCGTGGAGGCGCGGCTGCGGGCAGGCTTCCTGCGCGACCCGCACGTGTCGGTCGAAGTCGAGGCGTTCAGGCCCTTCTTCGTCCTCGGCGAGGTCACGACGGCCGGGCAGTATCCGTTCGTCAACGGCATGACGGCGCAGAAGGCCGTCGCGATCGCCGGAGGATTCACGCCGCGCGGCTACCAGGGCGCGGTCGATATCACGCGAACCATCAACGGCGTGCCCGTGACGGGTTCGGTTCCGTTAACCTTTCCCATTCGTCCCGGCGACACGGTGACGGCCGAGGAACGCTTCTTTTAGGGTTGACTTGGGATAACCGGGCTTCGCCGAAGCGAGGTCCCGCTTATGCCGGAACTACCCCAGGGTCGCCACCGCAAGCTGAAGATCCTGCACGTGATCCGTGCGCCGGTCGGTGGTTTGTTCAGGCACGTCCTCGACCTGGCCAGGGAGCAAGCCGCGCGCGGACATTCGGTCGGCCTCATCGCCGACTCGTCCACGGGCGGTCCCACGGCCGACAGGGTCCTTGCCGAGTTGACCCTGACCCTCGGCCTGCGCCGCTTTCCCATGCGGCGCAATCCCCATCCGAGCGACGTGCCCGCGCTGTTCAAGATGCTGGTGGCGGAGCGGAGTCTTCGTCCCGACGTCGTCCACGGTCACGGCTCCAAAGGCGCACTCTACGCGCGCGCGGTCGCGGCCCTTCCCGGACACCACGCGCTGGCGATCCGCGCCTACACGCCGCACGGCGGCAGCCTCCACTATGCCCCGGGTAGCGCCTTGAACGCGGTCTACATGGGGATCGAGCGATGGCTGGCGCGCCGTTCGGACCTGATCCTGTTCGAGAGCGCCTACATCGAGGCGCGCTACAAGGCCATGGTGGGCCAGCCGCCCGCCCTGTCCCGGATCGTCCTCAACGGCGTGAGCGATCAGGAGTTCGAGCCGGTCGTCCCGGTCTCCAACGCCGCGGACTTCGTCTACGTGGGCGAGTTGCGGGCCGCGAAGGGCATCGACGTGCTGCTGAGGGCGCTGGCGTCGACCCGCGAAGCCCTGACCCGTCCGGTCCGGCTGGTTCTGGTGGGGGCGGGGCCGGACCGCGCGGTTCTGGACTCATTGGCGCGCGATCTGGGCCTGGCGCAGGACGTGACCTTCGCGGGGCCGATGCCCGCCCGCCAGGCCTTCGCGCTCGGGCGGGTGCTGGTCATGCCATCGCGGGCCGAGTCCCTGCCCTACGTGGCGCTCGAAGCCGCCGCCGCGCAGGTTCCGATCATCGCCACGCGGGTCGGCGGCCTGCCCGAAATCTTCGGTCCGTTCAGTTCGCGCCTGATAGCCGCCGGGGATTGGGAGGTCTTGCGCGACGCTCTGCTCGCCCAGCTCGCGATGGGTGCGGACCGGCAGCATCGCGAGGCGCAGGTCGTGGCGGCCCACGTGCACGCCCGCTTCCGCATCGGCACGATGGTCGACGGGGTTCTCGCCGGTTACGGCGAGGCGATCGCGGCCGCGAGGGCCAAGCCCGCCTTCGTGTTCCGCCCCGAACTGATCGCGCGCGGATGACCGTCCAGCGCGGAACCGAGACCCGGGCCTTGACCCGCACCGTCCGAGATTGACCCGATGAAGACCAGCGCCGCCTTCACGCCGGACGACCTTCGCAAGGTCGTGACCGAGCCCGCCCCGGCCGTCCATGAGGTGGAACCGAGGCAACCCTCGGCTAGGTTGACGGCGCTGGCGGACGCGCTGGGCGGAGCCAACGCCAAGCCGCCCTACTCCCCCGTGGTTCTCGCCGGGCTCGTGCGCACCGCGGAATTCAGCGGCCTCTGCCTCGCCGGCCTCGCGGCCCGCCTCCTCTACGTGGCGCCGGGCGTGGGGCCCGACTTGGCCTGCGGCGCGATCGTGGCCACCCTTGCAGCGCTGGCGCTGATGATGTTCCACGGCGTCGGCGCCTACTCGGTCGCGAGCTTTCGCGAGCCGGTCGCGCAGGGAATCCGCCTGGGGCTCTGCTGGACCTCGCTGATGGTCGTGGCGGCCGGGCTGTCGGCCCTGTTCCTGCCCAGGGTGGTGCCCTCCGTCTGGTTCGCGGCATGGTACGCCTTCGGGCTGGGCGCGCTCCTGGTCGAACGAGGCGTGGTGTCGCTGATCACCCGCTCGCTGGCCCGTGCGGGGCGGCTCGACCGTCGCACCGTCATCGTGGGCGGCGGCCCGGCCGGCGAGTCCCTGCTGCGGAGCTTCGCCGAGCAGCGGGAAAGCGACATCCGGGTCCTGGGCATCTTCGACGACAGGGACGACACGCGCTCCCCCGACGCGATCGCGGGTTGCCCCAAGCTCGGCAACGTCGACGACCTCGTCGATTTCGCCCGCCACACCCGCCTCGACCTCGTGATTTTCACCCTGCCGATCACGGCGGAGCAGCGCATCCTGCAGATGCTGCGGAAGCTGTGGGTGCTGCCCATCGACATCCGGCTCGCGGCGCACGCCAACAAGCTGCGGTTCCGGCCGCGCTCCTACTCGTATATCGGGGCCGTGCCGGTTCTGGACGTCTTCGACAAGCCCATCGCGGACTGGGACGTCGTTTCCAAAGCCGTGTTCGACCGCGTCGTCGGCACGCTCGCCCTCGTGGTCCTGTCCCCGGTGCTGGTGCTCACCGCCCTGGCCGTCAAATTCGACTCGAAAGGCCCGGTCTTCTTCCGGCAGAAGCGCTACGGGTTCAACAACGAGCTGATCGAAGTCTTCAAGTTCCGCTCGATGTACGTCGACCAGCTCGACGCGACCGCGAGCCGCCTCGTGACCAAGGGCGATCCGCGCGTGACCCGCGTGGGCCGCTTCATCAGAAAAACCTCGCTCGACGAACTGCCGCAGCTCTTCAACGTGGTGTTCAAAGGCGACCTGTCGCTGGTGGGTCCGCGACCGCACGCCGTCCACGCGAAGGCGGCCGAGCGGCAATACGACGAGGTGGTCGACGGCTATTTCGCCCGGCACCGCGTGCGGCCCGGCATCACGGGATGGGCCCAGGTCAAGGGCTGGCGCGGCGAGACCGACACGCCCTTGAAGATCCAGCGACGGGTCGAGCACGACCTCGCCTACATCGAGAACTGGTCCGTCCTGTTCGACCTCTACATCCTGATGATCACGCCCTTCGCCCTGACCCGGACGGACAATGCCTACTGACTGGGCGAGGCCGGACGGGAACGGTTCGACGCGCCTTCGCTTCGACTACCAGCGGCTCGTCAACGGCAGCGTCTGGATCTTCGTGGCCTCGGGCGGCATCGCGCTCGTCGAACCCTCGCCCTACGACTTCTTCTCCTTCGTGGCGATCCCCCTCTGGTTCCTGGGCGGGTTCACGGTCCACCGCTTCATTTTGCCCTTCTTCGCGATCATCTTCCTGTACGTATTCGGCGGCTTTCTTTCGCTGCTGCCGCACCTCGACGAAAGCGATCCGCTGCAGTTCATGCTGCAGTCCACCTATCTCGCCGTCACGGTGGTGTTCTTCGCCCTGTTCTTCGCCGAGCGGACGGTGGAGCGAGCCGAGGTGTGCCTGCAAGCCTTCGCGCTCAGCACCGTCTACGCGTCAGCACTCGGCATCGTGGGCTACTTCGGTATCGGGGGTACGCAGGACCTGTTCACCACCTACGGCCGGGCGTCAGGCACCTTCAAGGATCCCAACGTGCTGGGTTCCTACCTCATCCTGGGTGCCCTCTACTACATGCAGCAGCTCATCCTGGGGCGGACACGCCACGTCCTGCTCACGGCTATCCTGGTGCTGATCCAGGTCGGAGGCGTGTTCCTCGCCTTCTCCCGCGGCTCCTGGGGCGCGTTCCTGGTCGCGAGCGCGATGATGGTGGCCCTCACCTACCGGGCCAACCCGGATCGCCGCACGCGACGGCGCATCGTCGTGATGCTGCTGCTGACCCTGGTGGTGGCCGGCATCGGCTTGGCCGTCCTGCTCTCCGTCGACGAGATCCGCGACGTCTTCCTGCAGCGCGCGAGCGGCCTGCAGGAGTATGACGAAGGAGAGACCGGGCGGTTCGGCAACCAGCTCCACTCGATCGCCCTGCTCCTGAAGCACGTCAACGGTCTGGGACCCGTGCGCTTCCGCCTGACCTTCGGCCTGGACCCGCACAATTCCTACATCAACTCGTTCGCATCCTACGGCTGGCTCGGCGGAGCGTCTTTCTTCCTGCTGGTCGGGCTGACGCTGTTCATCGGGTTTCGGCTGTCACTGAGCGCGTCGCCCTACAGCCGGGCGGCCCACGTGTTCTGGCCGTCGCTCTTCGTCTTCCTCGTGCAGGGCTTCCAGATCGACATCGACCACTGGCGTCACGTCTACCTGATGCTGGGCGCGGTGTGGGGGCTCGAGACGGCCCGCATCCGCTGGCTGTCCAGCACGACCGTGAGACCGGTCGCCGATCGAGCCCTCAGTTTCGCTCCCACATCATGACGCTGCCGAGTTCGCCCATCGCGTTCCACTCGGGCTTGCCCACATCGCTCGTCGACTCGAGCGCCATGAGCGCCGCGACCGCGGTCCGCGCGCGGTTGACGCGGCTCTTCAGCGTCCCGAGCGCGCAACCGCAGATCTGCGCGGCTTCTTCGTAGGCGAACCCCGACCCACCGACCAGGATCAGCGCCTCGCGCTGTTCCGGCGGAAGCTTCTGCAACGCGCTGCGCAGGTCCTGCAGGTCCATGTGCCCATTCTGCTCCGGCACGGAAACGAGGCGGGACGCCATGGTCCCCTCGGCGTCCTCGACTTCGCGCCGACGCTTCCGGTACTCCGAGTAGAAGACGTTCCGCAGAATCGTGAACAGCCACGCCGACATGCTCGTGCCCTGCGTGAAGGAATGCTGGTTAATCCAGGCCTTCATGAGGGTTTCCTGAACGAGGTCGTCGGCCCGGTCGGAATTCCCGCAGAGGGAGAACGCAAAGGCGCGAAGGCTCGGAATCGTCCGGAGCATTTCGTCCTTCAGGGCCGCGACATCACCAGTCGAGGCGGGGCGCGGTTGCCCGGAATCCTTGGACGACTCGGCCTCGTTGACACTCATCACCACGACCTCTCCACTACCCTGTCATATCGGTGGCCGGCGAGATCAAATCAAGGCGATCGAAAGCCCGTGCGAAGCAGATGTCCGGTATAGAGCGGCGTACCGCTCGGTCGCCCGCTGGGCGACCCACCCGCGGGCTCGACCGTCACCGCGTAGGTGGCCCGCCCGAGCAGGTCCCTGTCCAGTGCGGCGACCGTCGCGTGGGCGGCACCGTCCGCTCCCAAGACGCCCAGGGATTTCGGTGCGTCGAGGGATGGATCGACGATCCACAACTCGAAAGACTTGCCTGCCGGAGCCTGGGCTGCAACGGAATTGATCGATAAGGCACGCGCACGAAGATCCGCGAGGACCACGAAACTTGGGGGATGATCGGCAGGTTCCAGGACGGCGACCAGCGTCGCATCGGTCCGTCGCAGATCGAGCAAGGCGGAGCCCGCGACCCACAGCGCGAGAACAGCCGCGATCGCCATGGCGGCGCGCGCGGTGGTCTTCCAGCGACGGAGGCTGGTCTCCAGCCGGAGGATCACGGCGGTCCGATCCTGGCGCCCATCGCGGCGTCCGCGGATTTCGGCCAGGATGGCCGGCCAGACCCCGGGGGACACCTCGGAGGGTGGAACCGCTTCGCTCGCGGGACCGAGCACACGTTCCCAGGCGAGGATAGCGGCATCGAAAGATGGGTCGGTGTTCCGACGCGCGGTCGCCGTATCCCGCTCGGCCCGCGACAGGCAACCCACGACATACTCGCCCGCGAAGAGATCATCATCCTCGGTCATGACGACAGGCACGCTCGGATCTGCGTCAGGCTGCGATGGAGCCAGGTCTTGATCGTCGCGGTCGGTCGGCCGAACCGCTCGGCCAGCGCGTCGCGGCTCATTCCCCGATAGTAAGCGAGAAGGAGCACGTCCCGCTTCTCCGGATCGAGCCCTTCCAAGCACCGGGCAAGCGCCTTGAACTGATCGCTCCGCTCCATGTCGCCGAGAGGGTCTTCGAACTGGGCGGCGAGGTCCGGAATGGCGTCGAGGGTCTCGTGCGAGACGGCGTTGGACGGCCGCCGAACCTCGTCGAGGGCGCGGTTGCGGGCGATGGCGGCGAGCCACGAGATGGGCGAAGCTCTGTTCGGTTCGTAGTCGCCGGCGCGCTGCCAGACCTTCACGTAGACCTCCTGCATGATCTCGTCGGCGACACTTCGGCTCACGAGGATGCGAAGGACCACGCCGTAGACTTTCGCGCTCGTGGCACGATAGAGGATCTCGAACGCCTCCTCATCCTGCTGCGCCACACGCCCTAGGACCGCCGCGAGTTCACGAGACGACGACAACATTTCCTGCCCCACTCGCGACTGCTGCCTGAAGGCGGCGGCGCGCGTGAAAGCTTCTAGTTGAAAGGCTCGGCGCCTCCAACCGGTCGCACAACCGATCTCAGGACCGAGTCGCGCGAAACCAGGGGGAAACCGCGACCAAAAGCCAAGCCAGGATCAGGATCGTGCCACCGGTCGGGGCAGCCATCGGCAAAGGTCGCTGTCCGAAGAGGCCGATGAGGGCCAGATCGCCCGAGAACAGGACGGATCCGATCACCATCAGCAGGGCCGCCAATGTCCATCCCCCGTGAGGAACGGATCCAATGGAAACTCCGGTCAAGGCGATCACGACGCCCGCGTGGAGGATGGCGAACGTCGCCGCGATCATCGTGACCCCGCCCCCTCCCGCGTGTGCGGCGGCGGCGGCGAGCATCACGCCCGCCGCCCCCAGAAGGCCCGCCGCCGTTCTCAACGCGGCAACGCTTCGTAAACCCCGTCGACTCGGGTCGGTCGAGGAGCGCGGCACCGCACGCTCCACGCTCGATCCTGACATCGATCAGCCGGGCAGCATGACCGTGTCGATCACGTGGATCACGCCGTTGGACTGGAGCACGTCGCTGATCGTGACGTGGGCGACATCACCCTTGGCGTCGGTGATCTCGAAGGTCCTGCCCTTCTTCGTTACGGTCAAAGTGCCGCCCTGCACGGTCTTCAGCTCGGCCTTGCCGCCGCCGTCCTTGATCTGCTGGGCGAGATCGGCCGCCGTCAGCTTGCCGGGGACCACATGGTAGGTCAGGACCGCGGTCAGCTGGTCCTTGTTCTCGGGCTTCAGCAGCGTGTCGACGGTGCCCTTCGGCAGCTTGGCGAACGCCTTGTTGACGGGCGCGAAGACGGTGAACGGACCGGGGCCCTCCAGGGTGTCGACCAGACCGGCAGCCTTGACGGCCGCCACGAGCGTGGTGTGGACCTTGGAATTGACGGCATTCTCGACGATGTTCTTCGTCGGGTACATCGGAGCGCCGCCAACCATCTTGACCGCGGCGAAAGCGGGGACGGCGACGAGGCCCACCGAAAGCACGATACCGGCCACCAGGCCGCTGTTCCTGTTCGCAAACATTCTTATTCTCCTCAACTGTCAGCCCCAGTGCGGCGGACTAACAGAGCTACGGTTTCGAGACAGCTTCGGTTTCACGACCTGTTCACGTTTCTTTACAAAATGTCGCATCGGCGGACGGGTGCCGAACCGAGGCGTGCCCGATCTTAAAGGCCCGGCAAGTTTTGATCCTCCACGGTCTCCCATGACCTGATCCCGGAGACACGAGCCGTGACCGCCTTCAACGACGACCCGATCACCGTCGTCCTCGTGCTCGACCACGCCCATGTCACGGGAGGCCAAGCCAAGGTCGCCTTCGACAGTGCGATCGGTTTGAAGGCCGCGGGGCACCGCCCGATCGTGTTCGCGGCCGCGGGCCCCATCGAACCCACCCTCACGCAGGCCGGCGTGGAGGTCGTCTGTCTCGGACAGACGGACCTCATCAATACGCCCTCACGCGCGGTCGCGGCAACCCGGGGACTCTGGAACAGGGAGGCCGCGGCCGCGCTCGGCCGTCTGCTCGCCGAGGTGCCGCCCGACCGGAGCGTGGTGCACGTGCACGGTTGGGCAAAGGCTCTTTCCCCGTCCATCGCGGAGCCGATCAGGACATCGGGCCTTCCGGCCGTCTACACGATGCACGAATACTTCCTGTTCTGCCCGAATGGCGGCTTCTACAACTATCAGAAGCACGAAACCTGCCACCTCAAGCCGCTGTCCGCCGCCTGCTGGAGCACCCACTGCGACTCGCGCAGCTACGGCGCGAAGCTGTGGCGGGCCGCCCGACAGACGCTGCTGGAGCGGGTCGCGCACCTGCCCGGTGTTTTCGCGGACTACATCTGCATCTCGAAGTTCCAGCTCGAGGTGGTGGGCGACCTGCTGCCCCCCGGCGTCAGCGTGCACGAAATTTCGAATCCGATCGACGCCGAGGATCTCGGCCGGAAGTCTGACGCGGCCACGGGCGACTTCACGTTCATCGGACGGATTTCACCGGAGAAAGGGCCGCTCCTGTTCGCGGAGGCGGCCCGCCGCGCCGGTGTCATTCCCACCTTCGTGGGGGACGGGCCCGCGGCGGCCGAACTCGCGGGTCGCTATCCCGAGGCCAGGCTCCTGGGCTGGAAGGGTCCTGCCGAGGTCCGCGCGCTGATGCGTCAGGCGCGCGCGCTCGTCTTCCCGTCGCTCTGGTACGAAGGGCAGCCTCTCACCGTGCTCGAGGCCAAGAGCGTCGGCACACCGGTCATCGTGTCGAACGGATGCGCGGGTCGCGAGGAGATCGAGGACGGTGTTTCGGGGCTGTGGTTCCGCAGCGGCGATCCCGACAGTCTCGCGCACGCCCTCCGGATCGCGGAAGATGACGCCACGGTCGAGCGCCTCTCCCACGCCGCCCACGCGCGCTACTGGAGGAACCCGCCGACACTCGCTCGACACGTGTCGGCGCTCACCGGGGTCTACCGGGGCATCCTGCCCGAAGTGCCGGAGCGCACGCGGGAAAACCGCGCAGCCGCCTGACGATCCGCGCCGGACGACGACGGCGCGCCGTACGGGAGGCCTTGAAGGAGGCCTCGCGACCTCCGGTTTTCAGTGACGACCGATCACCTCGGCTCGCCGGTTCGCGCCGATCAGCGCGGGCGGCTTTGGCGTAGGCTTGCCGACAAACGGACCGCCCGCACGAGACCTCGGCCGCCTGGCTTCCTTAAGTCGCAACAAAAAAAGCCCGGCACCGAGGTGCCGGGCTTCTTCAACGCTGATCCGTTGGGATCTTAGAAGTCGCGCTCCATGCGGAGACGACCTTCGAAGGCGTCGGGGTTCTGGCGGATGCCGAAGGCCCGGATGCCGTTGAAAGCGGCGACGGTCGCGGCCTGACCCAGAGCGCCCGCAGCGACGTTGCCCGCACCGGTCCCGGCGATGTCCTGGTCGATGTGAGCGTACAGGAACTCGAGGCCGATATCGAGGTTGTGGACCGGCGTGAAGATGAACTGGTTGCCGATCCGGTATTCGGACGCGTCACCGATGCCGCCGTTGAGGAAGCTGGTGTTGCGGACCACATTGCCATAGCCGATTTCCTCGTACGAGCCGAAGAGCACGTCGTGGAACTGCGGCGTGAAGTAGTGGTGGAAGGCGGCCATGACCGAGAAGCCTTCGCCCTTCGACAGGGTGTAGCCCGTTCCGGCCGCGTTCTGGACGGCGACCGCGTCGCGATCGACGTGCTGGAAGCCGCCGAGCAGGAGCGAGTTGAAGCCGCCGTTGAAGAATGCGCCGGAGTCCTGGTAGAGATATGCGCCTTCCTGGTAGGCGCCTTCCAGCCAGAGATCATCACCGGCGGCCAACATCGGCAGCTTGATCTGCACGCCGGCCTGTACCGCGAAGCCGTCGGTCGTGTTCCTCTGGGCGAGTGTCCCGACGCCGACGAGGTTCGAAGTGTTCACGTCGTGGTAGGCCGCCGAGATCTGCGCCGCGCCCCAGGCCTGATCGACTCGGGCGACGCCCACGATGTCCGGGATGGTTTCGCCTGAGTAGCCCGCAGCCTGAGCGACGGGGGCACCCACCGCACCAACGTTGCCGATGCTCAAGTTGCGCCCGTTGCGGTCTTCGGCCGCGATCGTCGCTGAGAACCCGCCACCGAACGTGTAGGTGTAGCCGAAGACGTTTTCCGATTCGTCCGAGTTGGCGATGCCTTCGAAGTTGTAGTTATCGGCGTAGAAGTCGAAGAAGGACTGGACACGGCCCGCCGTGAACCCGGCGAACTGGATGTAGCCCTTGTCGAGGTAGGGGTTGTTGCCGCCCTGGTTGCCGAAGGTATTCTGGCCGCCCTGCGGGCCGCCGCCCTGGTAGTTACCCTGGAGTCGCTGGATATTAAAGCGGACGTAGGTGCGCAGTGTGCCGTAGGCGGTCTGCGTGCGGACGTCCGCCGCGATGCGGCCGTCGGCCTTGAAGCCGCTCAGGTCGCGCGAGTGCGCCGGAAGAAAGGTGCCGGCGCCGGCGGTCACAGCTGCGTTATTGAACGACGGCGCCGTCGGGAAGAAAGCCGGCGTCTGCTGGATGGCCGCGTATTCGAAGCGCAGGTAGCCTTCGATCTTCAGGCACGAGTCGGTGCCGGGAATGTAGAAGTAGCCGGCTCCGGTGAAGTCGCAAACCCGCACGTATTCAACCGGTGCGGCCTTGCGGAAAGGCAAGTCGGCCGCCTGAGCGCCGGCCACGGTAGCCACGCCGGCCACCGATCCAAGAAGAAGACTCTTAACGAGCTTCATATTCATCCTCCAGTTTGAAAGACCCAACGAGACTAGAATTGCTGAAGACCCGAGAACTTCTTGAAGACCGAACCGTCTCACGAAGCCTAATCGAACCGCCGCTCCCCTATTCCCCATATCAACCCGGATGTTCTCTCGCTTAAACCTTGCCGGTGGCCGACGTTGTTTTTGCAAGAAGTCCGAACCGATCCGAATGCGCCGGTAACCCCGACCGCGAATCCAACATAACCGCGGTCTCCGCCCGCAGGAACTCAAGAATGGCCGCGCACGCCGTCCGGAGGGGGTTTCAGGCCGGAATGTGACATTCCGGCAACGAATTCAGGTCCCAATGTGGCCGTGATCTCCATCTTTCAGGAAGTCTCGCGCGGCATCAGGCTTGGGGAGCGGGCCCTCTCGGAGGGCCGACAATCTTGCCAGCTCGCCACCGCTGGGGCATAAGGTCGAACAGCGCGTATCGGTCGAACGCGCCCGCGGAGATGTGGCCGAGAGGCTGAAGGCGGCGGTTTGCTAAACCGTTATAGGGTTGTAAAGCCCTATCGAGGGTTCGAATCCCTCCGTCTCCGCCAGTTCCCATCCGGTCTCGATTCTTCGAAATAGCCGAAATGTAAGAACCGATGCCTGGGCAGGTCCCGTGCAATCCGCGGCAGGGTGGAACGGCGTCAACGCTACCTGTCGACCGGCCGAAATGCGGCAGACGTCACGCCGATCGACCGGCTCCTCAAGCCTTTTTCCCGAGGCCGTTCAGCGGATCAATTCAGGAAAGGCGGCGTTGGAAGGGCGACGAAAGGCAAAACACACATGACACTCAAGACCCTCGCTTTCATCGGCGTCCTCGTGGCGTGCCCCTCGATCGCGATGGCCCAGCACGGTGGCTCGGCGGACGATCAGCTTGCCTGTACGCCCGATGTCTACCGCCTGTGTTCGTCGCTGATTCCCGACGAGGACGCGATCGTCGCGTGCCTGGAGAAAAACAAGCGAAACCTCAGCCCCGGATGCAAGCAGGTCTTTTCCAAACCCGCGCCCAAGGCTCAACAGGGAACCGACGACAACTCGGACGATGACTGATCCTTTGTTCGCCGATTGGGACCAGAGCGCTCGAAAACGATCCGCGCTAGTCGTTGTCCGGTCCGGTCTCGGCATTCTCCTCCTCTGCGGTCGGCACGCGGTACACGCCGCCGAGCCAGCGATGAAGATCGACGTCAGAGCATCGTCGCGAGCAGAACGGGGCCACGGCGTCCGAGGTGGGCCGCCCACAGACCGGACAGGATCGGCGCGAAGCTCCCGCATCGCTGGAGGGCGGCGGTTGGGTTTCCCGTGCCATGGTCAGTCCCGATTGAGCCAGAGGTGGTGGGCCGGGTAGCCCTCGCCGGACAGGAGGTTCATGGTCTCGTGGAGCGGCAGCCCGACGACCGCGGAATAGGAGCCGATCAGCTTGCTCACGAAGGCACCCGCGAGGCCTTGAATGGCATAACCGCCGGCCTTGCCGCGCCACTCGCCTGAAACGAGGTAGGTTTCACGCTCCTTCGCGGACAGCCGTTTGAAGCGGACGCGAGTCTCGACGAGTTTTTGGCGGCGCTGGCCCTTGGGCGTCACGAGCGTCACCGCGGTGTGGACCCGATGCGCCCGCCCCGACAGCAGATGGAGACAGGCGTCCGCTTCGTCCAGGATCTCGCATTTGGGCAGGATGCGGCGACCGACCGAGACGACAGTGTCGGCGGCGAGCAGGAAACACGACTCGAGCCCATCGAAACGGCCCGCAACGCGTGCGGCGGCTTCGGCCTTGGCAGCAGCCAACCGGGCCGCGAGCACGCGGGGCAGTTCTCCCTTCTCGGGCGTTTCGTCGATATCCGCGGGGATCAGACGGTCGGGATCAATCCCGATCTGCTGCAGGAGCGCCAATCGCCTCGGGGACGCTGACGCCAGGATCAGTTTCGGTCGCCACGTGGGCGCGGGTCCGGGTGCAGCGTCGGTCCGATTGCCCGCCAACGAACGCACGGCCTACTTGAAGCGGTACGTGATGCGCCCTTTGGTGAGGTCGTAGGGCGTCATCTCCACCAGGACCTTGTCGCCGGTGAGCACGCGGATGCGGTTCTTGCGCATCTTGCCCGCGGTGTGTGCGGTGATCTCGTGCTCATTCTCGAGCTTCACGCGAAACATCGCGTTAGGCAATAATTCCGTCACCATTCCTGGAAACTCAAGCAGTTCTTCCTTGGCCATCTGATCTGGTTCCCCACGTCGACCTATTCGGGATTGCGTCCCGCAAACTTCGTTGCATGTAGTGAAGGGCCGAGCCTTTGTGAACCGGCCTCGGCACGCCCGCGCGGCGGAAGCCACGACGGTTTGGCCTGGCTCCGTGGATGCCAGGGTGTTGGACGGCACTCCGCCCGGCAGGTCTGCAGAGCCTGGCGGACGGTCAACGGCGGCCGGTGCGGACTCAACCGTCCTCCACCATGCCCGCGGCCGCAACCCCGGTTTCGCCACGCTGCAACCGGCGATAACCGCGGACGCTCAACGGGATGGACACGAGATAGGCCAGCGTCAGGACGACGAGCATCTCCATGGGAAAAGTCGAGAGAAGCAGGATGACCACCGCGACGCCGAACAGCACGAGGATGACGTACTCGCGGGGCACCCGGCCGATCGACTTTCCCGACCAGTGGGGCACGCGGCTCGCCATGAGGCCGGCCACGAGAAGCACGAAAATGGTTTCCACCACGACGAACTGGATGGAGAGGTCCAGGCCGAGAACCGAGAGATGCATGTAGAGCGGCATCAACACCACGATGGCGCCCGCGGGTGCGGGCATGCCGGTGAAGAAGCGCGACGTCCAGGTGGGCTGGCTCTCGTCGAGCGCCACGTTGAACCGGGCTAGGCGGAGCGCGCACGCGACCGCGAACACCATGGCGGCGAACCAGCCGAAGCTTTTCACCTCGTTGAGGGTCCAGAAATACAGCGTCAGCGCGGGCGCGACCCCGAAATCGAGGAAATCCGCGAGCGAGTCGAGTTCCGCCCCGAACCGAGTCGTTCCCTTGAGCGCGCGGGCGAGGCGTCCGTCCACGCCGTCGAGCACGGCGGCCGCGAGGATCGCGAAGACGGCCCGCTCGAACTGCCCCTCGGTGGCGAAGCGGATGGCGGTGAGGCCCAGGCACAGCGCCAGCAAGGTCACGAGATTGGGCAGGATAATGCGGAGCGGAACGGCACGGAACTTCCGGCTGGGCCGATCGCGCTCGAAGGCGGAAGGAAAGGACACGCTCGCCTCAGCCCATGACAGTGGAGGGGCCGGACACGGCTCCGGGCCGAAAAATCTCGACGGGCTCCTCGAAGCCGCGCAGGGAATAGAGACCGAGCCGCTGCGCCTCGCCATGCGCGCGGGCCACGAAGGCCGCCGACAGCAGCACCGGTTCGTTCAGCTTGCCATTCAGGCTCGCGATGCGGCTCGCGAGCCCCACGTCGCGGCCGATCACCGTGAAATCGAGACGCGTACCCGATCCCACGTTGCCGTAGGCGGTCTCGCCGTAGTGGAGCGCGATGCCGATGCGCAACGGGCGCTGGTCCGGATGGGCGGCATCGTAGGCGTCCACGGCCGCCTGCGCGGCCTCGGCGGCCGCGAGCGCGCGGTCGGCCGCGTCATCGCCGGCGTCTTCGGACTCGCGAAAGATGGCGAGGAGGCCGTCGCCCATGTATTTGAGCACCTCGCCGCGACGGCTCTCGATCGGCGGCACCAGGCAATCGAACAGGTCGTTGAAAAGGCTCGCGGCCTGCACGGCGGTGATGTTGGCCGTGTGGCCCGTCGAGTCCCGCAGATCGGCGATCAGCATGGCGGCGCGGATCTCCGTCACCTGCCCGCGCTTGGCCCGCCCGGCCAGGATCGCCGTATGGGGCTCGTCGCCCACATAGGTGCGCAGCAGCTTGTCGAGCGAGGCCCAGCCCACGCGGGAATCGATGCGCGTCGCCAGAGCCGGGATGACGAAGAGCAGCGTGAGGAGATCGAGTTCGGAGAAGCCGCTTTCGCGCGTCGTCGCGAACGTCATCCAGCCGTTCGCCCCGTTGCTCAACATCATCGGGTTGCAGAGATAGTGCGTGTAGCCGTCGCGCTTGAGGTCGGCCACGACGCCGAAACGGGAGTCGGGCGTGTCGGCCAGCCAGAGCTCGACCCAGTCTCCGGTTCGGGCGGCCTCGTGATAGGGGCTCGCCAGATAGTCGGGATCCACCTCCTCGGGCCTGATGTAGACCGTCTCGGTGACACCCTTGCCGCGTGTCCACCGCCGGCCGATCGCGTCGTGCTCGGCCGTGACCATCGACGTCGACGAGCCGTAACGGTCGATGGGCAGCCCCGCGTCGAGAAACCGCTCGCAGAGTTCCTCGACGATGGTTTCGGTGGTGGCGCGCTGGTCCGGACCCAGCAGCCAGGCCTGCAGGCCCATCGCCTTGCGGGCCCGGTTGGGCGTCATGCGCGACAGGAGTTCGTGCATGGGCAGGCGGGCGAGTTCGAGAACGGGTCTACGCGACGATGCCGGGAAGGCGGCGGGCGCGGCGGCGTCGGGACGATCGCTCAACAGCGACATCGGCACGCCTCAACCGGCCTTGAAGGTGCGCGACGGCTCGGACGCGCGGACGTCGGCCAGCACGGTCTCGCCCGCCACCGCGCGCGACCCGTGGCCGACCAGCACGCGAACGCCGTCGGGCAGGTAGACGTCGACGCGCGAGCCGAACCGGATGAGGCCGAAGCGGTCGCCCGCCCCGATCGTCTCGCCCTCGCGCACGAAGGACACGATGCGGCGCGCCACCAGCCCGGCGATCTGCACCACGCCGATCCTGCCGCTGGCGGTGTCGAGCAGGAGGCTCGACCGCTCGTTGTCCTCCGAGGCCTTGTCCAAGTCGGCGTTGATGAACAGACCCGGCTTGTAGGCGACCTTGACGATCCGACCCGTCATGGGCGCACGGTTCACGTGGCAGTCGAACACGTTCATGAAAACGGAGATGCGCTGCAAAGGCCGGTCGCCGAGCCCCAGTTCCGAAGGGGGAACGAAGAAGCCGATGGAGGAGATCACCCCGTCCGCCGGCGAGATCACCAGCCCTTCGCGCATGGGCGTGACCCGCTGCGGATCGCGGAAGAAGTAGGCGCACCAGAGCGTCGCGAAGCCGCCGATCCAGCCCAGCGGGCTCCACAGCCAGTCGAGCACCAGGGCCAGCACCGCGAAACCCGCGATGAAGATGTACCCTTCCGGATGCACGGGAACGAGCTGCCGGCGGACACTGGACACGATCGACATCAACGCTGCTTAACCTTTGTTCATAAGTTGGACCTTTTCGCACCGTTCGGCCGCGAAGTCACGGACGGGCAGGACCCTCACGCGGCGGCATCGCTGACCGGCTCGACGTCGTCCTCCTCCGTCGCCCGCTCGCGCCGAAGGATGTCGCGGGCGGCGTCCACCTGCCGCTGCCGGCTCCACAGGGCGGCGTAGATCCCCTTGCGGGCGAGCAGGTCGGCGTGCGTCCCGCGTTCGGCGATCGTGCCCTTCGACATCACGAGGATCTCGTCCGCCGCCACCACCGTGGATAGGCGGTGGGCGATCACCAGCGTGGTGCGGCCACGCGACACGCGGACCAGCGCGTCCTGGATTTCCCGCTCCGTAAAGCTGTCCAGCGCGGACGTCGCCTCGTCGAGCACGAGGATCGGCGGCCCCTTCAGAATGGTCCGCGCGATGGCGACCCGCTGCTTCTCGCCCCCCGAGAGCTTGAGGCCGCGCTCGCCGACCTCGGCGTCGTAGCCGCGCGGCACGCTCGCGATGAACTCGTCGATCTGGGCCGCGCGGGCCGCGTCCCTGACCTCCTCGCTGGAGGCACCCCAGCGCCCATAGCGGATATTGTACTCGATGCTGTCGTTGAACAGCACCGTATCCTGCGGCACCATGCCGATCGCGGCCCGCAACGAGGCCTGGGTCACGGCGAGCACGTCCTGCCCGTCGATCGTGACGCGGCCCGACCGGGGCTCGTAGAAGCGGAACAGCAGGCGCGACAGCGTGGACTTTCCCGCGCCCGAGTGCCCGACGACGGCCACCGTCCTGCCCGGCGGGATCTCGAAGCTCACCCCCTTGAGGATCGTCCGGTCGCGGTCGTAGCCGAACACGACGTTCTCGAACCGGACGCGGCCCTCGGTCAGAACGAGGTCCGGCGCGCCCGGCCGATCCTCGACCTCCGGCGTCTGGTCCAGGATCGCGAACATCAGCTCGATGTCGATGACCGCCTGCTTCACCTCGCGGTAAACGAGGCCCATGAAGTTCAACGGTTGGTAGAGCTGGATCATCATCGTGTTGACGAGCACGAAATCGCCCAGGGTGTTGCGTCCGGCCCGGATGCCCGCCACGCACAGCATCATCACCGCCGCCAGCCCGAGGCTGAAGATCACCGCCTGCCCCGCGTTGAGGAACGCGAGGGAGGTGTAGGTGCGGATGCTGAGCGCCTCGTAGCGGCCCATCGAGCGGTCGTAGCGGGCGGCCTCCCGCCCCTCGGCGCCGAAATACTTCACCGTCTCGAAATTGAGCAGGCTGTCGATCGCCTTGGTGTTGGCGTCCTGGTCGCTCTCGTTCATGGAGGTGCGGATGGCGATGCGCCAGTTCGTGGCGATCGTGGTGAACACCATGTAGACCGCGATCATCGTCGCGACGGCGACCGCGTAGGTCCAGTCGAACTGGAGCGTGAACACGGCGAGAATCAGCACGAACTCGACCACGGTCGGCACGCCCGTGAGCATGATCATGCGCACGATCGTCTCGATGGCGTTGCGTCCCCGCTCCAGCACACGGGTCAGGCCGCCGGTCTTGCGCTCCAGGTGGTAGCGGAGGGAGAGCTCGTGCAGGTGGACGAACACCTGCGTGGCCAGCTTGCGCACCGCGTGCATGGCCACGACGGCGAAGAGCGCGTCACGCCCCTGCGTGATGAAGGCCATCACGATGCGCAGCGCGCTGTAGACCGCCGTGAGTGCGATCGGCCCCGCGAGTGCCCCGGGGAGGTAGGCGAGCCCGCGGTCCTCGCGTCCCGCGATCGCGTCGGTGGCCCACTTGAACGCGTAGGGGATCGCGATGGTGATGAGCTTGGCCACCACCATCATGGCGAGGGCCACGTAGATGCGGCGCTTGAGATCGGATCGCTCCATGGGCCAGATGTAGGGCCACAGATTGCGGATCGTGGAGAAGAGGTCGGCTTGCGCCCGCACCCGCACGCGATTGGACGCGTCGTGGGCCGTGACGGGAACGGTTTGATCGGACATTCAACGCCGGATTGGGTGAAGGCGCGAGCGCCCTGACGGAGACGAGGGCCGAAACGGTCCCGCGTCCTCCCATATAGCGGCGACCCGGGGCCTTGGTAACCCTCGCCGCCCTGCCCTACGGCGTTCCGTGGTGCGGCAGCACGAAGATCTGCCCGGGGTAGATCAATCGCGGATCGCGGATCTGCGTGATGTTGGAAGCGTAGATCTCCGTGTAGTTGATGCCGTGCCCCAGCATCTTGCGGCTGATCCGCCACAGGCTGTCGCCGTGCGTGACCGTCGCAGACTGCACTTCCTTGACGATGGCGGCGGCGACCGCCGCGTCGGTGCGGGACGGCGCCCCGAGCGCAGCCGGTCCAGCGGGGGTCGGGAGTGCGAGCGGGCTCGCAGCCGCGAGCACCGCGGCAGATGCTGGCACAACGGGTGCCATGGGCACAGCATGGGCCAGCGCCTTGGCCATCAGCATGCGCTTGGCGTGGCCGATCGCGGACACCGCGGGAAAGTCGAACGGAACCTCGGCCCGGTTGACGACCCTGCCGCCCGCACTGTCGAGCTGATCGGCCCGTACCGTGTATTTCCCGGCGCGCATGCCCTTCTCGACCTTGACGGACCAGTGCCCGTCCGCGCCCGCGACGACATCGGCGAGGAAGGCCCCGTTGAGGTAGAGGCGGCACTGACTTCCGGCTTTGGCCACTCCCGAGGCCGTGAACGTCCCGCTGCCCGCGGTCTCGACGCTCTGGATCGCGACGGGCAGCACCGTTGCAGGGCCGCTCACGCGCGCGGCGGCGGGCTCACCGGCGCCGTCCGACAGGACACGAACGGGTTGGTCGGGTGCCAGGAGTGCGACCAGGGGTTTGGCGGCGTCGGCAGCGACCGACACCGCGACGCCCTCGCTCGACAGACCCGGCGTGCCGTCCCGCTTGATCTGAAGCGTCAGGTAGTGATCCCCCGGCGGCAGGGTCGGGGGAACCAGCGCGAATTGTCCGGTGGCGTCCGCGGTCACCGTCGCCAGAACCCGGCCGTCGTCGACCAGCGCGACCTCGGCGCCCGGGACGCCGCGGCCCGCCACGACCGCGTCGCCGTGCGGGTCCACACGCACGATGTCGAAGGTCGGCGCCACGGGGGCCGGGACGGCGGATTTGATCGTGCTCTCAGGCTGGTCACTCGCAGAGGCTCGCTCGGGCTGCGGTCCGGATGTGTCGCGAACGGTCTCGGCCGGAGCCGTGGGAGACGCAGTGGCTGACGGCACCTCCGCTCGGCGCGGTGCGTCGGGCAGGTCCGCCGAGGCAACCGCGGCCGGCGTCGTCCCGGCCGTTGGCGGCAGGGCGGAGCCGCGCGGCCGAACCAGCGGCACGAGAAGGAGGCCGATGGCGACCACCGCGACGGCGATCGCGGTCGCGACGCTTCCGCGAGGGCTCCTGATCCAGGCCAGCATGACACAAACTCCCCAGGGGGTGGAGCACGTTAGCGATTTTGGATGAAGAGTGCCAAGGAGAATCGCGGCCCGGCGCCGGTGGAGGCTTGGGTCAGGTCCCGCTCCTTGACCGTCCCCGCCGAGCGGGCGACAAGCTTGGATCATGACCGAGATCAAAGCCATTTGCGTCTACTGCGGCTCGGCTTCCGGCACGGACCCGATCTACGTTCAGGCCGCCGAGATCCTCGGCCGCGACATGGCCCGCGCCGGCATCGGCCTGGTCTACGGGGGAGGCAACGCGGGTCTGATGGGCGCCACCGCGCGGGCAGTGCTTGCGGCCGGCGGCCGGGTGACGGGCATCATCCCGGACTTCCTGCGCGATCGCGAGCAGTTGCTACACGCCGCCCAGGAGATGGTCGTCGTGCCCGACATGCACACCCGCAAGCGCATGATGTTTGAGCGCGCCGACGCCTTCGTGGCCTTGCCGGGGGGCGTGGGCACGCTGGAGGAACTGGTCGAGCAGATGACCTGGGTGCAGCTCCAGCAGCACACCAAGCCGGTGCTGATCGCCGACATCGGCGGTTTCTGGGGACCGCTGCTGTCGCTCCTCACGCATATGCGGGAGAATGGCTTCATCCGTCCCGCGTTCGAGGTCGACTACCTGGTGGCGCGACGGGCGGAGGACATCGTGCCGCTGCTGCGGTCGGCGCGCGCGCGGGTTCCTGCTGCGAGCGACGAGCCGGTCGGCCTCGACGCCCACCTCTGAAGACCGGTCGCGAGAAGGTCGCTCGCGGCGCCGACGGGCTCGGCCACCTCGCGCTGGCGATCACGACCTCCGTGACATCCGTGGACCTCAGGCGAGCTCAGGCCCGCGTGCCCTTCGCGGCGATCGCCTCGGCGACAGCACGCGGCACGAAAGCGGACACGTCGCCCCCCATCGCGGCGATCTGCCGGACCAGCGTGGATGACACGGATCTGGTTTCGTCGCTCGTGGGCACGAAGATCGTTCGCAGCTCCGGCGCGAGCCTCGCGTTCATGCCCGCCATCTGCATCTCGTAGTCGAAGTCCGTGCCGTCCCGCAGACCGCGGACGATCAGCGTCGCCCCGAACCTCCGAGCGGCCGCCACCGCGAGGCCGTCGAAGGTCGACACCTCCAGCCGGCAGTTGGAGGCCGCCGCGAGCCTCCCCGCCTCGGCCTCGATCAGGGCCGCGCGTTCCTCGGCCGGGAACAGCGGCGCCTTGGCGGGATGCACGCCGATCGCCACCACAAGCCGGTCGCAGAACAGGACAGCGGACCCGATCACGTGGAGGTGCCCCGTCGTGAGCGGGTCGAAGGAACCGGTGTAGAGCCCGGTGCGCGTCACTCCGCCTCGGCCTCGCCCGCGCCGGGAGCCCCGTCCGAGGACTCGGGGATATGCTCCACGGCGACCACCTTCTCGTCCTTGTGGGTGTTGAAGACGATCACGCCCTGCGTGCCGCGGCCCGCCACGCGGATGCCGTCCACGGGGCAGCGGATGAGCTGGCCGCCGTCCGTCACCAGCATGATCTCGTCGCCGTGCTCGACGGGGAACGAGGCCGTGAGCTTGCCGTTGCGGGCGTTGACCGCCATCGCGACGATGCCCTTGCCGCCCCGGCCCGTGAGCCGGTATTCGAAGGACGAGGTCCGCTTGCCGTAGCCGCGCTCGGACACGGTGAGGATGACCTGCTCGGCGGCCGACAGCGCCGCGTAGCGCTCCTGCGAGACCGACTGGGGCGCGTCGGGCGCCGCTTCGGCGTCACCCACGACCTCACCCACGATGTCGTCCTCGCCCACCGCCTCGCCCTCCGTGGCGCGGCGCATGCGCAGATAGGCGATCCGCTCGGCGGGCTCGGCCTCGACGTGGCGCAGGATCGCCATGGCGATCACGCCGTCGCCCTGGCCCAGGGTGATGCCCCGCACGCCCATCGAATCGCGGCCCTTGAACACTCGCACGTCGTCGACGGCGAAGCGGATGCACTGCCCCCTGGCGGTGGTGAGCAGTACGTCCTTGTCTTCCGAGCAGATCTGCACGTCGACGATGCCCTCGCCCTCGTCGAGCTTCATGGCGATCTTGCCGGCGCGGTTCACCTGGGCGAAGTCGGAGAGCTTGTTGCGGCGGACCGTTCCGCCCGTCGTGGCGAAGACCACGTCGAGGTTCTCCCAGGCCGCCTCGTCCTCGGGAAGCGGCATGATCGTGGTGATGCGCTCGCCCTCCTCGAGCGGCAGCAGGTTGACAAGGGCCTTGCCGCGCGCCTGCGGCGCCGCCAGCGGCAGGCGCCACACTTTCATCTTGTAGGCCTGACCCAGCGACGAGAAGAACAGCACCGGCGCGTGCGTCGAGGCGACGAAGAGGCGGGCGACGAAATCCTCGTCGCGCGTCTGCAT
>CAXTFJ010000068.1:6963-23849 GCA_964243405.1 uncultured Lichenihabitans sp. | reverse complement strand
ATCGCCATCATCCTGCACCCGCATCCGCAGTTCGGCGGCACGATGAACAACCAGATCGTCTACAACCTCTACTACACGTTCGCGGAGCGCGGCTTCTCGGTGCTGCGCTTCAATTTCCGCGGCGTCGGCCGGTCGCAGGGCGGGTTCGACCACGGCGCGGGCGAGCTGTCGGACGCGGCCGCGGCGCTCGACTGGGCGCAGGCCATCAGCCCGGAAGCGCGCGCGTGCTGGATCGCCGGGGTGTCGTTCGGGGCCTGGATCGGCATGCAATTGCTGATGCGGCGGCCGGAGATCGAGGGGTTCATCTCCATCGCGCCGCCCGCGACGCTGTACGACTTCTCCTTCCTGGCGCCCTGCCCCTCCTCGGGGTTGTTCGTGCACGGCGACAAGGACCGGGTGGCTCCCTTGAAGGAGGTCCAGGCCATGATCGAGAAGCTGAAGACGCAGAAAGGCATCCTGATCGAGCACGCCATCATTCCGGGCGCCAACCACTTCTTCGAGAACTGCGTCGATCCGCTCATCGCCGACGTGGGCGTCTACCTCGACAAGCGCCTCGGCAATCCGGAACGCACCGCCACGCCCGCGCGGACGGAGCGCAACTGATCGAGGGTCACGCCGCGCTCACCGTCCCCGGTGCAGCACTCCGCCCGTCACCGACCGGCCGCCGCCGGTGGTGGTCGGGAAGGTGAGCGGAAGCGCCAGCAGGCTGCGGACCGCCAGGTAGGCGAAGGCCTGGGCCTCGATCGCGTCGGCGGTCCAGCCGTATCGCTCCGCGGTCGTGACCGGGCAGGACAGGTAACGGGCGAGGTGCGCGAGCAGCGTCGGGTTGCGCGCGCCTCCGCCGCACACCACCACCTCCAGCGGCTGGGCGGGCAGGTGCGGTAGCGCGCGGGCCACGCTCGCCGCCGTGAAGGCGGTCAGTGTCGCGGCCGCGTCCGCGGTGTCGAGACCCGCCACGGGCTCGCGCGAAAAGGCGTTGCGGTCGAGCGATTTCGGAGCGGGCCGGTCGAAAAAGGGATGGGCGAGCATCCCGACCAGGATCTGCTCGTCCACCCTGCCCCGCGCGGCGGTGCTCCCATCGCGGTCGATCGGCAGTCCGGTCCGCTCCAGCATGAGGTCGTCGAGCAGCGCGTTCCCCGGTCCCGTGTCGCAAGCCGTGGGGTCGCCCTCCGCGGGCAGGAAGGTGACGTTCGCGACCCCGCCGACGTTCAGCAGCACGGCCGGTCGCGGCAGCTTGGCGGCTTCGGCCAGCGCCCGGTGAAAGACCGGCACGAGCGGCGCGCCCTGCCCGCCCGCCGCGACGTCGGCGGCGCGCAAATCGGCCACCACGTCGACGCCGAGCTGTCCCGCCAAAACGGCGCCGTCGCCGATCTGCACGGTGAGCGCATCCTCGGGCCTGTGCAGCACGGTTTGGCCGTGGAACCCGACCACGTCCACCGACTCCAGGGCGATCCCGTGTTCGTCGAGGACGTGGCGCACAGCCTCGACGTGGCGCCGCGTCACCCGGCGTTCCGCTTCCCCGAGCACACCCGGTCGCGATGACCTGTCCGTCAGACCCGCCGCCTCGGCCAGGGCCCGCCGCAGCAGCGTTCGGTCCTCATCGGTGTAGGGCAGGAACCCGGCGATGCCGGTCCTGACGACTTCCGCCCCATCGGTCTCGATGACGGCTACGTCCACGCCGTCGAGGGACGTGCCGCTCATCAGGCCGACCGCCCTGAACAGGTCCGCGCGTGATCCGGTCGCCATCGATCGAACAGCCTCGATTTCCGCCGCCCGATGAGGCACAAGCCCGGGCCGAAGGCATGGTGACCACCAGCCTAGCTCCGTCAAGCCTAACGATGCGTTGCGCCGGCCACGTCGGCGGGGCGCCGGAACCCGATCCCATGACCGATCAGCGGCCCACCTCCGACTTCCTCACTACGCTGCAAGCGCGGGGGTTCCTGCACCAGTGCTCGGACCCGCCCGGGGTGGACGCCAAGGCACGCGCGGGCGACCTCACGGCCTACGTGGGGTACGACTGCACGGCTCCGTCGCTGCACGTCGGCAATCTGATGACCATCATGCAGTTGCACTGGCTCCAGCAGACGGGAGCGGGCAGGCCCATCGTGCTCATGGGCAGCGGCACCACGCAGGTGGGTGACCCGTCGGGCAAGGACGAGACCCGCAAGATCCTGACGCCGGAGGCGATCGACGGCAACAAGGCCAGCCTGCGCGACGTCTTCGCGCGCTTCCTGCGGTTCGGCGAGGGGCCGGGCGAGGCGGTGATGACCGACAACGCCGACTGGCTCACCGGGTTGAACTACATCGCGTTCCTGCGGGACGTGGGGCGGCATTTCTCGGTCAATCGCATGCTGTCGATGGACAGCGTCAAGCTGCGGCTCGACCGCGATCAGGAACTGTCGTTCCTGGAGTTCAACTACATGTGCCTGCAGGCCTACGATTTCGTCGAACTCCACCGCCGGCACGGCTGCGTCCTGCAGATGGGCGGGTCCGACCAGTGGGGCAACATCGTCACGGGCGTCGACCTCGGTCGCCGCATGGGGACGGGACCCCTGTTCGCCCTCACCTGCCCGCTCATCACCACGGCGTCCGGCGCAAAGATGGGCAAGACCGCGGCGGGGGCGGTCTGGCTCAAGGCCGACATGAAGTCGCCCTACGACTACTGGCAGTTCTGGCGCAACACCGAAGACGCGGACGTCGGGCGCTTCCTCCGGCTGTTCACCATCCTGCCGCTGGACGAGGTGGGTCGCCTCGACGCCCTGCGGGGCGCGGAGATCAACGAGGCCAAGAAGGTCCTCGCCACCGTGGCCACGGCGCTGCTGCACGGGCGCGAGGCCGCCGACAGCGCAAGCGGAGCGGCTCGCGAGACATTCGAGGGTGGTGGCCTGTCGGACGCGCTGCCGACGGTGGGTGTCGCCCGCGGCGATCTGGAAGGAGGCTTGGGCGTGTTGCACGCCTTCGTGCACGTCGGGCTCGCGACATCCACGGGAGAAGCGCGACGGCAGGTCAAGGGCGGCGGGTTGCGGGTGAACGACGTCGTTCTGACCGATGAGAAAACTGCGCTATCGCTGGCCGACCTGGGCGCGACAGGCGCCATCAAGCTCTCCTACGGTCGCAAGAAGCACGTGTTACTCAGGCCGGAGTAGCTTCTGTGTCGAGACAGGATCGTGTCCGGCAGGCGTCGTGGATACCGGCCACCCTCCCGGTTACAAGCACGGACTCTCAAAAGAATGTGAAGTCGCGCTGCCGCGCCTTATTCGCCATCCCTCACGTTACAGACAGCAAACTCAAGATTTATCATACTTTTCATCGGGTTACGAAAATGTACTGCACCATAGATTACGGCAAAAATATGGTAAACTCCAGCCGAAATATTTTCGGCTGGGTTGGATGACGTCGAATTTTCGGCGGCGCCCTCTTCACAACGCGACTGCACGGTCCAGATCCCTTTTATCGAAACGCGAAGGTAGGAGGTTCTTATGGTGAAGATGTTGATGGCAACCTGCGCAGTCGTCGGACTCGTTGCCGCCACCGGTGCTTACGCCGCACCAACCTCGGATGAGACCGCCCCGGCGGTCCACAGGGCCGTTCACAAGCATCGTACGGCGCGCGTGCGCAACCTGAACACGCAGACGGACACGCCGCAGGAAACGGCGGCTCCGGAAGACAATAAGCCGGCTGCAGTGCCTGAGTATTTCAATCACGCATCGGGTGACGACGGCAGCCACTACGCTGAATAACAGGTCTGATAAGATTTATTGCCAATATACGGCCCGTGCGACCTCCGTCGCGCGGGCCGTCTAATTTTCTGAGCCTATTCCGATCCGAGGACGCCCGGGCCGTTCGCGTGATCGCTGGACGCAGGGCTGCCTTCCGACGAGAAGCCGCTCACGTCGTGCGGTAGGGCGCCCCCCTGATCTGTGCCGTCGATCGCGCCGAAAATCTTTCGAAAGATGCCCGGGGCCAGCGCTGAAAGCGGATCGAAGGTCATCACGGGAGCCGCGGCGGATCCGTCGATCCGGTAATTGATGGCAAATAATCCTTCGTGCGTCCCGCCCCCCAGCAGAACACCGACGACGGGGATCTGCGAGAACAGGTTGTTGAGGCCGTAGGCGGGCACGAACGTCCCGCTGAGGGAGACGCGGTCCTTCACGAAGTCGATCGACCCTTGGACCGTCGCACCGACCTGGGGGCCGAACATGGCGCCGTTGCGGATGTCGACCGTGCTGCCGCTCCGGACGAATTCGGCTTCCAGCTTGGAAAAGTGAACGGCCGAGGAGTCGATGCGACCGCCGGTGTTGCGGTTGTTGCTGGCGACCTCCTCCTCGGCCAGCTTCTTGATGGCGGGGTCCTCCTTGATGGTGAAATCGCGGACCACCGCGAGACCTTCGATGCGATTGGTCCCGAACCGCACATTCACGTCCATCCGTCCGCCGTCCATCCGCTTGTAAAGGTCGACAAAGGACAGGACCGCGCCGGCGTCCTTGGCTACCACCATGACGAGAGGATTGGGCCCCTGCCCCACCGTGCTGACCGTCGCCGTCCCGTGGCCGAGGCGCCCGTTGAGCTGAACGTGGCGGATCTGCCCACCGACACGGGACAGGCGCAGGTCCGCGTTGGTGAGGACCTGGTTGTTCTGCCCGGTGACCAGGTTGGCATGCAGGTCGAGGTCGAGGTCCTTGCCCTGGCTCTCGCTGCCCGGCGAACCGCCATCCCCGGAGACGAACTGCTTGAGGAAGGGACGCGCGTCGATATTGGTGCCTCGCACGGTCAACGTCAGCCCGCCCGCGCCGGACTGCTCGGCATCGACCCGCATATCGTCCCCGGCCGACAGGCGAAGCTGGCTGATCTTCGCGCTCTGGAACGTGCTTCCGTTGAAGGAGGCGGTTCCGCGGATCGATGTGGGGCCGGCGTCGAACACGATACCGTCCAAGACCGTCTGGTCGCCCGTCTGCTGGATCTGGCAGGTGGCCTTCGCGGGTCGTCCGGCAGGCTTCTTGAGGCCCGGCAGCGGGCCGTCGAACGCGGCCCTGGTGAAGTCGACATCGAGCGTTGCCCTGGTCTTGTCCGCCGACCCCAGCGACGTCGTGATCTTCGCCGAAACCGGGCCGGTCAGCGGCTTCCCGTGGGTCATCCCGGCCTTCGCGCGTCCGGGCTGGTCCAGCGTGATCGCCAGGACGGCCTCGCTGGGCGCTCCTCCGGCCGGCTTCCGGATGTCGATGGTGGTGGGCGAGCCGAACATCCGACCGTCACCCTTGGCGCGCAGGCCGGACTTGTCCGCCACGATGGTCAGGGTCGCGTCCTGCAGGGGCTCCTTGCCGATCAGCTTGTCGGCCGAGAAATTCCTTACGGTCGCCGTCACCCCGATCTTCACCGAGTCGGCGGGGACGCGTGCACCCAGGAGCAGGCCGACATCGAGCTTTCCCTCGATGTCACCGGCCACGCTCGACGCGTCGATCGGAAGGTTGGCGTAGGACTTCAAGGCATCGCGCGACAGCAGGTCGGCCATGGCGTCGATCTTCCCCGTCACCCGCAGGCCGACGGTCGCTGGCGTGGGCTTGGGGTCGGTGTTGGGCACCGTGAAGGAGCCATCGCCCAGGGTGAGGACGTGGCCGGGCGACACGTCCATTTCCCCCCGCGTCGCGGTGAACCGCGTCGTGCTTCCGGTCACGACGCATGTTCCATCGACGCCGCTCAGGGCGGGAACGCCGGGCATGAAGGCCAGCGCCATGTTGGAAACGCCGATCTCGATATGCGAGTGGTCGTCCGGCACCGAATGCTGCCAGCGCATCGCGAGCAGGTCGTTGTTGGTCAGCGCGAAGGTGCCGCGGCCGTAGGTGAGCGTACCGCCCCGGAGATTGGCGATCAGCCACGCGCGAGGGCCGGACGCGACCCAGTTCGGCCACAGCCGAAGCACGTCCATGCCCGGCGTCCGCCCCAGGTCCATCGATCCCGAGACCAGGAATCCGTCGCCGCTCAGGTTGTGCTGCCACACGGCGTTGACGCGGAAGGCGAGGTCCGGCCCCGCGACGGTGAAGTGGTCCAGCGTCACCCGCTGCCGCTCCCCGTCAATGGCGGCCGCGAACGCCACCTTGCTCATCGTGATCGGCTTCTCGCCGGGCCGCTCCGTGCCGAAAACCCCGCTGGCCTCGCCCGTGACATGCCACGGATCACCCGATTGCGTCGGGGGGCCGGCCGTGATGGCGAACGTGAAACCGGTTTCCTCCGCCCGCAGCATCCCCTTGGCGATCGTGACCTCGCCGCTCCGCGGATCGATCCGGAACGGCACGGTGGCGCCGTCCATCATCACGGGTTCGTGGTCGGGATCGTCGATCCGGAAGTAGCCGCTGCCGAAGTTCATCAGGCCGTCGGCCCGCGTCAGGGTCCCATCCTTTCCAACCTGGAGGTTGGCGTTCACGGAGATCGGCATGTCCGTGTCGAAGGCGACCTGGCGCAGACCGCCGGCCAGCATGACCTCGTCGACGGACAGGTTGTCGGCCGTCAGGTCGACCAACTTGCTGCCGTCGGCTCCGCGCTCGACCCTGGCCGAAAGCGACCAGTGACCCGACGGCCCGTCCGCGCCCGCCGTGACGAAAAGACCGCCGTTCCCTTCCCGATCGAAGTCGACCGCGAAGTTCCGGTAGCGGACCGAGGCGTTGCGGGGCTTGTCGTCGACCTCGAGCGTCCCACGCTCAATGCCGAAACGGTCGACCGCACGCAGGGGGCTGGCCGGGTCGAACAGAACGTCGACCAGGTTATTGACCACCGCGGTCAGATCCTGCGTGACCCGTGCTCCATCGAAGGGTTTGGACAACTCGACCGGTGCTTCCGCCGCGGCCGTCGCGGGATCCGCCGGGACGGAGGGAGCGTCGCCGGCTCCGGGGGCGGGGGCGCCCCGACTGACCAGCGGCCCGGCAAGGGGAAGATCGGTCTCGTCCGATCCGGCCGTCATCGCGACACGGCCGTCCTCCCGCCGGACGACTTTCAGGACCACCTCTTCCACTTCGAGCCGCTTGGGTGAGACCGTGCCGGTGAGCAGCGCCGGGAGGTCGACGCTGACGCCTGCCCGCGGGGCTGCCACGACCGTGCGTCCCGACCGGTCCCGGACCGCGAACTGCCGCAGCGCGAGGCGCGGCCCGTCGGGGCCCGACTCCAAATACGTGCCACCGACCGAGAAGGCGTAGCCCTGTCCGACACGCCCATCCAGGGTTTCGGCGATCAGCCGGCCCAGGCCGACGTTGAGCGGCCCGCTGCTCAGACGCAGGAAGACGAGGCCGCCCGCGATGGCCGCGATGAACAGGAGGCTCGACAGGAAGGCGAAGCCGATCAGGCAGGTCCGACGGAGTCCACGACGCGTCCTCGCGGGCCCGCTGCCGACCGGACGCGACCGCGTCGGCCGGTTTCGGACGAGCCTGTGGTCGGACGGTTCGGCCAAGCGGTCAGGACTCCTGCTGCGCCGAGAACGGCTTCACGTCGCGTCCCTCACCCAATAGGATGGCGGGGTCGTGACGGGAATGCGCCACCGGCCGCAAACACCCGCTTGGAGAAGGATAAGTCATGGCTTCGCTCCCGCGCGTCGGTGATCCCGCGCCCACCTTCGATCTCAGACAGACCGGCGGCGGCACGTGCTCGTCGCGGTCACTGGCGGGCCGCAAGGCTGTTCTGTACTTCTATCCCAAGGACGATACGAGCGGCTGCACGCGGGAGGCGATCAATTTCAACGCGCTTCTGCCGCGTTTCGCCGAGGCCGACACCGCCGTGGTGGGCATTTCGCCCGACCCGCTCGCGAGCCACGACAAGTTCAGGACCAAGCACGAACTGGCCCTGCCGCTGGCCTCCGACGAGGACAAGGCGATGGTCGAGGCCTATGGCGTGTGGGTCGAGAAGAGCATGTACGGCAAGCGTTACATGAGTGTGGAGCGCACCACCGTGCTGATCGATGCCGAGGGCCGGGTCGCCCGGATCTGGAGCAAGGTGAAGGTGCCGGGCCATGCGGAGGAGGTCCTGGAGGCCGCACGCGCGCTGCCGTGACCTGACGCTAGCCGGGAAGCATTTTCCGATTCCTTAACCATGGCGGACGTAAATCGTCGGGTGAGACACCAGGGCCACGGGCCGGAGTCCAGCCATGACCGACCGTTCGCATTCCCTGGACCCGGGCCTGCCCCCGTCGCACTATTTCATCACGGTCGCCCGCGGCACCGCGTGCCGCACCGTGACGGTGCGGACGCTCACGGCCCGGCTGTGCATCGCGGGGATGGCGATCGTGGGAAGCTGGACGGTCGCGTCGAGCCTCTACCTCGGCGTGCACGACGATCTGGTTGCCGCCCTGATGCAAAGGGAGGCGCGCGCCCAGTACGTCTACGAGGACCGCATCGCGTCCCTGCGCGCGGAGATCGACCGCGAATCGAGCCAGCAGCTCGTCGGTCGCAGCGCGCTCGAGGATGAGGTCCGCGACTTGTCGAAGAGGGCCGATGCCCTCCAGGTCCGCGCGAGCCTGGTCGACCAGGCCGTCGGACATTTCGGCGGTCGTCCCGCCGCACGCGAAGCCGCCAACACCGGCCATCTGGACGATGTGACCGGTCCCGCGCCGGCGGTCGCGCCCGCGGCCTGGGGAGAAAAACCGCATCCCGAGGCTCTGGTTGAACCGGGGTCCGCGTCGCGCCGCGCGGACGCGACCGACGACGCTCCCGTCCGCACGCGCCTGTCCGCCCTGACCCAGGAACTGGACCAGGTCGACTCGTCGCAGTACCGGGCCGTAGCCGACGTCGGGTCGGCCGCCCATCGCAGGGCCACGGTCCTGCGCGCCGCCCTGTCGGACGCGGGCTTGGCGCCCGAACGGTTCGCCTCCGCCGCGTCCACCGCCGATGTCGGAGGTCCGTTCGTGCCGCTGGCGGAGGGCACTTCGCTCGCGCCATTCGGGCGCGCTCTGGTGAACCTGCAAGCCGACGTGTCCGCCGCCGACCGACTGGCTTCGGCCGTGCCGCACGTGCCGTTCGCGAGGCCGCTGGCCGGTGCGCCAGACGTCACCTCGCCGTTCGGCGCGAGGCTCGACCCCTTTCTGGGCCGTCCGGCCCTGCACACCGGCGTCGACCTGCGCGAAACGGCCGGAGCCGAGGTGCGCGCGACGGCGAGCGGCAAGGTCGTCAGCGCGGGACCGCTCGGCGGCTACGGCCTGATGATCGAGATCGACCACGGCAACGGGCTCGCGACGCGCTACGCGCATCTGTCAGCCGTTCTCGTCGGCCCGGGCGAAAGGGTGTCCGAAGGGCAGGTCATCGGCCAGGTGGGGCAGACTGGGCGGGCGACCGGGCCGCACCTCCATTACGAGACCAGGATCGACGGCGAGCCCGTCGATCCGATGCGGTTCCTGCAGGCCGGCGAACGGCTTGCCGCCGCCGACGTGCAGCTCCCGTCCGCTTCGAAATGACACCCCGGAGCCGCTTCTCGGACCGATCGCCTGCCAACCGGGTGTTGCTTCAAAGGCGCAGCTTGGGGGGAAACGACTCGATGCGAACACTCTGGTGCGGTGCGGGCCGGATCGTTTAAGGCCGTCACCGCGTACAGTCGCGACACGATGGCATTGTGAGGTTCGCGGCGATGGGGTTGTGCAGGAACGCTGCTCTCGGCATGGCGCTCGTGGGTGGGCTGGCGCTCGCGGGATGCGCGTCGATCGACATGGCGCGCGTCCCCTACACGGCGGAGCAGGCAGGCCTGGCCGAGATCCCCGGCATGCCGCACGTTCGCTTCTACGCCGACACGAACGTTTCCGTGTTCGACAGCATCGCGGCGCGCGCACCGGCCTCGAAACCTGTGACCTATCTGGCCCTGTCGGGCGGGGGCGCGGACGGCGCCTTCGGGGCGGGCCTCCTCAAGGGCTTGAGCGAAACCAACCGCCGGCCGGAGTTTACGGTCGTGTCGGGCGTCAGCACCGGCGCTCTGATGGCCCCCTTCGTATTTCTGGGCCCACGCTACGACGACACCGTGCACGAGCTCTACAACGGCGACCTCGGCGCGAGCCTCATCAAGAACGTCAATATCGTTAATGGGCTGTTCGGCAATGCCCTGGTCGAGAACGACCGGCTCGGCCATCTCGTGGCGCGCTTCGTGACACCGGACATCCTGGCGGCGGTCGCGGCGGAGCACAGCCGCGGCCGCCGCCTGTTCGTCGCCACCACGAACCTCGACTCGCAGCGGGCCGTGGTGTGGGACATGGGCGCGATCGCGTCCAGCGGCTCGCCCCAGGCGCTCTCGCTGTTTCGGCAGGTTCTGACCGCTTCCGCATCGATCCCCGGCCTGTTCCCGCCCCGCCTCGTCAGCGTCGAGGCGGGAGGGCAAAGTTTTCAGGAAATGCACGTCGACGGCGGCACGACCCAGCAGATCTTCGTGGCGCCCGACGACGTGCTGTTCGGCAGCGGAAACGACCGGACCATGGCCGGCCCGCGCGACATCTACGTGCTGCTCAACAACAAGATCGACCCCGTATTCACGGTGGTGGACAACGAGACGATCGCGGTTGGCACGCGCTCGCTGCAGACGGTGCTGAAGCGCGAGGTGCGCGCCAACACGCTCGCCTCCTATGCCTTTGCGCGCCGTCATAACATCGGCTTCCACACGGCCTTCATCGACGCCGACGTGTCCGAGGCCGGCGCAGACACCTTCGACCCCGCCTTCATGCAGGGCCTCTACGCTTACGGCGAAGAGCGGGGGCGGTCGGCCCACCCCTGGGCCGACGCGCCCACCATCACGGCGCCGCCTCGCGCCGCCAAGGCGGTGGTGGCCGCGCGATAGGCTCGCATCGGCGAAGCCGCCGCGCGGATCAACCTGGCTACCCCGCGCTTGTCGCGGCTGCGACGAGCAGCTGTCCCGCCCTGACGCAATTGTCTCGTCCAACGTCCAGGTGCGTGGTGGCGCGGATCGTGCGGGCGCCGAACGGGACGACCAGAACGCCCTTATCGCGGGCGCGCGTGACGACTTCGGTCGCATCCGGGGCGCCCGCCGCCGTGCGAGCGATGACGATGTTGGTCTGGACGGTCGCGAGGTCCAGGTCGAAAGCCGCAGACGCATGCAGGAGTTTGGCGAGCGCAAGGGCGTTGGCGTGGTCGCTACAGAGCCGCCCGACGTTGTGGCGCAGCGCGAAGCTGCCGGCCGCCGCGAGGAAGCCGACCTGCCGCATGGCTCCCCCGAACCGGCGGCGGACCCGGCGCGCCGCCGCGATGTCTCGCGCGGACCCCGCCAGCACGCTGCCCGACGGTGCGCCCAAGCCCTTGGACAGCGCGATCCAGGCCATGCGGAACGGCCGCGCGAGCTCATCCATCGCCAAGCCGGTGGCGCAGGCGACGTTGAAAAGCCGCGCGCCATCGAGCAGGGTCGGGATGCCGATCTCGTCGGCGGCCGCGCAGATCGCCACCGCGTCGTCCTGCGGGAAGATCAGGCCACCACCCCGGTTGTGCGTGTTCTCGATCACCACGAGGCCGGTCGGCGGGAAGATCATGTGGCCGCGCGGCTTTACGGTCGCTCGGAACTCGTCCGCGGTGAACAGCCCCGTCCTGCCGACCGCCACGATCTGCACGCCGGAATTGGCGGCCGCCGCTCCCGTCTCGTGCCAGGCCACGTGGGCTTCCCCACCGACGATCACCTCGTCGCCCGGCCGGGTCAGCACGGCGACCGCCACCTGGTTGGCCATCGTGCCGCTCGCCACGAAAAGGCCGGCCTCCTTTCCGAGCAGGCCGGCGACTTCGGCTTCGAGCGCGGTCACGGACGGGTCTTCGCCGAACTGGTCGTCGCCGACCGGGGCGCGCATCATGGCGTCCCGCATCGCGGGAGTGGGCAGCGAAACGGCGTCGCTGCGCAGGTCGATCGGTCCCGACGATGGCATGGTCGACTCTTGTCGCGTGGAAAGAGGGATTGCGTCTCCGCGCCGCCGGGCGTCGCCGCGCGCGACGGTTGCTCCCATGGGGCTCCCGGGGCAGTCCGACCGCCAATCGCGGACGCGTCAGTCCACGTCCTCGACCTCGACGGTCCGACCGGACAGCCGCTGGGCCAGGGCCGCTTCCATGAAGGCGCTGATCTCACCGTCCAGCACGTCGGCGGGCGTGCCCGAGGTCACGCCCGTCCGCAGGTCCTTGACGAGCTGGTAAGGCTGAAGGACGTAGGAGCGGATCTGGTGGCCCCAGCCGATGTCGGTCTTGGACGCCGCGTCGGCATTGGCCTTGGCTTCCTGCCGCTCCAGCTCCGCTTCGTAGAGACGCGCCCGCAGCATGTTCCAGGCGGTGGCCCGGTTCTTATGCTGGCTCCGCTCGTTCTGGCACGCGACCACGATGCCCGACGGGATATGCGTGATGCGCACGGCCGAATCGGTGGTGTTGACGTGCTGGCCCCCCGCGCCCGACGACCGATAGGTGTCGATGCGGCAGTCGGATTCCTTGACGTCGATCTCGATGCGATCGTCGACCAGGGGGTAAACCCAGGCGGAGGCGAAGCTGGTGTGCCGCCGGGCCGCCGAGTCGAAGGGCGAGATCCGTACAAGGCGGTGCACGCCCGACTCGGTCTTCATCCAGCCGTAGGCGTTGTGGCCTTTCACGAGCAGGGTCGCGGATTTCAGGCCCGCCTCCTCGCCCGCCGTTTCCTCGACCAATTCGACCTTGAACTTCCGGCGTTCCGCCCAGCGCGTATACATGCGCAGCAGCATGCGCGCCCAGTCCTGGCTTTCCGTGCCGCCCGCGCCGGAATGGACCTCGATATAGGTATCGTTGGCGTCGGCTTCGCCCGAGAACAGCGCCTCGACCTGACGGCGTGCCGCTTCGGCCTTCAGCGCTTTGAGCTGGTCGATCGCCTCCCTCTCGACGTCCTCGTCGCCCTCTTCCTCGGCGAGTTCGACCAACATGGCGGCGTCGTCCAGCTCGCGCTCGAGCTTGCCGACACCGTCGAGCCGCTCCTCAAGTTCCGTCCGCTCGCGCATGACCTTCTGCGCAGCCTGCGCGTCGTTCCACAGCGTCGGGTCCTCGGATTTGGCGTTCAGTTCCGCGAGGCGGCGGGTTGCGGTATCGACGTCAAAGATGCCTCCTCAGCAGCCCTACGGACTGCTTGATGTCTTCGACGAGCTGCAGCGGTTCGGCGCGCATCGGCTCTCTTGGGGTTGGGACGGGAAGGGGCGGACCCTAGTTGGGGATCCGCTGCCTGTAAACCGCAGGGAAACAGGACGTGGTTCCGAAACCCGACTCGCCTACCTCGCGAACGCCTCGATCATCGCTTCGGCCGTGGCGATGAAGCGGGAGCTCGGCCCGTCGACCCCGACGCTCTGCCGGCTGACCCGCGCGCCCTCCAGCAGCAGGCAGAGGGAATCGGCGAGCAGGTCGGCCTTGCCGATCCCCGCTTCAAGGCACAATTTTGCCAGCCGGTCGCGATAGCTCGTCTTGATTTTCTCGATGAAGCGCCGGGCCGGATGATCCTGCTCGGTCAGTTCAACGGCCGCGTTGGCGAGATCGCAGCCCCGCCCCTCGGTGATCACGCAATGAGCCGCTTCCCTGATCCAGTCATGCAGCTGCGCCATCGGATCGTCGGGATGGGCGGCCTCCATGGCGCGCCACGAGGCCTCGACATCGTCGGCGACGGCCCTAAGACATTCGCAGATCAGGTCGTCCTTGGAGCCGAAGTGACGGTACAGCGTCATCTTGTTTGTGCCGGCCGCTTCGGCGATGGCGTCCACGCCGATGCCGCGGATGCCGTGCTTGTGGAACAGGTTGCGCGCGCTCATCACGATGCGGTCGCGAGGTCGGGTGCGAACCGTGCAGCATGGGTCCGTCACGCCACCCCCTCCTCGATCCACGCGGCCCAGACACGGGCTTGACGGCAATGTTACCGACCTGTAACAAGCCAACCGTTACTGATCGGTAACATCGAGGGTTCGTGGCGTCAAGGACGGTGCCCGACCCTCGCCAAGGCCCGAGGAGGCCCGGATGAACGCTCACCGCGACGACCTCACGATCGACGATGTCATGGCCGATACCCTGATCGGCGCTGTCATGAAGGCGGACGGCATCGACCCGCGCGCGTTTCGCGACCTGCTCGACCGCGTCGCCGCCGCGCGAAAACGGCGCGATCGTTGCTTCACACTCTCGTTCACCTGCGCCCGCCCGCGTGACGCACGGCCCTGGGCAGCGGTGAAAACCTTGCCCGCGACTGAATACGGAGCGCCCCGTCCGTGGTAGGTTTCTTCACCCAGCGCCCGGTCTTCGCCTCGGCCATCGCCGTCATCATGGTGATGGCGGGTACGATCTGCTATTTCCTGCTGCCCGTCTCGCAGTTTCCCGACATCACGCCTCCCCAGGTGGTGGTGAGCGCCAACTACCCGGGCGCCAGCGCCCAGGTGGTCGCCGACACGGTGACGACGCCGCTCGAACAGCAGATCAACGGCGTCGAGGGCATGACCTACATGGCCTCGTCGAGCTCCAACGACGGCTCGTCGACCATCACGGCGACCTTCAACGTGGGCTACCCGCTCGCCATCGCGGCCGTCGACGTGCAGAACCGCGTCAACCAGGCCGCCTCGTCCCTCCCCGCGATCGTCAACCAGGGCGGGGTGACGATCAAGAAGCAGAACCCGAACTTCGTCCTCATCGTCAACCTGACCTCGCCCGACCGCTCGGTCGATCCGGTGGCGCTGTCCAACTACGCCTACCTGCAGATCGTCGACCCGCTGAAGCGCCTGCCGGGCGTGGGCGACGTGCAGATTTTCGGCGAGCGCCGCTATTCCATGCGCATCTGGCTCGACCCGGACCGGCTCGCCAAGCTCAACATCACCGCGGTCGACGTGCAGAACGCGGTGGCCGAGCAGAACGTGCAGGTCGCGGCCGGCAAGATCGGCCAGTCGCCCGCTCCGGCCGGTACGGCATTCGAAGTGCAGGTCAACGCGGTCGGCCGCCTGACCGACCCGAAGCAATTCGGCGAGATCGTCGTACGCGCGGATCCCGCGACGGGCGCCGTGGTTCATCTCCGCGACGTGGCCCGTATCGAGCTCGGCGCCTTGCAATACGCGTCCTCGGCCTTCTTCGGCGACGACCCGACCGTGGTGCTGGCCGTCTACCAGACGCCCGGCTCCAACGCGCTCGATCTGCAGGCCAGCGTCAAGCGCAAGATGGAGGACCTGTCGCAGCGGTTCCCCAAGGGCATCGCCTACGCGCTGCACTACGACACGACCCGCTTCGTGGCCGCCTCGATGCACGAGGTGCTCGTGACGCTGGCCGAGGCACTGGTCCTGGTTGTGCTCGTCGTGTTTGTGTTCCTGCAGAGCTGGCGCACGACCGTGATTCCCACGATCGCGATCCCCGTATCGCTGATCGCCACCCTGGTCATCATGGAGATGTTCGGCTTCTCGCTGAACATCCTGAGCCTGCTAGGCATGGTGCTGGCGATCGGCCTCGTCGTCGACGACGCCATCGTAGTGGTCGAGAACGTCGAGCGACAGCTGGAGGCGGGCCTGCCCCCGCTCGCCGCGACCCGCAAGGCGATGGCGGAGGTGACCGGCCCGATCATCGCCACCACCGCGGTGCTGATGGCGGTGTTCATCCCCGTGGCCTTCATCCCCGGCGTTGCCGGGCGGCTCTACAACCAGTTCGCGCTCACGGTTGCGATCTCGGTCGGGCTGTCGGCCTTCAACTCGCTGACGCTCAGTCCGGCGCTCAGCGCCGCCTTCCTGCGCCACCGCGACACGCCCACGTTCAAGCCGTTCGTGTGGTTCAACGCGGGTTTCGAGCGGGTGTCGCACGCCTACGCGAGCCTCGTGCGCGTGCTGATCCGCCTGCGCTGGGCCATGCTGGCCGTGTTCGCCTTGGGCCTGGTCGCCACCTACGCGATCTGGACCCGCATTCCCTCGACCTTCCTGCCCGTGGAGGACCAGGGCTATTTCTTCGTCGTCATCCAGGGGCCGGACGGGGCCTCGCTGGAGCGCACGGATGCGGTCGCCAAGAAGGTGCGCGACGTGCTCCAGGCGGAGCCCGGCGTCGACATCGTGGGATCGATCAGCGGCCTCAATTTCCTCACCAACGCGGCCCAGTCCAACTCGGCGGTCGAGTTCGCGATCCTGAAACCGTGGGACGAGAGGCCGCCGAGCCAGAACGCGTCCAAGATCGTGGCGGGCGTGCGCGGCAAGCTGCTGGGCATTCCCGAAGCCTTCGCGCTGAGCTTCGATCCGCCCTCCATCCCGGGCCTCGGCACGACGGGCGGTTTCGAGTTCGAGGTCGAAGACCTTTCCGGCAAGGGAGCCGCGGCGCTGAACGAGGTCACGCAGGCGCTGCTGGCGGAAGCGCGCAAGCAGCCCGAGTTGAACCCGCAGGCGCTGTTCACCTCCTTCTCGACCTCCACGCCGCAGTTCAACTACGATCTCGACCGCAACAAGGCCAAGCTGCTCGGCCTCAACCTGCCCGACGTGTTCAACACGCTGCAGATCTACCTCGGCTCGCTTTACGTGAATGATTTCAACCTGTTCGGTCACACGTTTCGCGTGACGCTGCAGGCCGACAAGGATGCGCGCGCCGGAGCGGGCGACATCTCCCGCCTCTACGTGCGCAACGCCACGGGAGGCATGGTGCCGCTCTCGACGCTGGGCTCGCTCAAGCCCATCGTCGGCCCCGAAACCGTGCCGCACTACAACAATTACGGGTCTGCGCTGATCAACGGCGGCCCGGCGCCCGGGTTCTCGTCCGGGCAGGCGGTCCAGGCCATGCAGCGCGCCGCGGCCGCCACCCTGCCCCGCGACTTCGCCTACGAGTGGACGGGCATCACCTTCCAGGAGCTCAAGGCCGGGTCGATCGCCACCGTCATCTTCGGGCTGGCGATCGTCTTCGTCTTCCTGATGCTGGCCGCGCAGTACGAGAGCTGGTCCATGCCGT
>CAXTFJ010000068.1:0-6953 GCA_964243405.1 uncultured Lichenihabitans sp. | reverse complement strand
GTTCATGGTCCTGCTCGCGGTGCCGCTGGCGCTGTTCGGCGCACTCCTGGCGCTGTTCGTGCGCGGCATGCAGACGGACGTCTACTCTCAGATCGGCTTCGTGATGCTGATCGGCCTGTCGGCGAAGAACGCGATCCTCATCGTGGAGTTCGCCAAGCGGCGCCGCGAGGAGGGCCTGTCCATCGTGGAGGCCGCCATGGAGGCGGGCCGTCTCCGGCTCCGCCCCATCCTGATGACGGCCCTGGCCTTCATCCTGGGCGTGGTGCCGCTGATGATCGCGACCGGCGCGGGCGCGGCGAGCCGCCAGTCGATCGGCACCACCGTGTTCGGCGGCATGGTGGCGGCCACCCTGCTGACGCTGATCTTCGTGCCGGTCTTCTACGCCACCATCGAGAGCTTCCGCGAGCGGGGCCGGGATGATCACGGGGCGAGGCCCGAAGCCACGCTGCACCGCTTCCCCGACCATACCGCCGAAGCGGCCGAGTGAGAGGAATCCCACGATGAAGATGGGCAGGAACACGTTTGGCGGGCTCGTCGTGCTCGCCGCGGCCGGCGTCTACGGCTACACCCACGGCGGCCTCGCGAGAGTGGAAGGACTCCTCGGCCAGGCTCCCGCCCAGGCCGCCGCGGCGCCACCGCCCTTCGCCATGCCGGTCCCGGTCGCCCACGTGATCAAGCGCGACCTTCCGGTGACACTCGACTATTCGGCGCGGACCGAGTCGATCCGCAATGTCACGCTGCAGGCCAAAGTGTCGGGCTACGTGCAGAGCCAGCCCGCGCCCGACGGCGCCGACGTCAAGGCCGGGGACGAGCTCTACAAGATCGACCCGCGCGACTACCAGGCCGTGCTCGACCAGGCCAATGCGGCGGTAGCGCGCGACCAGGCGTCGCTCGATTACCAGCGCTCCAGTTTCCACCGCGGCGAGGACCTGGCCAAGAGCGGCTATCTCGCCAAGGACTCGTATGATCAGCGCTCGAGCAGCATGCAGCAGGCCGAGGCGGCGCTCACATCCGACCGTGCCGCGGCCCGGACCGCGCAGCTCAACCTCGACTACGCCGATATCCGTGCGCCTTTCCCCGGCCGCCTCGGCCGCGACCAGGCGCCCGTCGGCACGCTCGTGGGGGCGGGCAGCACGGTCCTCAACACGCTCGTGCAGCTCGACCCCATCTACGTGACCTTCAACCCGAGCGAAACGGACCTCGCGGCCATCTCGCGCGCCAAAACCGCTGGGCCGGTCGTGGCCGAGGTGTCCGTGCCGGGTTCGGCCACGCCGCCGCATCGCGGCGAGGTGACCTTCATCGACAACTCGGTCGACCGGATGACCGGCACGGTGACGGCGCGGGCCACCATCGCCAACCCGGATTTCATCCTGCTGCCGGGCCAGTACGTCCGCATCACCGTCCACGTCGGGGACCAGCCCGGTGCGCTCATGGTGGCGCAGACCGCGATCGGCTCCAGCCAGTTCGGGAAATACGTCTACGTGGTGGGCGACGGCAACAAGGCCGAGCAGAAACTGGTCACCCTGGGCACGCCCGACCACGACCTTGTGTCGGTGCTGAAGGGCCTCGGTTCGGACGATAGGATCATCACGGGCAACCTGCAGAAGATCGGGCCCGGCGCGCCCGTCTCACCCTTGCCGGAGTCGCCTGCCACCGGGTCGTGAGCCCTCGCCCCACCACCGATACGGCGGCTGGCAGGTCAGATTCACGTCAAGAGGGAGGGCAGTGCTCCTCCGTGACCGCTGACCGAATCGACCACCGGAATCGATCTCGGCCGGTCGTCACTCCGTCCGGTACGGAACAGCAAAGCGGACGCGTGACCACTTGTCTCGGCCGCCGTCACCGCTGCCGCGACGCTTTGCTGCTGGTAGGTGAAACCGTCCATCACGACGGAGTCCGAGAAGCGCGTTGACGGCTCAACGCCCGTCCGACGCCTTCAACCGCATCGCCACCGCGGCCAGGCGGTCGGCGCTCTGACCCCAGCCGTCGTGAAATCCCATGCTCTCGTGTGCCTCACGGTCCGTTTCGGACCAGTGCAGGGCGCGGGCCGTGTAGCGCGTCCCGTCGGCCTCCGCCTCGAATGTGGTGACGACGACCATGAACGGTTTGCCGGCAGGCAGCCATCCCGGCACGAAGGCGTCGGTGAAGACGATGCGCGAGGGCGCGGTCACTTCGAGAAAGACGCCCACGTTGGGATAGTCCGTTCCATCCGGCGTCCGCATCACCGTCCGACACAGCCCTCCCGCCTTGAGGTCGAGCTCGCAGACCGGCACCGTCATGCCGTGCGGTCCGAACCACTCGGGCAGATGTTCCGTCCAGGCCTTGAAGCAGGTCGCAGGATCGGCGTCGATCAGCCGGGTCAGGCTGAGTTCGCGTGCTGCGGTCCGTGCGTCATCCGTCATAAAGACCTCCCCTTGACGCTGCGGCGACATCCACGCTGCCTGACCTTTACCTTCTGTGCGGACATACGCTGCTCGAAATATCCTCGGACGGATTGTTCGTACCTTGACCGCGAAGTTTCTGACGTCACCTCGGGTGATTGCGGGAATCGGTCATGGGCGAAGGCCGCGGTCGCCGTCGACCTGAGTTTGGGAGAACGTCAGGAGCTTGCGTCTCTTCGTTTCCTCCATTGGACGAACCGGAGTGTCGCGGTCTGGCAGGGCGCTTGCTATTTGAGAAATCCAGATCTCAACTACACCCCGTCGTTGCCCCGCAAGTATCGCATTTCAGGCAGGTGCCATTGCGCACCAGCGTGAAATTTTGGCATTCGGGGCAGGCTTCGCCCACGTAGCCTTTCATGCGCGCCTCGGCCTTCTTGTCGGCCATACTCGGCAGGGGCGCGGGCTCGCTCCAGGCGAGGCCGCTCAACGCGCCTACCTCCTCCATCAAGGCCTGTTGCGCGTCCTGCTTCAGCGCGGTCGCGCCCTCCACGGGGTAGGATCCCGCGGCGGTGGCGGGCTGCCGCTCCGTTTCGGCCGCACCCGGGCCGCCGCGCACCACCATGAACCGGTCGGCTTTGGAGCGGACAAGGCCCTTGGAGATGACGCTCGTTTCCGGCCCCGTCCGGCCGGCGATCCGGCCCTCGGCCTCACCCTTGCCCATGGCGTCGAAAGTGAGGTCGGGCGGGGTTACGTGGGCCAGGTCGGTGCGATCGAGGTAGGAGACCGCGAGCTCGCGGAACACGTAATCGAGGATCGAGGTCGCGTTCTTGATCGCGTCATTGCCCTGCACGGGCCCCGACGGCTCGAAGCGCGTGAAGGTGAAGGCTTCCACGAACTCGTCCAGCGGCACGCCGTACTGCAGCCCGAGCGAGATCGCGATGGCGAAATTGTTCATCATCGACCGGAAGGCCGCGCCCTCCTTGTGCATGTCGAGGAAGATCTCGCCCAAGCGGCCGTCCTTATACTCGCCGGTCTTGATGTAGATCTTGTGGCCGCCGACGATCGCCTTCTGGGTGTAGCCCGTGCGGCGGTTGGGCAGCTTCTCGCGCTCGCGGCGGCGCTCGATCCGCTCCACCACGCGCTCGACGATGCGCTCGGCCACCTCGGCCGCGCGGGCCGGCAGGGGGGCGGCCATCAGGGCCTCGACCGCATCCTCCTCGTCGTCCTCCGCCTCGATCAGCTGCGAGTTGAGCGGCTGCGAGAGCTTGGAGCCGTCGCGGTAGAGCGCGTTGGCTTTCAGCCCCAGGCGCCAGGACAGCATGTAGGCGTCCTTGCAATCCTCGACGCTGGCGTCGTTGGGCATGTTGATGGTCTTCGAGATCGCCCCCGTGATGAAGGGCTGGGCCGCGGCCATCATGCGGATGTGGCTGTCCACCGACAGGTAGCGCTTGCCCGTGCGGCCGCAGGGGTTGGCGCAGTCGAACACGGGGTAGTGCTCGCGCCTGAGGTGCGGCGCGCCCTCCAGCGTCATCGCCCCGCAGACGTGGATGTTGGCGGCCTCGATCTCACCCTTGCTGAAACCCAGCCAGGGCAGCAGCTCGAAGCCCGGGTCTTCCAGCTTCTCGGCCGGCACCTTCAGCGTCCCGGTGAGGAAGTCGGCGCCGAGCGACCATTTGTTGAAGGCGAACTTGATGTCGAACGCGCTGGCGAGACCGGCCTCAAGCGCGTCGAGCTTCTCGGGCGTGAACCCCTTGGCCCGCAGGCTGCCGTGATTGACGCCGGGTGACTGCTTCAGGCTCGCGTGACCGACCGCGTAGACCTCGATCTCGGCGATGTCCGCCTCGCGGTAGCCCAGCGAGCGCAGCGCCTCGGGTACGGCACGGTTGATGATCTTGAAGTAGCCGCCGCCCGCGAGCTTCTTGAATTTCACCAGGGCGAAGTCGGGCTCGATGCCGGTGGTGTCGCAGTCCATGACCAGGCCGATGGTGCCGGTGGGCGCCACGACGGTCACCTGCGCGTTGCGGTAGCCGTGCGCGGTGCCGAGCGCGATGGCCTGGTCCCAGGCGTGGCGAGCGCGGGCCACGAGGATCGGATCGGGGCAGTCGGCCCCGGCCAGCGGCACGGGCGCGACGGCCAGCGCCTCGTAGCCTTCCACCTCGCCGTAGGCCGCGCGGCGATGGTTGCGCATCACGCGCATCATCGCGTCCGCATTGGCGGCATGGCCCGGGAAGGGCCCGAGCTCGCGCGCCATCTCGGCCGAGGTCGCGTAGCACACGCCGGTCATGATGGCCGACAGCGCGCCGCAGATGGCCCGGCCCTCGGACGAGTCGTAGGGGATGCCCGACGCCATCAGTAGACCGCCGACGTTGGCATAGCCCAGGCCCAACGTGCGGTAGTCGTAGGACAGCCGGGCGATCTCGCGGCTGGGGAACTGCGCCATCAGCACCGACACTTCGAGCACCACCGTCCACAGCCGCACGGCGTGCTCGTACAGCCGCGTGTCGATCCGCTTGGTGGCCTCGTCACGGAACTGCAGCAGGTTGAGCGAGGCCAGGTTGCAGGCCGTGTCGTCCAGGAACATGTATTCCGAGCACGGATTGCTCGCGTTGATCGGCCCCGCCACCGGGCAGGTGTGCCAGTCGTTGATGGTGGTGTGGTACTGCAGGCCCGGGTCGGCGGAGGCCCAGGCCGCGTAGCCGATCTTGTCCCACAGCGCGCGGGCGGGGAGCGTCTTGTGCGGCTTGTCGTCGAGGCGACGGCGCAGGCTCCAGGGCCCGTCCTGCTCCACGGCGCGCAGGAAGTCGTCGGTGACGCGGACCGAGTTGTTCGAGTTCTGGCCCGCCACCGTCAGGTAGGCCTCGGAATCCCAATCCGTGTCGAACTCGGGCAGGTCGAGGGTGGTGTGGCCCTGCCGGCCCAACTGGATCACCCGCTTGATCATGCCGTCCGGCACGGCGTTCTTGCGGGCGAGCTTGATCTCCTTCTTCAGCGCCGGGTTCTTGTCCGGGTTGAAGCAATCGTCGCCCGGCCCTTCGCAGTTAAGGCAGGCGCGCAGGATGGCCTTGAGGTGCCGCTTGTTGAGCTTGGAGCCGGTGACGAGGGCCGCGACCTTCTGCTCCTCGCGCACCTTCCAGTCGATGTAGGCCTCGATGTCCGGGTGGTCGGCGTCGACCACGACCATCTTGGCGGCGCGGCGCGTCGTGCCGCCCGACTTGATGGCCCCCGCGGCCCGGTCGCCGATCTTGAGGAAGCTCATCAGGCCCGACGAGCGGCCGCCGCCCGACAGCTTCTCGTTCTCGCCGCGCAGCTTGGAGAAGTTGGTGCCGGTGCCCGACCCGTATTTGAACAGGCGCGCCTCGCGCACCCACAGGTCCATGATGCCGCCCTCGTTGACGAGGTCGTCCTTGACGGACTGGATGAAGCAGGCGTGCGGCTGGGGATGCTCGTAGGCCGAGGTCGAGGCGGTGAGTTCGCCCGTGCGCGGGTCAACGTAGAAGTGTCCCTGGCCAGGGCCGTCGATGCCGTAGGCCCAGTGCAGGCCGGTGTTGAACCATTGCGGGGAATTGGGCGCCACCATCTGGCGCGCCAGCATGAAGCGCAACTCGTCGTGGAACGCGTGGGCGTCGGCCTCGCCGCCGAAGTAGCCACCTTTCCAGCCCCAGTAGGTCCAGGTGCCCGCCAGGCGATCGAAAACCTGCTTGGCCGAGACCTCCGAGCCGTAGCGTTCGACTTCGGGCAGCGCCGCGAGCGCATCCACGTCGGCCACGGATCTCCACAGGAACGAGGGGACGTCGTTCTCTTGGACGGGCTTCAGCCGGGCCGGCACGCCTGCCTTCCGGAAGTATTTCTGGGCCAGCACGTCGGCCGCGACCTGGCTGAAGGCCGTGGGGACCTCGATGTCGTCGAGCGCGAACACCACCGAGCCATCCGGGTTGCGGATCTCGCTTCGCGTCGTACGGAAGGCGATCGCCTCGTAAGGCGAACCCACAATCGAAGTAAGAAGGCGTTCGATCTTCATGGTAGAATATCCTGAAGCGTCACAAAGCATGGACGGAAACGACTTCCGCCGCATCGAATCCATGACTGCCGACATCAAAAATCATACTCGATTCTTTGCCCGGCAGGCCGTCCGCATAATTCCGGAAAACCTCGGCTTTAGAAACGATGGTTGACTAAGTGTTGATGTTGGACACAGGCAGCTAGTATAGCCCTCGGATGGGCGCTGGACCACGAATCAATCCTGTGTAAGGGCTCACGGCAATCTCAATTTCGAATTGACTCTTTCTCCCTTCAGAGTCCTCGGTAATGGATCGATTGATTCTGTTGGCAAATTTACCATCGCGATATCCGCGTTCACATCGTCGCAGATAGGAACCGCGTGTGGAAAATTGGATGAGGTCGCGGGCGAGATAGTCGTGAACGGGGCAAAGCCGCGCTTCACTCACCTCGCCCTTTACCCGCCATCTCATGCGCTCCATAAAGCAGGCAATTGAGCGAAGCCGGATCAACGCAATGCCATCCCCCATGAAACTCCACTTCCTGCAGTTCTTCACGTGATGGACCGACCAGACG
>CAXTFJ010000067.1:0-24100 GCA_964243405.1 uncultured Lichenihabitans sp. | reverse complement strand
CAGCACGCGACGAGGGAATCCAAGTCATCATTGCGGGGGCGGGGGGCGCGGCCCTCGCGGGTGGGGGGGGCGTGGCCGCGCGGGACCGCGGCCCGCTAGCCGCTGCGGTGTGGGGCGAGGCCGTTCGCGTGCTGTCGCTCGGCTTCGCGACGTTGACGATGATGCTGGACCCCGCGGTCATCGTGCTCGGGGGCGGCCTGGCCGAGGCGGGCGCGGTCCTCCTCGATCCGCTGGCGGGCGCGCTCGCGACCCGGCTCGCCTGGCGCGCGCCTCCGCGCCTCACCGTCTCGCCGCTCCGACTCGCGGCGGGCCGGCTCGGCGCCGCCATCCTGGCTGCCCGGATCGCGGGGCTGTCGGGTGCGGTGGACGGCTGGCAGACGGACCCTGTCCTGGCCTCGTTCCGAGCTTTGGGCTAGGGCCAGGTGCGGACGTGGCCGATGGTGCGAGGGACGTGAGGGCTGGCTTCAGCAAGACTGACGACGACCTGATGCAGGCGTGACGGCGTCCGGCTCCGGGCATGCCAGCGGGCCCACCCAAACTGGTTCGCTTTAGATGGTCTGCTTGAAAAAGTTCGTTTTGGTTGATGTTTTCTGACACCTAAAACAAACCGGTTCTCTTGGTTCATTTGAGGCGTACCCAATGCGTACTGGCGACATCGGTCAATTTGGGCAGAACGCGTTTTTTACGTCCGATGCTGATAATGGACACAAAACGACCTCCGCCCCGCTATATCTTAAGCCATCTATGTTGCATCCAATGACTTTAGTCGCTGACGGATATGATTTTCTGAATCAGTGACTGGCATCTTGGGAAAGTGGATATGAGGGCAAAGCTGGCAACGCATCTGGCCTTCACGTCATTAATGATCTTCGTTGTAACTTCAACATGTGCCGCAGAGGCTTGGCCTGGAAGCTATATCAAATGGCCCCAAAAATGTGTCGGCGGTCATTGTCCCAGAGGGTATTTCCCAGATGTGCAAGGCTTTGAACCTCGCCCGTACAAAAAGGGCATGAGGTTTGGGACGGCGCGCTCTTTTTCACAAATTGCAGAGATTTGGATGATCTCGTGCGAATGGAACCGTTAATAAATCAGTTAGAATTTTATATAGTTCGCATCCGCTGGTAGCTCTTGACGACATTCCCTATTACAGCGGCCGTGCGCATGACGAATTGTATGGTGATGGTTTCGTTTTTCTTGCGTCTCAGGCTGACCCGCTATGGCCGAATGTAAAAACAACTAACAATCATCTGATTAGGAAAAGTCGAAATAGTCAGCAAGATATAGTTGCTCAGAAGAAACAGCATGCCATTGATATTGCCTGGAAATCAAATACTGGATCTCTTATGGATAGCGATAATTCTATTCGAGATTGTCCAAAGCCTCTTTCAGAGTAGTCTCATGCTTGAAGGATTCATGCAAAGCGACCCGATGTCGGGGGAACGGTGGAGTACCTAAGAACAGATCCTGCCAAGTTTTTGTTGATTTGACAGAACTCGAAGCAATCGGTTCGCTTGAGGCGCATACATAACGAACCAAGCCGGATGTCGTCTTGCGTCCGCTTTCGGCACCAAGGTCAACATCAGCTCCCCACTCATTTTCCGATGGCTCTCATCAACGCACTCAATCGCCGTCGTCAGACCCGTCATGCTCCTCAACTTCGCTCACCTCGCGAGTTGCTTTCCCAGCACGACGAAATGCAGGTCGTCGCGCGTCGGCACGCCGAAGCGATTATCCTCGTAGGGGAAGGGCTCGGTTTCGCCGGTCGACGCGTAACCCCGCCGCACGTACCAGGCCAGCAGGGGGGCGCGGACGTTGACGACCGTCATCCGGATCGCCACCCCGCCGCGCTCGCGGACCCATTGTTCGGACGCCGCGAGGAGCTGCCGCCCTAGGCCCGCATCCTGTTCGCGCGGGGGGATCGTGAGCGAGCCCAGGTACCAGACGTCCCCGTCCAGCGGCTCCAGCCAGATGCAGCCGCGCAGGCCCTCGTGCGCGTCGCCGCGCCACACGAGCAGGACCGCGCGCGGCTTCTCGGCCATCTCCCGGCGGAGGTGGGTTTCGCTGGTCCGGTCCCCGTCGATATATCCGGTCTCGGTGCTCCAGCCCGCGTCGGACCCGGTTCCGCGGTAGGCCGCGTTCATCAGCGCCACGATGGCCGGCACGTCGGCGTCGCCCGCGGGCGTCAGGCACCGGAGCGTGATCGCGGAGGCCCGCCGGTCGAGCGACTGGGTCGACAGCGCCGCCTCGACCGCGGCGATCTGGTCGAGCAGCGACCCCGCGAGCCCGTCGACCATCTCGCGCACCGCCGCCTCGACGGCTGGCCACACGGCTCGTCTGGAGCGCGCGACGGCGCGTTCTCCCTCGCTCGTCAAGGCGATCGTCTTGTGCCGCTTGTCCACGTGCAGGCGATCGAGTTGGACCAGCCCCGCGTCGACCAGCCGGCCGACGGTGCGGGTGATGGCGGGCTGGCTCAGCTTCATCGCCCGCGCGAGGTCGCCGACCGTCTGCGGACCGTATTCGGCGATCGTCGCGAGCAGGGGATATTGCCCCGGTTGGACGGGAACGCCCGCTTGCTGGGTGAACCGGTTCACCTCGCCCTGCATCTGCTCGGCCAACCGCTTCAGGCGGCGGCCGAGAAACAGGTGCGGCTGCTCGCTGACGACATCCCCGACCATGCTGGAAATCCAACTTCATAACCAGTTATGGTTTTAAGTTGGGAGGTCGGTGGTGTCGAGAGGGTCGGCGCGCTTCGCAGGGCGTTCCCGATTCGGATGATGGCACCTGCCGCGGCTGATCCCCGACAGTGGCTTGCCCGGGCCTGGCCGCAACGGTGCTCCGGCCCGGTCGTTACGGCGAGCAGGCCGAGACGGTGTCGAACGGCGCGGTGTCGTCCAACATCTGAAAGGCTTGCGCCGGATGCACGCTCACGTCGTGCGGCGTGAAGAGGAATCGCCGCGCCACCTCGCCGTAGCCGTCGTAGACGAGACCGCCGTTGGCCGAGAGCAGCCGCGTCCGGTTGGCGCGGTACCAGGCCGGCAGGTCGTACCAGGGGATCAGCGGGCGCTCGTGATGGGCGGCGTGCAGGTTGTTGAACAGGAACAGCGGGCCGAACAGGGCGCTGTTCTCGACGATGGCGGTGCGCTCGAAAATGCCGTCCCGCGCCCGATGCTCCGCGAAGGAGCGCAGCAGCAGCATCGAGGTGCCGGGATAGACGATGGCCAGCAGGTAGAAGGCGAGGTTCATCCGGCACACCAGGACGAGCCAGGCCAGCACGAGCGCCGCGCCCGCCGCGTGCCCGAGCCAGATGCGGCGCCGCTGCGGGTCGCCCGCCAGCAGCCCGCGCGCTTCGCCCGTCAGGTAGCGGCCGATGTTCCAGGCCGGGCCGATCAGGAGCCGCCCCGCCAGCGTCGTGTGCGCCCGCACCAACGCGCGGCCCAAGGGCCCCAGCGCGGCCCATTGCTCGGGCGCCCAGTAGTAGCTTTCCGGATCGTCGAAGGGATCCGTCAGCGCGTCGTCGCAGTGATGGACGAGGTGCGACCGCCGATAGGATTCGAAGGGCAGCCACAGCGACAGCGGCAGCGATGCCATGCCCCGGTTCAATCTCCGCCAAGGCGTCGGGTGGCCGTGGATGAACTCGTGCTGCAGGGACGAGTGCCAGGTGATCAGCACCGCGCCGGCGACCGCGACGCAGAGCCCGGGAATGCGGTCGTGGAAGAAGGTCACGGCCGCGAAGCCGGCGTGGATGCCGAGCCACAGCGCGACGGACGGCCACTCGACGGCCCTGGTCCGCGCGTGCCGGCGACTCGCGGTCGCGACCTGTACCGTCATGGAGACCCCGCGTGATTCGATGTTCGTTCAGCATGCTGCTCCACGAGTCAGACGAACAAGGTTGCTCTTGGCGCGGAAAGTCATCGTCCTGCGGTGCTTTCCAGCCTATGGTGATTTTGATCACATCACGGACTCGTGAGGAGACGAAGATCGCTCATCCGCGAGAAACCTCCGCAGGCCTGTTCCGCCGCAGGCTGGAGGACGTGGTCGGCCGCTCGGGCCGCACGCTGTCGGCCTTCGCGCGGACCGCGGGCGTCGACCGTTCGACCCTGTCGCAACTGCTGGACGGCGACGAGCCGCGCCTGCCCCGCGCCGACACGCTCATCGCCATTGCCAGGACGGCCCACGTGTCGACCGACTGGCTGCTCGGGCTCAGCCAGCAGGAGGAAACCGGCGCCGAGATCATCGAAGCGATGCTGCAGATCGAGCTGCACACGGGTGGTCCGGCGGACGACCAGTTCATGGCTTGGCTCAAGGAGGTGGAGGGCTATCGCATCCGCACCGTTCCCGTGGCGTTGCCCGACTTCGTGAAGACGGAGGCGGTGCTGGCCTACGAGTACGGCTCCTCCTCGCCGCAGCAGCGCGAGATCGCCCGCGCGCGGCTCGACTACATGAGCGGTCCCGACACAGACGTGGAAGTGTGCCTCGGGCTGCAAACGCTGCAGGCCTTCGCGGCGGGCGAGGACGTGTGGCGCGACCTGTCCCTCGCCGACCGGCTCGGCCAGCTCGAACACCTGGCCGCCATCTACGGGCGCGCCTATCCGGGCCTGCGCCTGCACCTCTACGACCTGCGGACCGCCTATTCGGCGCCTTTCACGGTATTCGGCCCCAAGCGGGCGGTGATCTTCCTCGGGCCGAGCTACCTGGTGCTGAACGGCTCGGAGCACATCCGCCTGTTCGCTCGCCGGTTCGACGGGCTGATCCGGCTCGCGGCCGTGCAGCCGCACGGGATCGGCGCTTTCCTCGACGGGTTGATCGCGACGCTGCGTTGAAAGCGAGCCGCCCCGGCCCCACGTCTTGGCGGCGAACAACGGGGTCGCCGCCATGCACGCCTTCTCGCCGTCAGCCGCCGATTTTCAGACCGCACCCTTCGAGGCCCGTCTCAGGAACCTGCGCCGCGTGGCCTGGCTGGTGGACGGGGCCTTCCGCCTGCCCGGCACGCGCTTCCGCTTCGGGCTGAACAGCCTGATCGGGCTGACGCCCGCCGCGGGCGACGCCGTGCTGGCCGCGATCTCGCTCTACATCGTCAACGAGGCGCGCCTGCTGGGCCTGCCCGGCCACAAGCTGCTCCGCATGCTCGCCAACGTGGGCGTGGAAACCATCGCCGGCGCCGTGCCGGTGCTGGGCGACCTGTTCGACATGGGGTTCAAGGCGAACCTGCGAAACCTCGCGATCGTCGAGGAACACCTCGGGGTCAGCCTGCGCGGCGTCCGCTGATCAGGCCTTCGAGATTGCAGGAACGAAGTCGCCGCGGCCCGGAGACCGCGGCGAGTGGCGCCCGATCAGGGGCAGGGATGCCGAAGTCCGTCATTGCCGAGGTAGGTGCCGCTATCGGGATCGTAGGACCGGTACCGGCTCTCGCAATAGGCGGTCGGATCGTCGTTGTCGGCCACGTTTGGATCATCGACGATGCCGTTATCGTAGCCGTCGTAGGCATATCCGCCATTGTAGCCGTTGTTGTAGTAGCCGTTGTTGTAGGAACCCTGGTTCGCCAGCGCGCCGCCGATCACCGCGCCGGCCGCCAGGCCCGCGAGACCGGCACCGATCGCGGCGCCTCGGCCACGCCGGTCGCCGTACTGTCGGAAGCCCTGGTTGCCGGCCACGCCCCGGTTCGGATTGCCCGCGAATCCGGGACGGAAGGGAGCGCCGCCGGCACCCGGCCTGGCCGCACCCCCCGCGAAGCCGCCGCGGTTGAAGCCACCCGCACCGCCGGGGCGAACTCCGCCGCCCGTGCGCCCGCCGACGCCGGGCCGGAAGATCGGCGCTCCGCCCTGGGCACCGCCGCCCCGGAACTGCGCTTGCGCCGGAAGCGCGGACGGCAGGATCATCAGCGCGGCCGCGAAGCCTGCGAATATCGAACGATGCATGGGGTTGATCCTTCCGAGATGGCGCGCCGCACCCTGTCAACGCAGTGCCCCCGCTGTCGTTCGGTGCCCCCGCCCATGAATCGGGCACGCCTGCCGCTCAATCGGTCAAAGGGATGATCGACCCCCGTTCGCTTTCCGTTCGGGAAGGATTCGGCAAGGCTTGCGGCAGCACATTGCGCCCATGACCGATCCGCTTCCCCCCGCCCTGGACGTCCGCGGCCTGCGCAAGGTTTTCACGCGGGTGGCCGTGGATGATCTCGACCTCACCGTGCCGGCGGGGCAGCTCTACGCCCTGCTCGGGCCGAACGGGGCGGGCAAGACCACGACGCTGCGCATGGTGGCGGGCCTGCTGCCGCCCGACCGGGGCAGCATCCGCGTGTGCGGGGTGGAGGCCGCGCGCGACCCCCTCGCGGCCAAGCGGCTGACGGCCTGGCTTCCCGACGAGCCGCTTCTCTACGACAAGCTGACCCCGCTCGAATACCTGGAGTTCGTGGCGGGCCTGTGGGGCCTGGAGCCGCGCGCGGCCCGGGACGAAGCCCACGCCCTGCTCGCCATCCTCGACCTCCACGAGCACCGCTTCGACCGCTGCGAAGGGTTTTCGCGCGGCATGAAGCAGAAGGTGACGCTCGCGGGCGCGTTGATCCACGCGCCGCGCCTGCTCATCCTCGACGAGCCGCTGACCGGCCTCGACGCCGCCTCGGCCCGGCTGGTCAAGGACCTGCTGGCCGAGCGGGTCGCGGCGGGCGCCACCGTGATCCTGACGACCCACATCCTCGAGGTGGCCGAGCGGATGGCGCACCGCATCGGCATCATCAGCCGTGGCCGGCTGGTGGCCGAGGGAACCTTGGCCGAGCTGTCCCTCCAGGCGGGGCAGGGGGCTTCGACCCTCGAAGAGGTGTTCCTCGCCCTGACCCGCCCGGCGGGGCCGGCGTGATCCTCCGTCCCGCCCGCCTGCTGCTCGCCCACGACCTCCGGCTGGCCTGGCGCGACTTCCGCGGGGCCTTCGGCAGGCTGGGCAACACGGCGCTCGCGGTCCTCGCGGCGCTGCTGGTCGTGGCGGCGCACGCCGCGGCCTGGGTCGCGTCGCGCGGCGCCATCGACCTCGCGCCCGGCACGGCCTTCCTGCTCCTGCTCATGACCGCGCAGGCGCTCACCGCCTCCCTCAAGCTGATCTACGGGCGCGGTGACCTCGACCTCATCCTGTCCTCGCCCTTCCCGGCCCGCGTGGCGCTGCTGGTGCGCGGGCTCGCGGTGGCGGCCGGAGCCGCGACCTCGGCCGCGTTCTTCGTCGTGCCGCTGGCCGACGCGGACCTGATGCGCGGCCAGGAACGCGCGCTGGCGCTGCCCCCCGCCCTGGCGGCCGGAGCCTTGGTGGCGACCAGCGTGAGCCTGCTGCTCGCCTTCGCGCTCGTGGCCCTGCTGGGGCCGCGCCGCGCCCGCCTCGTGGCCCAGGTCGCCGCGACCTTCATCGGCGGTGCCTTCGTGATCTGGCTGCAGGTCGGCCGCCTACTCGGGGGACCGCGCGACCTCGCGGCCGTCGTGCCGGCCTGGCTCGGCCGGGTCGCGGCCCTGCCCGTGCGGGCGGCCTCCGGCGAGGGCGTGGCGCTGGCGGTCTGGGTGGGGGGCGCGCTGGTGCTGTACGGGGCGGTCGCGCTCGGGCTGGGCCGTTTCTTCGCGCGAAGCGTGCCCGCCGCGGCCGTCGAAACCGCACCCGCGAGACGAACGGCGCGGGGGCGCGACGGCCGCTTCGCGACGGGGCTGAACGCCACCCTGCGCGCCAAGGAATGGCGTCTGCTGCGGCGGGACCCGTGGATCGTGTCGCAGTTGCTCCAGCAGACACTCTACATGGCGCCGCTGCTGATCGGTCTGTGGAGCGGGGCGGGCGGCAACCGTCCGCTTCCGGTGGCCCTCGCGCCGCTGATCGCGGTCCTGTCCTACCAGGTCGCGGCCTCCATGACCTGGCTCAGCCTGTCGGGCGAGGACGCGCCCGACCTGCTCGCCGCCGCGCCCGTGACGGCGGGGGCGCTGCGCCGGGGCAAGCTCGGCGCCGTGGCGCGGGTCGTGGCCGCGCTGGCGGCCCTGCCGCTCGCCTGGCTCGCGCTCCTGTCGCCGTTCATTGCCCTGGGAACGGCGACGCTCGCCGCCCTCGCCGTCGTGACCGCGATGACGCTCAACACGTGGCATGTGGCGCCCACCAGGCGGGCGAGCTTCGCGGCGCGCCACCGCGAGTCGAAGCTGCTCGCGATGGTGGAGGTGATCCTGTCCATGCTGTTCGGGCTCGCGGCCGCGCTGCTGGCGGCGGGCAGCGCGTGGACGCTGCTGCCGCTCGGCGGCGTGGCCGGCCTGCTGCTCGCCAACCGGCCGCGGCGGCGGCGCTCAGGGGACGAGCAGGCGGCATCCGGGCCGGAGCCGGGGCAGCAGCCGGCGTAGGTCGGCGGGCCGCAGCGCCACGCAGCCCGCCGTTGGCGCATCGTCGGGCGAAGCCACGTGCAGGAAGATCGCGCTGCCCCGGCCGCGCCGCGTGCCGCGCAGGTTGTAGTCCACCACGAGCCCCAGGTCGTACAGGCGGTCGTCGCGCCACATCCGCTCGTGCCCGAACGCGACGGGCAGCCGGACGGGCCGGTTGTAGCTCGCGCTGGCGGCGTCGTCGCACCAGCCGTCGGCGGCCGTCGAGCGCCGCAGCGGCAGCGGACAGCGCGGCCGGGGGCCACGGTCCGCCCGGTAGAAGGCGGACAGGAGCGCGAAAGCGCCGCGCGGCGTCGCGCCGTCGCCCTCCCGCTTGGCCGCCCGCCGCCCGCCCGCGCCGAGCGCGCAGGGGAAGGCCGAGGCCCCCGCGAGCATTGTTCCGCGGCTGCGCCGTCCCGGAGCGGGACAGATCCTCAGGACGGTGACCCCCAGTCTCTTGGGGGCCTTAACCTTTGAGGCTTGCGCTCCCCACCCTGTTTGCGCAATTTGGCCTCGGGGCGCGGCACCTCGTTTCGCTGCCCGGTGCTTCCTGAGAGCGAACGGCGCCGGGGCCGCTAAGGAATGATGCATGTCTCAGGCTCGCAAGATCCTGGTTGTCGATGACGACGATGATCTTCGTGAATTGTTGGTCGAGCAATTCTCCCAGCACGACGAGTTCGAGCCGCTCGAAGCCGCCACGGCCGCGACCGCCCTGTCGGTGACGGAAGCGTCGAGCCCCGACGTCGTGGTGCTCGACGTGGGCCTGCCCGACATGGACGGGCGCGAGGCCGTGCGGCTGCTGCGCGGCCGCGGCTACAAGAACCCGATCATCCTCATCACCGGCTACGCCAGCGACGAGGACGCGGTGCTGGGGCTCGACTCGGGCGCCAACGACTACGTCACCAAGCCGTTCCGCTTCGCCGTGCTGCTGGCTCGCATCCGCGCCCACCTGCGCCAGCACGAGGACAGCCACGACGCCCTGTTCCAGATCGGCGGCTACACGTTCAGCCCCGGCGCCAAGCACCTCGTCAGCGAGGGCGGCGAGCGGATGAAGCTCACCGAGAAGGAGACCGCCATCCTGCGCTTCCTGTATCGCGCCCGCGAACAGGTGGTGGACCGCGACACGCTGCTGCGCGAGGTGTGGGGCTATAATTCCGGGGTCACGACCCACACGCTCGAGACCCACATCTACCGCCTGCGCCAGAAGATCGAGGCGGACCCCGCCCGCGCGCAGCTGCTCGTCACGGAAGCGGGCGGCTACCGCCTCATCCCGTGACGGGCGGACTGCCCCCGGACGCCTCCTTCCTTGGCGCTTGATCAGGATATCCGGCGGCTGACCGCCATCCCCATGCTGGGCGCGCTCGACCCCGAGGCGGTTCGGCTGATCGCCTTCACGGCCGAGACGCGCATTTTTCGGGCGGGCGACGTCCTGTTCCGCCGCGGCGACCCCTCCGACGGCGGCTTCCTCATCACGCTCGGCTCGGTGGCGCTCGACGCGGGCCGCGAGGACGGTCCCGCCCGCCAGGTGGTCGGCCCGGGCGCGCTGATCGGCGAGCGCGCGCTGATCTCGGCGCTGGCGCGCCCCGCCACCGCGGTCGCGCGCGAGCCCACCACCGTGCTCAAGATCACCCGGCGGCTGTTCCACCGCGTGCTGACCGAATTCCCCGAGAGCGCCCTACGCGTGCGCGCCCACCTGGCCCTCGAATTGGGCCAGCGCCTGGCGGCGTTCAGAACCGAAGGATAGCGGTCGTGGGCGCGTGGTCGGAGGGCTTGTCCCAGCCGCGCGCGTCCTTCAACACGCTCACGTCCTCCAGGGCGTCCTTGAGGTCGGGGCTCACCCACACGTGGTCGAGCCGCCGCCCCTTGTCGGCCGCGAGCCAGTCGGGCGAGCGATAGCTCCACCAGGTGAAGAGCTTTTCCGCGGGCGGCACCGCTTCCCGCATGGCGTCGACCCACGGCCCGGCCGCCTGCACGGCGCCGAAGCGCTCCACCTCGATCGGCGTGTGCGACACCACGGTCAGCAGCGCCTTGTGGCTCCACACGTCGGTTTCGAGCGGCGCGACGTTGAGGTCGCCTACCAGGATGGCGCGCTCCGCCTTGGGCTTGGTGGCCGGGTCCGCCATGCAGCCGAGGAAGTGGAGCTTGTGGTCGAACTTCGGGTTCAGGGCGGGGTCGGCCACGTCACCGCCCGCCGGGACGTAGAAGTTGTGGATCGTCAGACCCGCCGCCGCTTCCGCGCCCTCGCCCAGGGTCACGGCCAGGTGGCGGGCGTGGCCGTGGCGGCAGAACGGGCCCTTGTCGACCCGGGCGAGCGGCAGGCGGGACAGGACCGCGACCCCGTGGTAGCCCTTCTGCCCGTTGACCGCGACGTGGGCGAAACCGAGCGCGCGCACCTCGTCCCACGGGAACTCCTCGTCCTGGCACTTGATCTCCTGCAGGCACAGGACGTCCGGCTGCTGGGTGGCGAGGAACTGGCGCAGGAGCGGCATGCGGATCCGCACCGAGTTGATGTTCCAGGTCGTGAGCGTGAAGCGCAAGGCGGGCGGTCCGTCGCGGGAAAGGTCCCGGCAGGTCGCACGGGCCCGCGGCCCCGCGCAAGCCCTCGAAGGTTTGTTCGTAGGGCTCCGAACTCGGGTTGACGCGATCGGTGCCGAGCGATGCCCTTCGCCCCGCGCAAGCGGCTATAAGATTCACACATCTTCACGGCCGGGCCGTTCTGCCCTTCGCCCCTCGGGGAGAAGGTGGCCGACAGGGCGCCAAGATGTGTGAATGATGTAGCCGCGCAAGCGGGGAGAAGGGTAGAACCGGCCGTCGTTAACTGGAATTCGGTGCCCTGAGGTCGGTCCGCCGGGCATCGCCATACACGCCGATGGCGCCTTTCCCGTCATCGCGAGGCGGCAAAGCCGCCGTGGCGATCCAGTCTGTCGCAGGGGAGCTGGATTGCTTCGCTTCGCTCGCAAGGACGATTGGATCGGTCCGGGCCTCAGCCCGCGGCTTCGCCCGCGAGCGTGACAGCGACGAAATGACAGGCGGCGGCGGCCAGCACGAAGGTGTGCCAGATGACGTTCTGGAAGCGCAGCGCCCGCCAGTGATGGAACAGCGTGCCGAAGGAGTAGAGCAGGCCGCCGATACCGATCAGCACGAGGCTGGGTGTGGACAGCTGGCCCAGCAGTGTCTTGCCGGCCAGGATCCCGCTCCAGCCGAGCGCGATGTAGAGGATGGTCGAGATCCACTCGCGGCGGCCCACGGCCACCAGCTTGAGCGCGATGCCGAGCAGGCTCACGGCCCAGATGGCTCCGAGCAGCACGGTGGTCTCGGTCGTGCCGATGGAGGCCAGGAAGGGCGTGTAGGTCCCCGCGATCAAGCCGAAGATCATCGCGTGGTCGATGCGCCGCAGCCGCCATTTCAGCGGCGACACGGGCCACAGATTGTAGAGGGCCGAGGCCGTGAACGAGATGAGCAGGCTCGCGCAGTAGACCGCGCGGGACGGCAGGGGCGCCTTCGAGCCGAAGCCGGCCGCGAGCAGCGCCGCCGTGCCGGCGAGCGCGAGGACGATCCCCAGCCCGTGCACCACGGCGTCGGCCACGGTTTCCGCGCCATCGTAGCGCCAGGCGCGCGTGCCGGGCGGAATGCTGGTGTCGGTCAAGGTCGGACTCCCGTTCGGGAGAATGACCACGCCGGACGAGTGTGGCCGCCTCGGGGCCGGGATCAGGCGGCGGCGGGCAGCGCACGCCATTCGTCCGGCACGCGGCCGTGAATGGCGAGCGGGGCGGGGCGGCCCTTGCGCGCGGTGAGCGGGTCGACCTCCTGCGACAGCACCACGATGCCCGCCCGGAAACGGGCGAGGCGGCCCGCGGCGCGCCGGGCCGCGCGCTCGTCGGCGAACACCTGGGCGGGCAGGGGCACCAGCCGGTGCGGCTTGGCTTGGTAGGGCTGGAGGATGAACAGGGTCTCGGTCACGAATGATCTCCTTGAAAGAGAACATATCATGAACAAATCGGAAGGGAAGCGGGATTCTTGGGCCGGCTCGACCATCGTGCGATTGCGACGGCGGACGACTGCCTTCCTATGTTCGGATGAGCGAACTGGCCCGCCGAGGCGGACCGCGTGCTCGTGTCGAGTTGACATGTGACCGTTACCTACTCCCGACATGCTTTGGAGACGATGACGGAGCGCGATCTCAGTCCCATTTGGGTCGAGCGTGCGATCTTCCAGCCCGACGCACGGGCCCGATCCAAACCATGCCGAGCGCACGCGTGCCTTTCGCGGTGTTCCCGAGCGCGACGGGCGAGTATTGCGCGTGGTATACGTGCGAAACCGGAGTGAACCACCCCGTCGTCACGGTTTTCTTGGACCGGGGCAGGAAGCGGCAGCGATGAAGGTCCGATACGATCCCGAGGTGGACACCCTTTATCTCCGTTTCACCGAATCGGCTGTGGTCGAGAGCGAGGAAATAAGGCAGGGCGTCGTGTTCGATTTCGACGCGGATGGGAAGATCATCGCCATCGAGGTGTTGGACGCGGCCGATCGGATGGCGGACGGCGCCGATTACAAGTCGCTGGCGGTAGCCTAGGGCTGCCGCTTCCAGCTTCGACGGAGAACGCCATGGAGATCGACGGCGGGTGTCATTGCGGCCACGTTCGCTACGAGGCGACCGTCGACGCCGACGACGTCTCCATCTGCCATTGCACCGACTGCCAGGCGCTGACCGGCTCGGCTTTCCGGGTCACGCTGGCGGTGCGGCGGGAGGCGGTCCGCCTCACTGCCGCTCCTCCGAAGCTCTACGTGAAGACCGGCGATAACGGCAGGAAACGCCACCAGTATTTCTGCCCCGAATGCGGCTCGCCGCTTTTCACCGCGGGCGAAGGCGACGAGGCCGACGCGTGGGGCATCCGCTGGGGGAGCATCCGCCAGCGCGCCGACCTGCCGCCGACGAGCCGGATCTGGTGCCGCTCCGCGCCGCCCTGGACCGGCCGCGTCGACGCGCTGCCGGGCCGGGACACCGACTGAGCGGTCCGGGGTTCTGGACAGGCCGGGCGCAACCCGTTTCCATCGCCGCCACTTCCGGACCGAGGACGCCCGCATGCCCGAGCCCGCCCCGCCGATCGACATCGATCCCGCCGAGGTCGAGCGCAAAATCATGGCCTTCGCCCGTTTCGGCGCCTGGGGCGACACGGGCGTGTGGCGCACGGTCTACTCGCCCGAATGGGTGGCGGCCGCCGACTGCTACGCGGCGTGGTGCGCGGAGGCGGGGCTGGCGGTTCACCGCGACGCGGTCGGCAACGTGTGGGGGCGCCTTGCGGGCCGCGAGCCCGGTCCCTCGATCGTGTCCGGCTCGCACATCGACACGCAATGCCCCGGCGGCCGCTACGACGGCGCCCTGGGAGCGCTGGCGGGCCTCATCGCCGTTGCGGCGCTGAAGCGGCAGTTCGGGCCGCCGCGCCGCACGCTGGAGGCGCTGGCCCTGTGCGAGGAGGAAAGCAGCCGCTTTCCCACCGCGGGCTTCTGGGGCTCGCGCGCGATCGTGGGGCGGGCGACCGCGGCCGACGCGGAGGCCACCCTGGGCCGCGCGGGCGAGACCATGGCGGAAACCATGCGCGCCGTCGGGCTCGATCCGGCCCGCATCCCCGAGGCGCGCCGGAACGACATCGACACCTTCGTGGAACTGCACATCGAGCAGGGTCCAATCCTGGAGCAGATGGACCTGCCGGTGGCCGTGGTGGACGCCATCACGGGCATGCGCCACCTGGAAGTCACGCTGACCGGCGTACAGAACCACGCGGGCGCCTTCCCCATGGACCTCCGCCGCGACCCGATGGCGGGCTTCGCAGAGATCGCCTCGGGCGTGGTCAACACCGCGCATCGGCTGGGCCGGCCGGCCGTGACCACGATCGGGCGAGTCTCGGTGGACCCGAACGGCGCGGCCGTGATCCCCCGCTCGGTCACTTTCACGCTCGACGCGCGCCACCCCGACCCCGCCGCGCGGCAGCACCTCTACGCCTTGCACGACGGGTTGATGCGCGAGGTCGCGGCCCGGCGCGGCCTGGACCTCGCAACCCGTTCCCTGTTCGACCTGGACCCCTGCGTGAGCGACCCCGCGCTGGTGGCGGCCTTCACGAGCGGCGCCGCGGCCCAGGGCGTTCCCGTCACCACCATGGCGAGCGGGGCCGGGCACGACACGCAGCAGATGGCCGTTATCGCCCGGGTCGCGATGATCTTCGTGCGCTCGAAGGACGGCCGCAGCCACACGCAGGAGGAGTTCTCCAGCGTGCCCGACATCGTGGCGGGCCTGCGCGTGCTGGCCGCCGGGCTCTACGCGCTCGCCTACTGAGGCGGCCGCGACGGGTGCTTGCGCGCGGGGACTCGCGGTGGGAAGAGGGCACCCGACGCCATCGAGATCCCGGCCGATGAACGACGACCCGCGCAGCCACGGCCTCTGGGAACGCTCCGCCCCGCCGCCGCCCGCGACCCCGGCTCTGGAGGGCGAGCTGGACGCCGACGTGGCCGTGATCGGCGCGGGCTTCACGGGCTGTTCGGCGGCCCTGCACCTGGCCGAGGGCGGCGCGGACGTGGTGGTGCTGGAAGCGGCCGAGATCGGCTTCGGGGCGTCGGGCCGCAACGCGGGGCTCGTCAACGCCGGCCTGTGGGTCATGCCGGACGACGTCGGCGCCGTGCTGGGCGACACCTACGGGCCGCGCGTCCTCGACCTGCTGGGCAACGCCCCCCGCGCGGTGTTCGACCTCGTGGCGCGGCACGCCATCCCCTGCGAGGCCGAGCCGAACGGCACGCTGCACTGCGCGGTGGGCGACAAGGGCCTGGTTGAGCTGACCGAGCGGGCCCGGCAGTGGCAGGCGCGCGGCGCCCCCGTCCACCTGCTCGACGCCGCGGAGGCGGCCCGCAAGATCGGTACCGCGGCCTATGCGGGCGCGCTGCTGGACGAGCGGGCCGGCACGATCCAGCCGCTCGCCTACGTGCGCGGGCTGGCGCGGGCCGCGCTCGCGGCCGGGGCCGCGATCCACGCTCGGAGCCCGGTCACGGCGGTGACCGACGAGGGTGCGCGCTGGCGGCTGCGGACGCCGGGTGGCGCCGTGCGGGCGCGCTTCGTGATAGTCGCCACCGACGCCTACACGGCGGACATCTGGCCGGCGGTCAGGACCGAGCAGGTCCACCTGCCCTATTTCAACCTGGCCACTGAGCCGCTTGGCGACAACTTGGCGCGCTCGATCCTGCCGGAGCGGCAGGGCGCGTGGGACACCCGCGAGATCCTGAGCCACATCCGCTTCGACGCCCGCAACCGCCTGATCTTCGGCAGCGTCGGCGCGCTGCGCGGTTCCGGCCTGCCCATCCACCGCGACTGGGGCCGCCGCGCGCTCGGCCGGCTGTTCCCGCAGCTCAAGGGCGTCGCGTTCGAGTTCGCGTGGCACGGCAAGATCGGCATGACGGACGACGCCGTGCCGCGCTTCCACCGGCTCGCCCGCGACGTCGTGTCGTTCAGCGGCTACAACGGCCGGGGGATCGCGCCCGGCACCGTGTTCGGCCGCGCCCTCGCGCGCCTCGTCCTGGGCGAGATCGGCGACGCGGACCTGCCCCTGCCGGTGAGCGAGCCGCGGCCCGCCAAGCACCGCGCCCTGCGCGAGGCCTATTACGAGGTCGGCGCCCAGGTGGCCCACTTCGCGGCCGACCGTTTCTGACCTGCCCCGAGGAGACGACCGTGCCCGACGCCCCCGCCGCCTACCAGGCCACCGCAGGCTCGCCGCTGACGGTCGACAAGGCTTTCTACGCCCGCGTCGCGTCCGAGGCGGCCTCGCGCACCCTCGTCGAAACCGTGGAGGTGCCGATCCGCACCGGGCGGGCCTGGACGGTGCCCGCCGGGCACGCGTTCCGCATCGTGGCGCCCGAGGGCCCGCAGGTCGGCGACCTCAACATCTGGAACCGGCACAACCCGCGCGAGCGGCTGTGGGCGTCGCGCACGCGCCAGCTCCAGGCCGCGCACGTCACGACCTTCGACCGGCTGTGGTCGACGCTGCCCTACCTGCGCCCGCTGGTGACGATCACGGCCGACAGCCTGGCGGACTACGGGGTCGACAGCTACGGCGGGCGCGTCCACGACCTGCTCGGCACCCGCTGCGACCCCTACGTCAACCGCATGCTGACCGGGCAGGACTTCGACTTCTGCTGCCACTCGAACCTGACGCGGGCCGTGCTGCCGTTCGGGCTCACGGAAGCCGACGTGCACGACGTGCTCAACGTCTTCCAGTGCACCGGCCTCAACGCGCGCGACCAGTATTTCATGCGCGACTGCCCCGCCAAGCCCGGCGATTTCCTGGAATTCTTCGCCGAGGTCGACCTGCTCTGCGCGCTCTCGACCTGCCCGGGCGGCGACCTGTCGGTGCCGCTCTGGGGCCCGGACGCCCGCGATCCGCTGGACGTGTGTCGGCCCCTGCGTGTCGAGGTGTACTGGCTCGATCCCACCCTGCTGGACGGCTGGGTTTCGCCGCGGCCGGCCTCCGAGGTCTACCGGGGCGGCCACGGCCTGCGCCTGCCGCCGCCCGCCTGGGAGCGGGCGGCGGACGGGATGTGACCCCTCTGTCGTCTCGGGTGGAGCGTCGCTCCGACCCGGGACCCACCCGCGTGAGGATCGATGGGTCCCGGCTCGGGGGTTGCGACGACAGGGGTGGAATCCGGTCCGCGACCGCGGGCCGACGCTCAGCCGCAGGGCACCTTCGCGCCCTTGCAGGCGCTCATGAGCTCGGCCGGCGGGTCCTTCTTGAACACCGTCTTGTAACCTTCCAGGACGTTGGACTGGACGACGGGCAGCGATTGCACGCCGACCCAGGCGGGCGGGGTCTGGCCCACCAGGGCCTTCATCATGGCGAGGGCCTCGGCGACGCCCTGGTCGTAGGGCCGCTGCGAGCCCGTGGCCTTCAGCGGGCCGCCCTTGGCGATCTCGATGGAGGATTCCAGGCCGAGGTCCACCGTGGTGACGGGGATGTCGATGCCCTGCGCCCGCATGGAGGTGAGCGCGTCGAGCGCGGGCTGATCCCACACCGCGAACAGGCCCTTGACGTCGGGGTTGGCGGTCAGGAAGTCGCCCGCGATCTGCGACACCTTGGCGGGGTCGGTGAAGTCCACCTGCTTGAGCGCGATGTCCGGGCGGTTCTTGCCCATCCAGTCGCGCACGCCCTTGGTGCGCTCGTTGGTGCTGAAATAATCGACCCCGAAGTTGACGAGGCCGATCGTGCCGCCCTTCGGCACGCAGGAGGCGAGCACCTCCGCGGCGATCTGGCCGTTGCCCTGGCTGTCGGCTGAGATCATGGACGCGTACTGCTCGGGGTGTTTCAGGCCGGGCGGCACGTTGTCCATGAACACGAGCTTGATGCCGGCCTCCGACACCTTCTTGTAGGTCGCGGCCGTGGCGGTCCCGTCCACGGGGATCGAGATGATCCCGTCGGGATGGCGCTGGATGGTGTTCTCGATGTCGGCGATCTGCTTGTCGACCTGGTATTCGGCGGATGCCACGCCGATCACGTCGACGCCGTATTTGTTGAGCGTGTCGGTGACGCCCGCGACCTGGAGCTGCGACCAGTCGAGATTCACGGTCTGCATGGTGATGCCGACCTTGAAGTGCCCGGCCTTGACCTTGGCGACCTCGTCGGGGGTCAGTTGCAGCGCGTCGACGGAGGCGGCCTTCTCACCATTGGGACCCTGGCCGATGACCGTCTTCGGTCCGAGTGCTGTGAGGTCCAGGCCCTTCACGCAGGTGTCGGGCGTTTGCGCGAGCGCGCCGGTCGTGGCGAGCGCCGCGAAGACGGCCGTCGCCAGCAGGCTCGCGGTCCGGACTTTGGGTGGCGTGGGGTGTTTCATGGTTTCCTCCGGGGGTGGTTGGGGCGCATCGGTCTCCGCCGATTGCGGGGGTCCGGCCGCCCGACGGGCGGCCCGGGACGGGGTCAGCGCCGCGTGAAGGCCACGGCGGCGACGATGATGGTTCCCTTGATGACGAGCTGCAGCGAGGAGCTGACGCCCAGCAGCACGAGGCCGTTGTTGAGCGTGCCGATGATCAGGCTGCCCAGCAGCGTGCCCAGGATGAAGCCCCGCCCGCCGAACAGGCTGCAGCCGCCCAGGATCACGGAGGCGATGACGTCGAGTTCCATGCCCTGCACGACGTCCGGGCGGGCCGCGTGGGCGCGGGCCGAGAGCACCAGCGCGGCCAGGCCCGCGAGCGTCCCGGTCAGCACGAAGGCGAGCGTGGTGACCCGCTTGGTGTCGACCCCGGAATAGAGCGCGGCCGTGGGGTTGCCGCCGGCCGCGTAGATCCGCCGCCCGTAGACGCTGCCGTGGAGCAGCAGGAATCCGGCCACCGCCGCCAGCAGCGTCCAGGCGATGGGAACCGGCACCCCCAGCACGGAGCCCTCGCCGAACACCGCGAAATAGGTCTCGTCCGTGATGATCACCGGCTTGGTGTTGGTGAGCAGGAGCGCCAGCCCGCGGGCGCCGCTGAGCGTGCCGAGCGTCACCAGGAAGGAGGGGATGGCGAGGCGCGTGGTCAGCACGCCGTTGAGCAGGCCCACCAGGGCGCCCGCTCCCAGGCCCGCGGCGGCGCCCACCACCCAGGTGTTGGCCACGTGCGCCATGGCGAGCCCCGCCGCCATGCCGGACAGGGCCAGCGTCGAGCCCACCGACAGGTCGATCTGCCGGCCGATGATCACGAAGGTCATGCCGATCGCCACGATCGACACCAGCGCGGTCTGGCGCCCGATGTTGAGGAAGTTGTCGATCGACAGGAACCAGGGCGACGCGACGCTGAAGACGACCAGCAGGACCGCGAAGGCCACGTAGATCATGTAGGGCCGCTCGCCCTGCACGAGGGTGCGGACCAGCGCCCGGATCCGGTCGGCGGGACGCGCCGGGGCTGGGTGACGGCCCGCGGGCGAGGTGAGCTCCGTCATGCCGCCCGCCCGAGCTGGGGCTGGGCGCCCTGGATCGCGTGGTGGAGCGCCTCGATGCCGCCCGCCTCCTCGCGCGTCAGCGTGCCGGTCACGCGGCCGTCCGCCACCACCGACAGCCGGTCGCACAGCAGCAGCAGTTCGGCCAGGTCCGAGGAGGCGACGAGGACGGCGGCGCCCGCCCCCGCGGCGTCGCGCACCAGGGCGTAGATCTCCTCGCGGGCACCCACGTCGACGCCCACGGTGGGCTCGTCGAGCAGCAGCAGCCGCGGTCGCGGGTGGGTCCACTTGGCGAAGACCACCTTCTGCTGGTTGCCGCCCGACAGCGTCTTGACCGCCGTTCCCGGCCCCGGCGCCTTGACGCGCAGCCGCGCGATGGCGGTCCGCGCCTGCCGCAGCGACGCGCCCCGGCGCAGCCAGCCCCACCGCGACACGAGCGGCAGGCGGGGCAGGCTGAGGTTGCGCTCGATGGAGTGGTCCAGCACGAGCCCCTGCGCGTGGCGATCCTCCGGCACCAGCGCGACCCCGCGCGCGATCGCCGCTGCGGGCCCGCGCGGCGCGAATGGAGCTCCGTCGAGCAGCACGGCGCCGGTCCGCGCGGGCCGCAGGCCGAAGATCGTCTGCAGGATCTCGGTCCGGCCGCTGCCCACCAGGCCCGCCAGGCCGTGGATCTCGCCCGCGCGGACTTCCAGGTCCACGCCGCGCAGGCGGTCGTTGGACACCTTCGACAGGGTCAGGACCGCGCGGGCCCCGGCTGCGTCCGAGGTCGGCGAGGCAACGGACTGCTCGGGCGCGCCCTCCACCGCGGCGCGGCCGGCCGTGGCGAGCGCGTGGCCGGGGCCGACGATGGCGGCCACGAGCTGCGTCATGTCGGTGTCGCGGGTGGCGAACAGCCCCGCGTTGACGCCGTCGCGGAACACGGTGACGCGGTCGGAAATGCGGAACACCTCGTTCAGGCGGTGCGTGACGTAGATGACGCCGACGCTGCGGGCCGTCACGCGGCGGATGGCGTCGAACAGGATGCGCTCCTCGTCGCCCGTCAGCGCCGAGGTCGGCTCGTCGAGGATCAGCAGGCGGGCGTCGCCCATCAGCGCCTTGGCGATCTCCGTCATCTGCCGGTAGGCGAAGGGCAGGGCGCCCACGGTGGCGCGCGGGTCGAGCGGGATGCCGTGCTCCCGGAGGAAGGCGCCGGCCTGCGCCATCAGCCGGCGCTTGCGGACGAAGCCCAGGGTGAGGGGCTCGCGCCCCAGCAGGAGGTTGGCGCCCACCGACAGCGATTCCACCAGGCTCAGGTCCTGGTAGACCACCGCGATGCCGGCGGCGCGCGACTCCGCTGGCGACCGGAAGGCGACCGCCTGGCCCGCCACCGCGATCACGCCCGCGTCGCAGGCCTGGACGCCGCTCAGGATCTTGATGAGGGTCGACTTGCCGGCGCCGTTCTCGCCCAGCAGCGCGTGCACCTCGCCCGCGCGGACCTCCAGGTCGACGCCGCGCAGGGCACGCACGCCCGCGAAACTCTTGGTGACGCCCGAGACGTGAAGCAGCGGCACGGCGGACGGGCCCGGACGGGTCTCGATCATGCGGCCAGCGTCTCCCCGGTCCGGCCGCCGCGATATCGGGCCGGTTGATTGTTACGATTCCACCACGGCTGTGAAAAGTCAATCACATGGGGAAGAGCCATCTTTCCTGGCGTCCCGGGCGGAGCGTGAGCGTCTATAAGTTTCACGCCTCTTCTCGGCTGGGGCCGGTCTGCCCTTCGCCCCCCCCCCCCGGGGGAGAAGGGCGGAACCGGCAGGGCGCCGAGATGTGTGAAGGGCGTAGGCGCCAGCGGAGACCCAGGACTCACCCGCGTGAGGGAAGATGGCTCCAAGGCCGGAACGACGGGAGAGGTGTTGCCGGCTTTCGCCCGATGCCAACCCGACCCCCGGTCCCGTCGCAGGTCCGGCCGCCCTCACGCGCCAGCAAGCGGGGTTTCGCCGTGCTCTGTGATCATCGCCTTGAAGACGCGCGTGGGTGCGATGAAGGCGCGCCTGAGGCGGCCGACCTTGCTGGTGTCCACCACGAGGAAGCTTTCGCGCGCCTGCGCGATGATTTTTCGCTTCACCTGCGCTTCGTGGAAATGCTCGCAACTCGCGCCGCGCGCGGCATCCACGCCGGCCGCGGAGATGAAGGCGACGTTGACGCCCACGCTCTCCACCAGATCCAGGTCCGGGCTGCCCGAGAAGGAGGCCGAGGACGGGTGGTAGACCCCGCCCAGCATGAGCATGGTGATATTGGGCCGCCGCGCCAGCCGTTCGGCGACATTGAGCGCGTAGCACAGCACGGTCACGGCGCAGGTTTCGGGGATCAGCTCGACGAGGTGGATCAGCGTCGTGCCGCAGTCGATGAAGATCGTCTCGTCGGGACGGATGTGGCGTGCCGCGTGGGCGCAGGCCTCGCGCTTCGCGGCCGCGTGGCTGTCGGCCGCGACCGCCAGCTCGTAGGGCCGCTCGCCCTCGCCCTCGGCCGCCAGCATGATATGGCCGCCCAGGTAGGCGAAGGTGTCGGCGCGGTCGGCGATGTCCCGTCGCACCGTCATGGACGATACGTCGAGCAGGTCGGCGGCGTCCCGAAGCCGCAGCACACGGCGCTCCGCGAGCGCGCCGGCGAGGGTCGCGAGACGCTTCGCCTTCCTGGCCGCCATGGTTCGTCACACGTTCGAGGATCGATCTGTGATAAATAGGACAGATTTTTGTGAGATGCGCAAGGACTCTCAGTCGAGCGTGGGATGAAGGGCCTACTCGCCGTAGGGGATCCAGATGTTCTTCACCTGCGTGGCGCGGCGCAGGTATTCGCGCCCCTGGCCCTGCTCGGGCGAGAACCAGTCGCGAGCGCGGCCGTCGGCCCAGGTGGCCTTGAGGTTGGCGGACGAGGCCTTCTCGACGGCGGCGGCTCCCGCCCGCGATCCCGCGTACCAGAGCGCGTCCACGTCGTGGTGCTCGGCCAGCGTGCGGGCGAGCACGTCGCGCTCGCCGGTCACGATGTTGACCACGCCCGCCGGCACGTCGCTGGTGTCGAGCACCTGATAGAAGTCGGTGGCGGCGAGCGGGTTGGTGGGCGAGGGGACGATCACGGCGCGGTTGCCCATGGCGAGCGCCGGCATGAGCAGCGACACGAAGGCGAGTAGCGGGGCCTCGTCGGGGCACAGCAGGCCCACCACGCCCCAGGGCTCGTGCATGGCCAGCGTGACGTGGCGCGAGCGGGTGGCGTGCACCTGCCCGTCGTACTTGTCGGCCCAGGCGGCGTAGAAGAAGGTGCGCTCCACCGCCGCCGCGACCTCGCGGGCGGCGTCCGGCGCGCCGGCCGAGGCGAGCCGCCGCTCGAACTCGGCCGCCCGCGCGTGCAGGTTCTCGGCCACGTAGTAGAGCACCTGGGCGCGGTTGTGCGCGGTGGCGGCACCCCACCCGCCCGCCTTGCCCGCGGCCTCGACCGCATTGCGGATGTCCTTGCGGTTGCCGAGGCCCGCCTGGCCCAGCGGCGCTCCCTTGGGATCGCGCACGGTGTAGCTGTAGCCGGAATCCGGCCGGGCCTGCTTGCCGCCGACGTAGAGCTTCGCGGTGCGGTCGATGCTGGGCGTGCCGGGCGCGATCTCGTCCGTCTCGCCCGCGGCGGGCAGCGCCGAGAGCGTCGGGGCGGGCGCGTCGGCCGCCGCGGGCAGCGCCTTGAGCCAGGTCGGCACCAGGTACTCGGCCAGGCCCTCGCGGCCGCCCTCGCGCCCGAAGCCGCTTTCCTTGTAGCCTCCGAACCCGGCGGCTGCGTCGAACATGTTGGTCGAGTTCACCCAGACCACGCCGGCCTTCACCTTGGCGGCGGTGTCGAGCGCCAGGTTGATGTTCTCGCTCCAGATCGAGGCCGCGAGGCCGTAGCGCGTGTTGTTGGCGAGCGCCACCGCCTCGTCGGGCGTGCGGAACGTCATCGACACCGCCACGGGCCCAAAAATCTCGACTTCGGCGATGGTGGAGGCCGGGGCCACGTCGGTGAACAGGGTGGGGGGGAAGAAGCAGCCCCGGTCCGGCACGGCGCCGCCGGCCTGGAACAGCGTCGCGCCCTCGCGTTCGCCGGTCGCCACCAGTTCGCGGATGCGCTGCAGCTGCACGGGGGCCACGATGGCGCCGACGTCGACCGACTTGTCGAGCGGGTCGCCCATCCGCAGCGTGCCCATCCGGCGCTTGAGTTTGGCGTGGAAGGGCGCCGCGACGCCCTCCTGCACCAGCAGGCGGGAGCCCGCGCAACACACCTGCCCCCCGTTGAACCAGATGGCGTCCACAACGCCCTCCACGGCGCCGTCGAGGTCGGCGTCGTCGAAGACGATGAAGGGCGACTTGCCTCCGAGCTCCAGACTCAACTTCTTGCCAGAGCCGGCAGTCGCCTGGCGGATCAGCCGGCCGACCTCGGTCGAGCCCGTGAAGGCTACCTTGTCGATGCCCGGGTGCTCGACCAGCGCCGCGCCCGTGGACCCGTCGCCCGTGACGATGTTGACGACGCCCTTGGGGAGGCCCGCCTCGGCGCAGATCTCGGCGAAGGCCAGCGCGGTCAGCGGCGTGAACTCGGCGGGCTTGAGCACGACCGTGTTGCCCGCCGCGAGCGCGGGGGCGATCTTCCAGGCCAGCATGAGCAGCGGGAAATTCCAGGGAATGATCTGGCCGCAGACGCCCACCGGCTCGTGGCCCGGGAATTCGGTCGCGATCAGCTCGGCCCAGCCCGCGTGGTGGTAGAAGTGGCGGGCGACGAGCGGGATGTCGATGTCGCGCGACTCGC
>CAXTFJ010000066.1:0-25401 GCA_964243405.1 uncultured Lichenihabitans sp. | reverse complement strand
GGTTGATGAGGCCTTCCTTGACCATCAGGTCGGTGATGCAGGCGACGCCCGAGTACAGCACCTGGTCGGCCATCGAGAACGCGTCCGCGAAGGTCGTCTTCTCGTTGGCGACGCGGAACAGGTTCTGGTTGGGGATGCAGATCAGCGTGTCGACCGCCTTCTGCAACTCGTTGATGCCGCCTTCCGCGATCCGGGCGCGGCGCTGGCCTTCGAACTGGAAGGGCTTGGTGACGACGCCGACCGTCAGGATGCCCATGTCGCGCGCGGTCCGCGCGATGACGGGGGCGGCGCCCGTCCCCGTGCCGCCGCCCATGCCGGCGGTGACGAACACCATGTGGGCGCCCGCGAGGTGGTCGCGGATCTCCTCGATGGCTTCCTCCGCGGCGGCGCGGCCGACCTCGGGCTGCGAGCCCGCGCCCAGACCCTCGGTGACCTGAAGGCCCATCTGGATGATGCGCTCGGCCTTCGAGCTCGTCAGCGCCTGCGCGTCCGTGTTGGCCACGATGAAGTCGACGCCCACCAGGCCCGACACGATCATGTTGTTGACCGCGTTGCCGCCCGCTCCGCCGATGCCGCATACCATGATGCGGGGCTTCAACTCGCGCAGTTCCGGTGCCTTCAGTGTGATGGTCATTGTGTTCAGCCCTTCAACGCCAAGGGGGTTCTCGAAAACCCCGACCCTTCGCCGTGTGTGATGTTCCCGCGCGGGAACCGTCCCCCGCGCGGGCGCTCGATCTAAAAACTGTCCTTCAGCCAGCGGCCGACTCGGGACATGTAACCGTCCGTACCTGTCGCGAGCATGGAGGCCTGCGCGCGCGGCTCGAAATGCTCCACCCCCGCGACCTGCGGGTAGATCAGCAGGCCGACCGCCGCCGCGAAGGCGGGGTTCTTGGCGGACTCGGGCAGGCCCTGGATGCCCAGCGGGCGCCCGATCCTGACCTGGGGCGAGATGATGCGGCGGGCGAGTTCGGCCACGCCGGTCAGCTGCGCGGCCCCGCCCGTCAGCACGAGGCGCCGGCCCGCGTGCGCCGCGAAGCCTGCCTCCTTGAGACGGTCGCGCACGAGTTCCAGGATCTCCTCGACGCGCGGCTTGATGATGCGCACAAGGTGCGATTTCGGCACGTGGGTCGGCTGGTCGGGGTCGTCGCCCACGTGGGCCACCGCGACCGACTCGCGGTCGTCCGAGGAGGACGACAGCGCTGTGCCGTAGAGCGTCTTCAATCGTTCCGCGTCGGCCAGCCGCGTGGTCAGGCCGCGCGCGATATCCATGGTGACGTGGTTGCCGCCCACCGCGACCGCGTCCACGTGGGCGAGGTAGCCGCCCGCGAAGACGCCCGCCGAGGTCGTGCCGCCGCCCATGTCGATCAGCGCGGTGCCGAGTTCCGCCTCGTCGTCCACCAGCACCGCGAGCCCGGCCGCGTAGGGTGTCGCCACCAGCGCCTCGATCTGCAGGTGGCAGCGCTCGATGGCGAGCATCAGGTTGCGGGTCGACGCCGTGTCGCAGCCGATCACGTGCATCTCGGCGCCCAGTTCGTCGCCGATCATGCCCTTGGGGTCGCGGATGCCCCGCGTGCGGTCGAGCGTGAAGCCCGTAGGCAGCGAATGGAGCACGGCGCGGCCCTGGCGCGCGGTGGTCACGGTCGCGGCCTCCAGCACCCGGTGGATATCCGTGTCCGAAACGGCCTTGCCGCCGACGGATACCTTCGCGCTGTAGTGCTGCGAGGACAGGCGTCCCCCCGTCGTGGTGACGATGACACCCGAAACCTCCACGCCCGCCATGCGCTCGGCCGCATCGACCGCGAGGCGGATCGCGCTCTCGGCCTCCTCCATGTCGACGACGGTGCCGCCCTTGATGCCGCGCGAGCGCTGGTGGCCGATGCCGAGCACGCGGCACCGGTGGGTGCGGCCGCGCAGCATGTCGGAGGGGTCCGCGGGCGCGAGCTTGGCGATGAGGCAAACGACTTTCGAGGTCCCGACGTCGAGGACGCACAGGACGGCACCCTTGCGCGCCGACAGCGACCGCATGCGCGGCAGGATCATTCGGAGGGTCCCTTGGGCTTGGGCTTCTTGGCGAGCATCGCGGCCCGGGCCGCCGCGGCGTCCTCGGACAAGCGGACCGTGACGCGGTTGGGCAGGCGCAGGTCGATCGACACGAGGTCCTTGTCGAGCAGCTTCATGCCCCGGTCGAGCGCGGCCAGCCGCGTCACGGCGGCGGCGGCCCCGTCCTCGGGCAGTTCGACCACGAGGCCGTTGTCCATCTTGAGCGACCAGCGGCGCTCCGCCACGAGGATGCCCGCGACGATCCGGCCGCGGAGGTCGCCCGCGGCGTCCAGCAGGTCCCGGAACTCGTGCACGCGGGCGTTGGCGCCCGCGCCCACCACGAAGGGCAGGCCGTTGAACCGGTCGTCGGTGACGGTGTCGATGACGACCCCGTCGCCCGAGACGATCGAAAGGTGGCCGTTGTCCTGCCAGATGGCCCGCGGGTTGCGCTCGTCGACAGCGACGGTGAGCCGGTCCGGGAACAGCTTGGTGACGACGGCGTCCTTGACGAGCGGCACGGCCTTGAGCCTGTCGCGCACCGCCGCGGCGTCGAGGAACAGAAGCGAGGAGTTCGGGCCGATGCCGGCCGCGGCCAGGATCTCGCGCCCGTCGAGTTCCTTGATGCCGGAGATGGTGATGGCGCGGATCGGGAAGCCGAAGACCCGGGCCGCGATGTCGAGCGGCGAGCCGTCCTGCCGCACGAAGTCGGCGTACTGGCCGCCCCGCACGGCCCCGAACAGGCCGGTCGCGGAGAACATCACGACCGTCAACATGAGACCCATGCCGCCCCGCGTCGATCGGGGGACCAGCCATGATCCGGTCGACCTTCGGCTCAGCGTCATGCGACGGAGCGGCGCGGGAAACGTGCCGCTCCCGGGAGCGAACCCGTCGGGCACGCCGGCGAAGCGGGGGCGCGCCGTGGCGGCGAGGCCCGACAGGGCTTCCGTCAGCGATCCAAGGAGGCGTCCTCCACCATCCATCGAACAAGCTCACCAAACGGGTAGCCGGCGTGCGCGGCCAACTCGGGAACAAGCGACGTTTCGGTCATCCCGGGTTGCGTGTTGACTTCCAGGACCACGAGTGCACCCGTCCCGTCGGGGCGGTCGTCGTAGCGGAAGTCGGTGCGGCTCACGCCGCGGCACCCGAGCGCCCTATGCGCCCTGAGCGCGAAGTCTTGGACATTTTGGTAAACAAACTCTTTAAGATTTGCCGGAAGCACGTGCGTCGAGCCGTTCTTGGCGTATTTCGCGTCGTAGTCGTAGAAGTCGCCGACGTTGGACAGGATGTCGATGACGCCGAGCGCCCGGTCGCCCATGACCGCGCAGGTGAGCTCCCGGCCCGCCACGAACTCCTCGGCCAGCACGGTCTCGCCGAACGCCCAATCCGCGCGGCCCAGTTCCTGCGGCGGGTGGCTGCGGCCCTCCCGCACGATGATGACGCCGACCGAGGAGCCCTCGTTGACGGGCTTGAGCACGTAGGGCGGCGGCAGCACGTGCGCGCGGGCCGCGTCGTGGCGGCTCACCACCATCCCGTGCGCGACGGGGATGCCCGCCGCCTGGAACAGCAGCTTGGCCTTGTCCTTCTGCATCGCGATGGCGGAGGCCAGCACGCCCGAATGCGTGTAGGGGATCTGCAGCACCTCCAGGATGCCCTGCATCGTGCCGTCCTCGCCGACGCGCCCGTGCAGCGCGTTGAAGGCGACGTCGGGCCTCAAGGCCGCGAGCTTGGCCGCGACCTCGCGGTCGACCTCCAAGCGGGTCACCCGGTAGCCCACGCTTTCGAGCGCGGCCGCGCATTGCGCCCCGGTCCGGAGCGAAACCTCGCGCTCGGCCGACCAGCCGCCCATGAGAACCGCGACGTGTTTGGTCATTGCCCGTCCTGCCTTGGATGAGGGTCGGCCTTACGCGGCCTTGACACTCCGGAGCGGCAGCGCCTCGGTATCGAGCGTCGACAGGTCCAATGTCTTGGAGGCGAAATCGATGTCGAAACCGACCACGGCCCCGTCCTCACCGAGATCGACGTTCACACCCGAAACAACTTCGCGAGTTTCCCGGCTGGGGACCGACCTGAGCTCGATGTAGAGACTGTCCGTTTCCGGATAATAGTGCAGCTTCATGGTTCATCCTTCCTGAAGCTTCGGTCGAAGAATGCGTTATGAATAGTTTCGCAATCGTCAAGCGTAACGACGCGTAGGATGCGAGGCGTCGTCTCCCCCGGTCGAACGATTTCACCCCGGAACCGGATGCGACCGTCGTCCTGGACCTGCTTCCGCAACGGGGTCGCGATGACCTTGTCGCACCATTCCGGTTGAAGTTCAGGCCGCTTTCTCAAAACCTGCTCAAGAGAATATCGCGTCGCCTTCACGGCACCCCGATCCGCCTGATCTCCCAGCGCAGCTCGATCCCGCTGTGGTCGAGCACGCGGGCACGCACCTCCTCGCCCAGGCTTTCGATGTCGGCGGCGGTCGCGCTGCCGCGGTTGACCAGGAAGTTCGTGTGCATGGGCGATACCTGGGCGTCGCCGCGCACGAGCCCGCGGCAGCCAGCGTCGTCCACCAGCCGCCAGGCGCTGCGGCCTGGAGGGTTGGCGAAAGTCGAGCCGCCGGTCCGATCCTTGATGGGTTGGCTCGCTTCCCGCGCGGCCGTGATGCGGTCCATGGCCGCCAGGATGGCGGCGGGCTCGCCGGGCCGTCCACGGAACCGCGCCCCGGTGAAAATCACGCCTTCGGCAGCAGTGCAGTGGCGGTAGGCGAAACCCATGTCGGCGAGATCGAAGTCGCGGATGCGGCCGGAGCGGTCCACGCCGCGCGCCGCCACCAGCACGTCGGCCATTTCGCCGCCGTGAGCCCCCGCATTGGTGGGCAAGCCGCCGCCGATCGAACCGGGAACGCCGCGTAGGAAAGCCAGGCCGTCGATGCCGGCCTCCGCGGCGGCGCGCGCCACCTTCACGTCGGGAGCCGCGGCCCCCGCCCGCACGCCGCAACCCTCCTCGACTGCGACCGCGGCGAAAGCCTTGCCGAGCCGGACCACCACGCCCGGCACGCCACCATCGCGCACGATCAGGTTGGAGCCGAACCCCACGGTGGTGACCGGACTATCGTCAGGGAGGCGCGCGAGCGCGTAGGCGAGGTCGTCCTCGTCGGCCGGCGCGAACAGGACCTGCGCGGGGCCGCCCGCCCGGAACCAGGTCAGCACTCCGAGCGGCGCGTTGGCGGCGAGGGTCCCGCGCAACTCCGGCAGCAGATCGCGCAGCGCGGGCGTGAGGTCCGGGAACGCGTCCACGCCGGTTCCCGTCAGCCCGAGGCCAGCTGGCCCGGCAGCGCGTAGGCCCATTGCGTGATGTTGCCCGCCCCCAGGCACACCACGTAATCGCCCGGTTTGGCGAGCGGGCGGACCAGCTCCGCCAAGTCCTCGGCCGAAGGCAGGGCCGTCACGTTGCGGTGGCCATGCGCCTTGATGGCCGCCACGAGGTGCTCCTTGTCGACGCCGTCGATGGGCGCCTCGCCCGCGGCGTAGACATCAGCCACGATCACCGCGTCGGCGTCGTTGAAACAGGTCGCGAAGTCGTTGAAGAGGGCCTGCAGGCGGGTGTAGCGATGCGGCTGCACCACCGCGATGACGTTGCTCCGCGTCGACGCGCGGGCGGCCCGGAGCACGGCCGCGATCTCGACGGGGTGGTGCCCGTAATCGTCGAACACCGAGGCCCCGTTCCACTCGCCCGTGCGGGTGAAGCGCCGCTTCACGCCGCCGAAACCGGCCAGGGCCCTGCGGATCGCGTCCACAGGCATTTTCAGCTGATAGGCGACCGCGATGGCGGCCGTGGCGTTCATCGCGTTGTGGTGGCCCGGCATGGGCATGACCACGTCCTCGATGTAGGTCGCGGCCCCGGTCTTGCGGTCGCGCACCAGCACGTTGAAGCGCGACACGCCGCCTTCCAGATTGACGTCGAGCAGGCGCACGTCGGCCTGCGGGTTCTCGCCGTAGGTGATGACGCGCCGGTCCTCGATGCGCCCCACCAGCTCCTGCACGGTCGGATGGTCGAGGCACATGACCGCGAAACCGTAGAAGGGGAGGTTCTCGACGAGGGTGTAGAAGGCGTCCTTGATGGCGTCGAACGTCTTGAAATGGTCGAGGTGCTCGGGATCGATGTTGGTCACGATCGCCACGTCGGCGGGCAGTTTGAGGAAGGTGCCGTCGCTCTCGTCGGCCTCCACCACCATCCAGTCGCCCTCGCCCAGCCGCGCGTTCGTGCCGTAGGCGTTGATGATGCCGCCGTTGATCACCGTGGGGTCGAAGCCGCCCGCGTCGAGCAGGGTCGCGACCAGCGAGGTCGTGGTGGTCTTGCCGTGCGTGCCGGCAATCGCCACGCAGGTTTTCAGCCGCATGAGCTCGGCCAGCATCTCGGCGCGGCGCACGACGGGCAGGCGCCGCTCGCGCGCGGCCGCGAGCTCGGGGTTGTCGCGCCTGATGGCGGTGGAGACCACCACGACCTCGGCCTGCCCGAGGTTCTCGGCCGCGTGGCCGATGTGGACGGTCGCGCCCTTGGCGCGCAGCCGGGTGACGTTGGCGTTCTCGGACGCGTCCGAGCCCTGCACCCTGTAGCCCAGGTTCACCAGCACCTCGGCGATCCCCGACATGCCGATGCCGCCGATGCCGACGAAGTGGATGGGCCCGAGTTCACGCGGCAGCTTCATGGACCTGGCTTTCTTGGGGTGCGGACAGGCCCGCGACCGCGAGGACGAGGTCGGCCAGGCGTTCGGCGGCGTCGGGCAGCCCGGCGCCCCTGGCCTTGGCGGCCGAGACCGCGAGAGCGGACGGGTCGGCGAGGACGCGGGCGAGTTCGCCCGCGAGCCAGGCCGCGTCGAACGAGGTCTGCTTGACGACCCGCGCGGCCCCGGCCTCCTCGAGGATCCGGGCGTTGGCGGCCTGGTCCTGGTCGAGGGCGTGCGGGAAGGGCACGAGGATGGAGGGGCGGCCGATCACCGCGAGTTCGCTCACCGTGGACGCGCCGGCGCGGGCGATGACGAGGTGCGCGTTGGCGATGCGGGCGGGCAGGTCGGCGAAGAAGGGCGCGACTTCGGCCTCCACCTTGGCCTCGGCATAAGCGGCGCGCACGCGGACCTCGTCCTCGCCCCGGGCCTGCTGCACGACGAGCAGGCGATCCTTGGCGCTCCGGTCGAGGCGGGCGATGGCGAGCGGCACCACGTCGGACATGACGCGGGCGCCCTGCGAGCCGCCCGTGACCAGCAGGCGAAGCCGGCCGCCGTCGACCGCGGGGTAGGGGAGTTTCGCGGCCTCCAGCACGGTCGGGCGGACGGGGTTGCCGGTGTGGGTGACCTTGGCCGCGACTGCCGCCGAGGCACGGCCGAGCGTAGGAAAGCCGGTCGCGATCGCCGTGGCGCGCCGGGCCAGGAAGGCGTTGGCGCGGCCGATCACGGCGTTCTGCTCGTGCAGGATCACGGGGAGGCCGCGCAGCGAGGCGGCCAGCATGGGCGGCACGGTGGGGTAGCCGCCGAACCCCACCACGGCCGCGGGCGCGACGCGCGCCATCAGGCTCCGCGCCTTCAGCGTGCCGCGCGCGAGCGTGAGGGCCGCGAGGGCCTTGGACAGGGGCGACCCATTGGTCGGCGTCGCGGCCGGCACGGCGTGGATGGCCTGGGCCGGGAAGCCGCCGGTGTAGGCCAGCGCGCGCGTGTCGGTCACGAGCTCGACCGCGAGGCCGCGGGCCAGCAGCACGCGGGCCAGGGCCTCGGCGGGGAAGAGGTGGCCGCCGGTGCCGCCCGCGGCGAGCAGGATGGGCCCGGTCACGCGCGCGATCCCGCGTCGTCGAGGGTCGCGGCGCGGGGCCGCTTGCGCGTCACCGCGATCAGGAAGCCCATGCCGAGCGCAAGGCTGATCAGGGAGGAGCCGCCGTAGGAGATGAAGGGCAGCGTCATGCCCTTGGCGGGCATCAGGTGCAGGTTCACGGCCATGTTGATGGAGCTTTGCACGCCGAACAGCATCACGAGCCCCGCGGCGGCGAAGCGGCAGAACGGGTCCTCGTTACGGTCGGCGAGCTGCAGGCCGCGCAGCACGATGAAGGCGAACAGCCCCACCATCGCGACGCAGAACAGCAGGCCGAACTCCTCGCCCGTCACCGCGAAGATGAAGTCGGTGTGGGCGTCGGGCAGCACCCGCTTGAACGTGCCCTCGCCCGGACCCTTGCCCAGCCAGGAGCCCGACGCGAAGCTCTCCATGGCGGTGTCGACCTGGAAGGTGTCGCTGGCGCCCGGCCCATTGGCGGGATCGAGGAAGTGCAGGATGCGGTCGCGCACGTGCGGCACGAGCTTGTAGGCCAGGAACACGCTCGCCATCCCGGCCCCGCCCAGGCCGAACACCCAGAACAGGTGCAGCCCTGCCATGAAGAACAGCGCGGCCCAGACGATCGACAGCAGCATGGTCTGCCCGAAGTCCGGCTGCAGGATGAGGGGCACCACGGTCAGCGGGAGCAGCAGCAGCGCGAGCAGGTTGCCCGGCACGTCCCTGCGCCGCGCGCCCTGCGAGAACGCCCAGGCGACCAGGATCACGAAGGCGGGCTTGACGAACTCGCTGGGCTGGATGCCGAAGATCCAGCGGCGCGAGCCTTTCACCTCGTGGCCGAACATCAGCGCCACGACGATGAGCGCCATGCCGCCCGCGTAGCAGAGCAGGGCCGCGCGGCGCGTGTAGCGGGGCGTGAGGAAGGAGGTCGCGACCGGCACGGCTGCCGCGGGCAGCATGAACTCGATCTGGTGGCGCACGAAGAAGAAGCTGTTCAACCCCAGTCGCTCGGCCACCGCGGGACTGCCCGCCATCGCGAGCACGATGCCGAGCGCCATCAGCAGGCCCAGGGCGCCGAGGAGCCAGCGGTCGACCGTCCACCACCAATTGGCGAAGGGCGAGGTCTGGGCGCGCGACATCATGGGCGCTCTCCTTCGAGTTCGGGCAGGGCTTCCACGAGGGCGCGGAAACGCTCGCCGCGGTCCTCGAAATTCTTGAACTGGTCGTAGGACGCGCAGGCGGGCGCGAGCAGCACGGCGGGCTCGAGCGCAGCCGACCGGGCCGCATCGCGGGCCGCGGCCGCCACCGCCGCGTCCAGCGTGCCGCAGCGCTCGAAGGGTACGTCAGCCGCGTCGAGAGTGGCCGCGAAGGCGTCGGAGGATCGGCCGATCAGGTAGGCCTTGGCGATGCGGGGGAACAGCGGCGCGAGCGGCGCCAGGCCGCCCTCCTTGGGGGTGCCGCCGACGATCCAGTGGATCGGTTCGAAGGATTTCAGCGACTGCTCGGCCGCGTCCGCGTTGGTGGCCTTGGAATCGTTGACGAAAAGCACGCGCCCGCGCCTGCCAACCTGCTCCATGCGGTGCGGCAGGCCGGGGAAGCTCCGCAAGCCCTCGGTGAGTTGTCCGATCGGCAGGTTGCCCGCGAGCGCGAGAACCGCGGCGATCGCGGCGGCGGCGTTCTGGCCGTTGTGCCGCCCGCGCAGCGCCGGAAGGCCGTCGAGGTCGGCGAGGACCGCGTCGCCCCGGCGCAGCACCGTGCCGTCGAGCGTGATCGCTGCGTCCCGCCCGGTGACGGAGATCGTCGTGGCTTCGTTTCCGTGCCTCGCCGCGATGGCGGCGCAGGGCGCGTCGTCGACGCCGACGACCGCGCGGTCGGACGCCGCCACCAGCCGCTCCTTGATGGCCGCGTAGGCCTCCATGGTGCCGTGGCGGTCGATGTGGTCGGGCGTGAGGTTGAGCAGCACGCCCACCGAAGGACGAAGGCTCGGTGCGAGGTCGATCTGAAAGCTCGACAGTTCGAGCACGTGGACGCGGCCCGTCGCGGGCGGCTCGAGCGCGAGCGCCGGGACGCCGATATTGCCGCCCATCTGCACGTCCCACCCCGCCGCGCGGAACAGATGGGCGGTGAGCGCGGTGGTGGTGGACTTGCCGTTGGTGCCGGTGATGGCAACGAAGGGGGCGTCCGGCGCGATTATTGCCCGCTCGCGGCAGAACAATTCGATGTCGCCGATCACCTCCACGCCCGCGGCCCGCGCGAGCACCGCGGCCCAGTGCGGCTCGGGATGGGTCAGCGGCACGCCGGGCGAGAGCACGAGGGAGGCCACCTCCGTCCAGTCGATGCCGCGCAGGTCGGCGACCTCGATCCCCGCCTCCCGCGCCTTGACACGCCCGGCCTCGCCGTCGTCCCAGGCCGTGACCTGCGCGCCGCCGGCCACCAGCGCCCGCGCGGTCGCGAGGCCCGAGCCGCCCAGCCCGAACAGGGCGACGTGCCGGCCCGCCGCGTGGGTGACGGGCGTCATCACCGCACCTTCAGGGTCGACAGCCCGATCAGCGCCAGCGCGAAGGCGATGATCCAGAAGCGGACGACGATCTGCGGCTCCGACCAGCCGAGCTGCTCGAAATGATGGTGGATGGGCGCCATCTTGAAGACCCGCTTGCCCGTCAGCTTGAACGAGGCGACCTGCACGATGACCGACAGGGCTTCCACGACGAACAGGCCGCCCACGATGCACAGCACGATCTCGTGCTTGACCGCCACCGCGGTCGTGCCGATCAGCCCGCCCAGCGCGAGGGAGCCGGTGTCGCCCATGAAGATCTGCGCGGGCGGCGCGTTGAACCACAGGAAGCCCACGCCCGCCCCGATGAGCGCGCCCGCCACCACGAGCAGTTCGCCGGTGTTGCGCACGTAGTTGATGCCGAGGTAGGTCGAGAACAGGATGTTGCCTGCGAAATAGGCGATCAGCCCGAAGGTGCCCGCCGCGATCATGACGGGCACGATCGCGAGCCCGTCGAGGCCGTCGGTCAGGTTGACGGCATTGCCCGCCCCCACCACGACCACGGCGCCGAACACGACGAAGAACAGCCCGAGGTTCACGACGTAGCCGTTGACGAACGGCACCGCGAGGCCGGTCGTGCTGGCCGGCCCCACCTTCACCATGGTCCACATGGCGACCGCCGCGATGAGGAACTCCAGGCCGAGCCGCAGGCGGCCCGAGAACCCCTGGTGGCTCTGCTTCGTGACCTTCAGGTAGTCGTCGTAGAAGCCGATCATGCCGAAGCCGAGCGTGACCAGCAGCACGATCCACACGTAGGGGCTGGTGCGGATGTCGGCCCACAGCAGCGTGGACACGACCAGCCCCGACAGGATCATCAGCCCGCCCATGGTGGGCGTGCCCTTCTTGGTGAGCAGGTGCGATTGCGGGCCGTCGAGGCGGATCGGCTGGCCCTTGCCCTGCTTGAGGCGCAGCGCCGCGATGATGGCGGGCCCGAAGAAGAACACGAACAGGGCCGCGGTCAGCGTGGCGCCGATGGTCCGGAAGGTCAGGTAGACGAACAGGTGCAGCGGGCTGAAGCTGCCGGAGAATTGGGAAAGCCAGGTCAGCATCGCTCGGGTCCTTCAGGGTTCCGTGCCGAACCGGGCCTTCAAGGCCTGGACGAGCGGTCCCATGCGGCTGCCGTTGGATCCCTTGATCATGACGACGTCGCCCGCGCGGACCGCGTCGCCGAGCGGGGCCTCGATAGCGGCCGCGCGGTCGGCCCACAACCCTTGCGTCGAGGGGAGGGCCGCGTCGAACAGGCCGCGGGTGAGGGAACCCGCGGCGTAGAGCAGGTCGACGTTCTGCGCCACGAGGTCTGGCGCGAGCGCCTCGTGCAGGGCCGCGCCCTCGGGGCCGAGTTCGCGCATCTCGCCCAGCACCGCGATCCGCCGGCCGCCGGGACCGGGCGAAGTCGCGCCCAGCAACGCGAGCGCGGCCCGCATTGAGGCGGGGTTGGCGTTGTAGCTCTCGTCGATGAGGGTGAAGGGCCCGTCCGCGGTCCGGAGCACCGTGCGGGCGCCGCGTCCCGCCCCCGCGGTGAAGCGGGCGAGCGCGAGGCCGGCGAAGAAGGGATCGACCCCCACGGCCTCCGCGGCGAGCAGCACCGCCAGCGCGTTCATGGCCATGTGGCGGCCCGGCGCCCCCAGGCGGAACTGGAGCGGCCGGCCGTGCACCGTGGCCCGCACCGTCGAGCCTTCGGGATCGACCTCGAGGCCGTCCAGGCGGGCATCGGCCTCCGGGTGTTCGCCGAAGGTCAGCACCCGTCCCGCGGGGGACCGCTCGGCCCGCGCCGCGAGGCGGAAGAAGGTGTCGATGTCGCGGTTGACGATCGCGGTGCCGCCCTGCCGCAGGCCGGAGAAGATCTCCGCCTTGGCGTCGGCGATCTCGGACACGGACGCGAAGAACTCCAGGTGGACCGGCGCCACGGTGGTGACGATTGCCACGTGCGGCTTTACCAGGGCCGCGAGCGGCTCGATCTCGCCCGCGTGGTTCATGCCGATCTCGAAGACCCCGAAGCGGGTCTCCCCCGGCATGCGCGCCAGCGTGAGGGGCACGCCCCAGTGGTTGTTGTAGGAGGCCGCCGAGGCGTGCGTGGGTCCCGCGCCGTCCAGCACGAGGCGCAGCATCTCCTTGGTGCCGGTCTTGCCCACCGACCCCGTGACCGCGATCACCTTGGCGTCGGTCCGGGCGCGGGACGCGCGGGCCAGGCCGCGCAGGGCGCCGAGCGTGTCGTGCGCGACGTAGAGCGGGCCTGCGCCGCGCAGCGCGTCGGCGTGGACCTCGTCCACAAGGGCCGCGGCGGCGCCTGCGCCGAAGGCCGCGCGGACGTGGTCGTGGCCGTCGCCGTTGTCGCCGTGCAGCGCCACGAAGAGGTCGCCGGACTGAAGCGTGCGCGTGTCGATGGACACGCCCGTGACGCCCTCGGGCACAGGTCCCGATACGCGCGCATCGAGCGGCGTCACGAGGCCGAAGCCGGACCAGAGCGGGGCGTCGTTCACGCGCCGACCCTTGCGATAGCGGCTCGCGCCACCTCGTGGTCGGAGAAGGGCAGGGTGGTGGCGCCGATGATCTGGCCGGTCTCGTGCCCCTTGCCCGCCACCACCAGCACGTCGCCGGGCTGGAGCAGGGTGACGGCGTGCTCGATCGCGGCGCGGCGGTCGCCGATCTCCACGGCGCTCGGTACCGCGGCCAGGATGGCGGCGCGGATGGCCGCGGGGTCCTCGGTCCTGGGGTTGTCGTCCGTGACGATCACCAGGTCGGCACGCCGCGTCGCGATGGCGCCCATCAGGGGTCGCTTGGCGGCGTCGCGGTCGCCCCCGCAGCCGAACACCACGACGAGCCGGTGGCGCGCGTAGGGGCGCAGCGTTTCGAGCACCTTGTCGAGCGCGTCGGGCTTGTGGGCGTAGTCCACGAACACGGGTGCGCCCCGCACGGTGCCGACGCGCTCCAGCCGGCCCGGGGCACCCTGGAGATGCGTCAGCGCCCCGAGCACGCGGGCGGGCTTTTCGCCGAGCGCGAGGCAGAGACCCGCCGCCATCAGGGCATTGGAGACCTGGAAGGCGCCCGCGAGCGGCAGCGTGATTTCGTAGGTGTGGCCGGCGTGGGACAGCGTCAGGCGCGTGTCGAAGCCGTCGGGCTCGGCCGATTGCAGGTGGAGGTCGCGTCCCGCCCGTCCCGTGCCGAAGGCGCGCAGCCCGCGAGCTTCGGCCACCCGGAGCACGTCGGCGGCGGCCGGGACATCGGCGTCGACCACGGCGGGCTGGCCGGGCTGGAGCAGGGTGTCGAACAGCCGGAGCTTGGCGCGCAGGTAGGCGTCGAGCGTCGCGTGGTAGTCGAGGTGGTCGTGGCTGAGATTGGTGAAGCCGCCCGCGGCGAGCCGCAGCCCGTCGAGCCGGTGCTGGTCGAGCCCGTGCGAGGAGGCCTCCACCGCGAGGTGCGTGACGCCGTCGCGGGCGAGTTGGTCGAGCGTGGCGTGCAGGGCGATCGGGTCGGGGGTGGTGAGCGAGCCGTAGGTCGAGCCCGAGGGCGCCACCACGCCGATCGTGCCGAGCGAGGCGGCCTGGTACCCCAGCGACGCCCAGATCTGGCGCAGGAAGGCCGTCACGGAGGTTTTGCCGCTGGTGCCCGTCACGGCCACGATCGTTCCGGGCTGGCCGGGGAAGAAGATCGCCGCGGCTCGCGACAGCGCGGCCCGGACATTCGGGACAGCGACCGACGCCACGCCCGCGGGGAGCTCGATCGGCCGGTCCGCCACGACGGCGGCGGCACCGCGCGCGGCGGCGTCGTGGGCGAAGCCGGCCCCGTCCGCCTTGCTTCCGGCCACCGCGAAGAACAGGTCTCCCACCGACACCGAGCGGCTGTCGGCCGACAGGCCGCCGATCTCGAGACCGGCCGCTTCCGCGGGCAGGACCGCCTCGGGCAGGAGCGCGCCGAGCCTCATCGGATCAGGTTGTCCATGCCGATGCCGAGCCGCGCCACGTAGGGGAAGGGCTGCTGGGGCAGGGCGATCATGGGGGGCATGTTGAGGAGCGGGGCCACGCGCTCCATGATCGACCCGCAGACCGTTCCGGAATTCCAGGCAGCGGTGTGGAACCCGTAGGTGCCTTCCACGGCCTGCGGCTCGTCCATCAGCACCAGGAACAGGTATTTCGGATGGTCGGCGGGGATGATCGACATGAAGGTCGTGAAGACCTTCGAGTGGTCGTAGTGCCCGTGGATGATCTTGTCGGCCGTGCCGGTCTTGCCGCCCGCGAAGAAGCCGGGAATGTTGGCCTTCTTGGCGGACCCCTCCACGGCGTTGAGGCGCATCAGGTAGCGCAGCGACTCGGACGTTTCGGGCCGGATCACGCGCGGGAACTCGCTCCGCGCGTCGCTCTCGCGCCTCAGGAAGGTCGGCGTGATCAGGTTGCCGCCGTTGGTGAGCCCCGCCACCGCCATCATGGCCTGCAGGGGCGCCACGTTGATGCCCTGCCCGAAGGCGATCGTCATCGTGTTGAGCTCGCTCCAGTTGCGCGGCACGATGGGCTCGGCGTTCTCGGGCAGTTCCGTCCGCAGGCGCGTGAGCTGGCCCATCTTGCGCAGGAAGGCCTTGTGGCCCTCGACGCCCACCATCATGGCCATGCGCGCGAAGCTGATGTTGGACGAGAACTTGTAGGCTTCGGGCACCGACAGCATGCGGTGCTTCGGCTCGAAGTCGTGGATGGTGAAGCGGCCGTAGCGCAGGTTGTCGCGCGCGTCGATCATCGACTTCAGCGTCACCTTGCCGGCCTCGAGCGCCATCGCGGCCGTGATCGACTTGAAGGTCGAGCCCATCTCGTAGGTGCCGACCGTCAGGCGGTCGATGTGGTCGGGGTCGAGCGCGTCGACGGGGTTGTTGGGGTCGAAGTCGGGCAGGGACGTGAAGGCGATCATCTCGCCCGTGTTCACGTCCATGATGGCGGCCGCGCCCGATTTCGCCTTGAAGTGCGCGATCCCCTTGGCGAGCTCGTCGCGCACCGCGTGGGTAGCGTTGAGGTCGAGCGAGAGGGTGATCGGCTTCAGGTCGTCGGGCGTGAGCTTGAAGCCCGCGCCGTGCAGGTCGGCCAGGCCCTGGCCGTCGATGTATTTCTCGATGCCCGCGATGCCCTGGTTGTCCAGGTTGGTGAAGCCCAGCACGTGGGCGCCGATCGGGCCGCTGGGGTAAACGCGGCGGTTCTCCGGGACGAAGCCGATGCCCGGCAGGCCCAGCCGGTACACCTCCGCCTGCTGGCTGGGCGTGACCCCGCGCTTGATCCACACGAAGCCCTTGCGGGAGCCGAGCCGCTGGCGCAGCTCGTTGGCATCGATGTCGGGCAGGACCGCGGTCAGCAGCTCGACGGCCTCGTCCTTGTCGATCAGACGCCGCGGCTCGGCGAACACCGACATCTGCTTGATGTCGGTCGCCATGATGGCGCCGTTGCGGTCGAGGATGTCGGGACGGGCCCCCGACACGGCGTCCGAGGCCGCGGCCTTCAGGTTCTGCGACGTGTCGGGCCGGAAACCGATCCAGATCAGCTTGCCCGACAGCAGGCAGAACACCCCCACGAAGCCGAGCGCCACCAGGCGCAGGCGCGAGCCGCTCTTGTCGAGGCGCGTGCGCATCAGGTCGCGCAGGAGACGGGACACGCGGCCCGCGGGCGGTGCCGCGTTGGCCGCGGGGTCCACCAGGTCGACGTTGGGTTCGGCCGTCATGGCATCACCTCGAGGAGGGCGTGGCGGCGCTGCCCGTTCCGCGGTGGTCGGACGGGGTGTTGGTGGGCTCCGCCAAGCCGAGCGAGTCGAGCTTGCGGCCGATCGTGTCGACCTTGGGCGGCCGGTTGGGAAGGTCGCCGAGCTGCACGATCTGCGCGAGCTCCAGGCGCTTGAGGCCCGTGTGCTGTTCGGCCAGCGCCTGCAGGCGCTCGGGGCGGGTCAGCAGCGCCCATTCGGCGTGCAGGCGGGCGATGGCGTCCTGCTCGGTCGCGATCTCGTGCTTGGTCTTGATGATCTGTTCGCCGAACAGGATCGTCTCGTATTTCACCGTGTAGGCGTAGGTGGCCGAGCCGATCAGCAGGCCGACGGCGAGCAGGTTGAGGAGGCGCCACATCAGCGCCTCCCCGCCGTGCCCGGAAGCGCCGCGAGGTCGTCCAGGCGTGGATCGGGACCCTGAGGCGGAGCGTCCGTCCGCACCGCGAACCGCAGCTTCGCCGACCGCGCCCGCGGGTTCAAGGCGACCTCGGCTTCGGACGGGGCGACCGGCTGGCGGCCGGGCGCCGTGAACGTCGGCGCGGCCGTCGCGACCTCCACCGGCTGGTGACGCGAGCGGGCCTCACCCGAGCCGCGGCCGGAGCGCGCCTGCAGGAAGCGCTTGACAATGCGGTCCTCGAGCGAATGGAACGTCACCACGGCGAGCCGGCCACCCGGCACCAGCGCGCGCTCGGCGGCCTGCAAGCCGCGTAGAAGCTCGCCCAGTTCGTCGTTGACGGCGATGCGCAGGGCCTGGAAGGCCCGCGTCGCGGGGTGGATGTCGCGCGAGCCGTGCGGCACCACGCGGGCGATCATGGCGGCCAGCGGCTTGGTGCGCGTGAACGGCATGATGGCCCGGTCGTGCACGACCGCGCGCGCCAAACGGCGCGACGCCCGTTCCTCGCCGTAGACGTAGAAGATGTCGGCGAGCTCGGCCTCGGCCGCCGTGTTGACGATGTCGGCGGCGCTGCGCCCGCGCTTCTCCATGCGCATGTCGAGCGGGCCGTCGGCGCGGAACGAGAAACCGCGCGCGTCCTCGTCGAGCTGCATGGAGGACACGCCGATGTCGAGGACCACGCCGTCGAGGCTTCCCAGCCCGAGGCCCTCCGCCACGGCGTCGAGATCGCCGAAGCGGGCCTCCTTGAGCGTGAGCCTGCTTTCGGAGTCGGCCAGGACCGTCGCGCCGTCGGCGATGGCACTGGGGTCGCGGTCGAGCGCCACGACCCGCGTGCCGGGCACGGCGAGGATGGCCTTCGTGTAACCCCCGGCCCCGAACGTCCCGTCGAGGTAGGCGCCACCGGCGCGGGGCGCGAGCGCCACCATCGCCTCGTCGCGGAGCACGGGGTGATGCCGGACCGATCCGCCTGCGGCGCGGGGTGAACCGGCGCCGCGGCCCGACGTCACGCCCGCGCTTCCGGTTTTTGCGGCGGCGCGTCGCCGCCCGCCACCGATCGAGACCCGAGCCGTTCCCGAAGGTCGCGCGCCTGCTGCCTGGCCTCGGCCAGACGCGCCCGGAACCGGCCCGGTTCCCAGATCTGAAACTTCTCTCCGGCACCCACGAAGGTCACCTCGACCCCCAATCGGGCGTGCTCCTTCAAGCTCTCGGTGAGGACCAGCCGACCCTCCCCGTCGATCCTGAGGATCTCGCTCTCGCCGAGCAGCACGGTCGCGACCGCGTCCCGCTCCGCCGACTGCCGGGGCAGCAGCGCCATCACGGCATCTACCTCGGCCAGCAGGGCATGGCCGCCGCAGTCCAGCGTCGGCAGGTCCAGCGACGGATGAACGTAGAGCCCCTCGAACCCGTCGCGGGCCAGCACGGCCCGGAAGGACGCCGGGATCGAGACGCGGCCTTTCGCATCGAGCTTGTTGGTGAAGTTCGAGACAAAGCGGTCCAACGTCCTTCCCGGCCTGCATCCGCCTGTCGAAACCTCGGCATTCGGCCGCACGGGACCGCGCCGCGACCATGCGGCTCGTCCGCTCCGGACCGGCACACCGTGAACCTGACGGGATGATTTGGGATATCATGGGACCGTATGGGCGTCAATTTTACGCAAGGGACCACACGGGGCTGACCCGGTGCTGCCGCATTAGAAAAAGTTAAGGTTAACAATCCGTTACGGACGGGGGCGATCGCCGGCCCGTCGTCATCACAAGACCGCGAGACCGGCCTCTGCCGCAGCGTTGCACGGGCAATTCGATGGAGGGTGCCAGTCGGCCTGTAAGCCGGGTTCTGTATGGCGCGAAACCCGAAAGCTCCGCACGCGACGACCATTCCTCTGGGACGGCCGTTGCCGGCCGTCTCGAGCAACCAACCCGGGCGGCGCCCCGGAGAGGGTGGGGCCTCGCGGCCCCGTGCCGCCCCTATTCGGTCTTGCTCCCGGTGGGGCTTGCCATGCCGCCGGCGTTGCCGTCGACGCGGTGCGCTCTTACCGCACCCTTTCACCCTGACCCGTCCGGCTCGGCCGGACGGGCGGTCTGCTTTCTGTGGCGCTGTCCCTGGGGTCGCCCCCGCCGGACGTTATCCGGCACCGTTGTTCCGTGGAGCCCGGACTTTCCTCCGCGCGTGAGCGCGACGGCCGTCCGGCCGACTGGCCCGGCGGGCTCTACGGGATCGGGTGCGGAAAGGCAACGCGCCGGACGGAGCGCTCAGGCGTGGGCCATGATGACCCGCGCGCGGCTGCAGTAGCGGCGCTGCGCGGCGTTGATCCGGTGCACGCTGTGGCCGCTCTGGTAGCTGGCGAGCGTGCGGCACACGTCGCCGCCTTCCGCCTTGTAGGCGGCCGCGAGGGCCTTCATGCCGTAGGTGAGATTGGTGTCGGGCGACAGCAGCCCCGTCGCCTCGCCCTGGAAGCCCAACGTGCGTGCGGTTTCCGCCTTGATCTGCATGAGGCCCAGGGCGCCGTGGTTGCGCGCCCTGGGATTGCCGCGGCTCTCGATGCCGACCACGGCCTTGGCGAGGCCGACCGGCAGGCCGACATCGTGGGCGTGCTTGACCACGAGCTGGTCGATGGTGGGAGCAGGCTGCTCGTGCGGGCCGTCCGTCACGGCTGCGACCTGGGCCTGCGCGAGGCCGGTGGAGAGAATGGCGGCGAAGCCCGCCAGGGCGATTCGGTGCAGCGGCAATCCGGGTCCTTTCCGCGAAGAGGGTCGTCTCCGCGGCGAGGATCGGTTGAACCGTGGTCGAAACGTGTCGATGAGGTCTCCCCGTCGGCCTCGCACCAGATTCCGCGGGGGAGTCGATGACTTTCCGCAAGACCTGTCTCGAAAATACAACGAATTATGCTCGGTCGAGGAGCGCCAAACAGGGTTGACGTACCGCGATCATTCAGTGCAGCCCATCGACAACTATACCGAACGATCAGCAAGTCACGGATCTGAGCGCGTGACACAAGTTTGTACTTTGAGCCGAGATCGCGCATGATTCCGCCCGGGCGGAAGGGTCGGCGGGCGGCGGATCACGGAGGATGGAATGATACGGACGATTTTACTCGCGGGAGCCCTGATTTCGGGCCTCGGCCTGGGAGGCTGCCAGACGGCGCAGCAGCAGAATGCGGGAAACGGAGCCTTGCTCGGGGGCGCGACGGGCGCCCTGATCGGCGGCTTGGCGACCGGCCGGGCGGGCGGAGCGCTCGCGGGTGCGGCCGTCGGGGCCGGGACGGGAGCGCTCGTCGGAGCGGCCGCGACGCCCGCAGGCTACGACCGCGGTCCCCCGCCCGCGCGCTGCGCTGAACGCGGCTACGACGCCGACGGCACTCCCGTCTGCCTGCGCTACTACGGCTACTGAGCGGCTTGCACGCTCCGGCATCCGCGCCTTCGCCCGGGAGCGCCGACAGCGCTCTCGTCGACGCCGTGCTGCCCTCGCCCAATCACGGCGAAAGGCAGGGCGGCCGGGCGCCGACGTCGATCGTCCTGCACTACACCGGCATGGCGGATGGTCCGTCCGCGATCGCGTGGCTGCGCAACCCGGACTCGCAGGTCTCCTGCCACTACGTGGTGGAGGAGGACGGACGCGTGCTCCAGCTCGTGCCGGAGACGCGCCGGGCCTGGCACGCCGGGCGCTCGTTCTGGGACGGCGAAACCGACCTGAACTCCGCCTCCGTCGGCATCGAGATCGTCAACGCCGGCCATCCGGGCGGACTGCCGCCCTATCCCGCCGAGCAGGTCGCGTCCGTGATCGCGCTCTGCCGCGACCTGATCGCCCGCCACGCGATCCGGTCCGACCGCGTGCTGGCCCATTCGGACGTGGCGCCCGGCCGGAAGCTCGATCCCGGAGAGCGCTTTCCGTGGGCCCAACTGCACGCCGCCGGCGTCGGCCTTTGGGTGCCGCCCCGTTCCGACGGCCCGTCCGATGGGGCGTACCGGTTGGGCGACCGTGGTCCGGCCGTCGCGTCGTTTCAGGCCGACTTGCGCCGCTACGGCTACGGGGTCGAACCGAGCGGGGTGTTCGACGCCGTGACCGAAGCGGTCGTGCGCAGCGTCCAGCTGCGGTTCCGGCCCGCGCGGGTCGACGGGATCGCGGACGGCGCCACCCTCGCCACCCTGGCCGACCTGCTCGCCGCGCGCGCGCAGGTCACGGGTTGAACGCTGACAAAGGCCTTTCCAGGTCGGATCGACCCCGGCCATCGCGCCGTTCGCCCTGCCTCCACCGCTCGACGAGTGCCGCGACAGCGTCCTTGATGGCGTCCTTGCCGCTTTCCGCGGCTTCGAGGATGCGGACGGCCTGGAAGAAGTCGAGCAGTCGGAACCGCTCGGTTGCGGTCCGGACCAGAAGGTCGGGGGGCATGTCCCGCAAGGCGCGGGCCGTCATGGCGGTCTGCATGATCTGCGCGGCGCCGAGCATCGCCTGGATGGGTGCCGGCCCGGCGCCCGCCATCTCGTCCACCGGCCCGCGCGACGCATCGCACGCGACGACGAGGTCGGCCGTACCGAACAGACCCGCGTAGGGCAGGGGATCGATGACGCCGCCATCGACCAGCACGCGGCCCTCCCGCTCGACCGGGCGCACCAGGCCGGGGATCGCCATCGAGCCCGCGACCGCGCTGCGCACGGCCCCCGACGCGATCAGCAGGCCGTCACGGGCGTAGAAGTCGGTGGTCATCACCGCGAACGGGATCGCCAGCCCCTCGAACCGGTCGGGGACCGCGTCGGGCAGGAAATCGTCCAGCAGGCGTTCGGCGTCGACCAGCACGGGATTGGCGAGCCGCCGCGCCAGCAGGTCGGCGAAGCGTCCGACCCGCGCGTCCAGAACGTGGCCGAGGACCCGGCGGCGGCTGCGCAGTTTCGCGAGCGCGTGGACGCGCACCTGCCGCCCGCTCAGGCCGGCCGCGTAGGCGGCGCCCACGACCGCGCCCATGGAGCAGCCCGCCAGCGCCACGGGCTTCAGGCCCATCTCGTCCAGGGCCTCGAGGAGGACGATGTGGGCGAGGCCGCGCGCGCCTCCCGCCCCCAGCGCGACCGCGATCCGCGGTGGTCCCTCAGCCAAGGAAGGACATCAGCGCGCGCAGCGTCTCGCCCGGGTTCTCTTCCGCCAGGAAGTGTCCTGATCGAAGGGTGGTCCCGGTCGCGCCGGGTGCGAAGGTGCGGCGCCACACGTCCAGCGCGGGCTCCGCGCCCGGCTTGTCCAGGTAGCCGTCGCTGGCGAGCACGTCGACGGGGACCGAGATGGTGCGGCCCGCCGCGAGGTCGGCTTCGTCCGCCTGCCGGTCGGCCCCCGCGCCGGCCCGGTAGTCCTCGCACATGGCGTGGATGCGGGACGGCTCGTTCCAGCCGGCCCGGTAATGGGCGAGGGCACGAGGATCGAAGGCGTCCAGCGTTCCGGCCGCGCTCCACTTCACCATCAGTTCCTCGAAGGACGCGCCGGGGTCGCGGCCGAAGGCCTGCTCGGGCCCGGGCTCGGGCGCGGCGAGGATCGGCCAATGCGGGGACGTGCCGCCGCCCGCCTCGATCCTGCGCCACACTTCGGCGGTTGGTAATATGTCGAGCAGCGCCAGCCGGGTCAGCCGCCCGGGATGGTCCAGCGCCAAGCGGTAGCCGACGCGGGCGCCGCGATCATGACCCGCGAACGCGAAACGGGCGTGGCCCAGCTCCTCCATGACGCGCACGACATCCTCCGCCATGGCCCGCTTGGTGTAGCGCTCGCCATCATGGCTGCGCGGCGCCGACGACCAGCCGTAGCCGCGCAGATCGATCAGCACGGTCGTGAACCGCGTCGCCAGGTCCGGCGCGATGCAGTGCCACATCGCGCTCGTCTCGGGGAAGCCGTGGACGAGCGCGAGCGGCGGCCCCGAGCCGCCCACGCGCGCGAAGATCGAGCCCGCGTCGGTTGCAACGGTGCGGGACGCGAACCCTGGGAAAAGATCGACGAGGTCGGGCATGGGATGGCTTCCGTGAGCCAAGGCGAACGCCGCGCGGGACCGCCCGGTTCAGCCCGCGTGATCTTCGCGCTCGACCGCGCGCCAGCCGATGTCGCGGCGGCAGAAGCCCTCGGGCCAGTCGATGGCGTCGACGCCCCGGTAGGCCTGCGCCTGCGCGTCGCGCGCCGAGGTCCCCAGCGCGGTCACGGCCAGGACGCGGCCGCCGTCCGCCACGATGGCGCCCTCTTCGGCCTTCGTTCCCGCGTGGAAGACCTGCGCGCCGGTCGAGGCCGACACCTTGTCCAGCGCGCGGATGGCCGTTCCCTTCTCGGGCGTGCCCGGGTAGCCGCGGGCGGCCATCACCACCGTCACGGCGGTTTCGGGCGAGAAGCGCACCGGCCTGTCGGGCAGGGCGCCGCGGGCGCAGGCGAGCAGCAGCGGCAGCAGGTCGTCCACGAGCCGCGGGAGGATGGCTTGGGCTTCCGGGTCGCCGAGCCGCACGTTGTATTCGATCAGCTTGGGGCCGTCGGGGCCGACCATCAGCCCGGCGAACAGCATGCCCCGGAACGGCGTCCCACGTTTCGCCATGCCGCGCAGCGTGGGCTCGACGATGGTCGCCATGATGCGTGCTTCCAGCGCCGGGCTGGCCGACGGGGCGGGCGACACGGCGCCCATGCCGCCCGTGTTCGGGCCGGTGTCGCCTTCGCCCACGCGCTTGTGGTCCTGGGCGGTGCCGAAGGGCAGGGCCCGCGTGCCGTCGCACAGGGCGAAGAACGACATTTCCTCGCCGGGCAGGAACTCCTCGATCACCACGGAGGCACCCGCGTCCCCGAGTGCGCCTGACAGCATGGCGTCGAGGGCCTCCTCCGCCTCGTGCAGCGTTTCGGCCACCACGACGCCCTTGCCGGCCGCGAGCCCGTCCGCCTTCACGACGATCGGCAGGGAATGGCCGCGCAGGTGGGCCTTGGCGAGCGCCATGTCGTCGAATCGCGCGTAGGCCGCGGTCGGGATGCCGAAGTCGCGGCACAGCTCCTTGGTGAAACCCTTGGACCCTTCGAGCTGCGCCGCAGCCCGGCTCGGCCCGAAGACCGCGATCCCGGCCTCCGCGAGCCGGTCGGCCACGCCTGCGACGAGCGGCGCTTCCGGGCCGACCACCACGAGGCCCACGCCCTCGCGCCGCGCCAGGTCGAGCACGGCCTCGGGATCATCCACCTTGACGGGCAGGTTGCGCCCCAGCGCGGCCGTACCGGGATTGCCGGGCGCGACGAGGACTTCGCCGCAGCCGGGGCTCGCGGCGAGCGAAGAAGCAAGCGCATGTTCGCGGCCGCCCGAGCCGAGGATCAGAACTTTCACACGGCCCCCCAAAGCCCCGGGCGTCCTGTGCCGGTGCAGCGCGGCACTACACCGGATAATCCCGTGTTGTCACCGCTTCATCCCCGACCTTGATCCGCCGGGCCGTTCTCGTGTTGATGGCGCCCGAGAATGGAGCGCGGTCTCATGACCATCCTGGCGGCCGCCTGCGGCATCCTGATCGTTTGCCTTGGGCTTCTGAGTACCCTGCTGAGCACGGGCAAGGCCCCCACCGAGGGGGAGTTCGCGATCCAGGTCACCTGCTTGGTGGGCGGGTTGATCCTGTGCTTCCTCGCCGTGATCCTGTCGCGGCTGACGAGCCTGTCCAGGCGGCTCGACGAGTTCGAGACGTTCGCGGACAGGAGCGACTGACGCGACATCGGGGCCGCCCTGGGATAAGTCTGGCACCATGCTGAAACCGAGATCGTCTCGCCCGCGCCCGCCCGAAGCGCCGGCCGCCTCGGCGACGGAGGCGGCGGGTCAGGGCACGGGAACGCCGCCCTCCAACGACCAGGAGTTCACGGTGGGGGCGCTCGCGGGCGCGCTGAAGCGCACCGTGGAGGACCGGTTCGGTTACGTGCGCGTACGCGGCGAGGTTTCGAACTACCGCGGTCCGCATTCCTCCGGTCACGCCTACTTTTCGCTCAAGGACGAGTCGGCCCGTATCGACGCCGTGATCTGGAAGGGGACGTTCGCGCGCCTCAAGGTCAGGCCCGAGGAAGGGCTCGAAGTGGTGGCGACCGGCAAGGTCACGACCTACCCGGGCAAGTCGTCTTACCAGATCGTCATCGAGGCGATGGAGTTCGCGGGTGCGGGCGCGCTCATGGCGGCGCTCGAGGAACGGCGGCGCAGGCTCGCGGCCGAAGGGCTGTTCGACGCCGCCCGCAAGCGGCCGATCCCGTTCCTGCCCGGCGTCATCGGCGTCGTCACCTCGCCGACCGGCGCGGTGATCCGCGACATCCTCCACCGCATCGCCGGGCGCTTTCCCCGCCGGGTGATCGTCTGGCCGGTGCGGGTGCAGGGGGAAACCAGCGCGGAGGAGGTGGCGCGCGGCATCGCGGGCCTGAACGCGCTCGCCGGGCACGCCCTGATCCCGGCCCCGCACGTCATCATCGTGGCCCGCGGCGGCGGTTCGCTGGAGGATCTGTGGGGCTTCAACGACGAGGCCGTCGTCCGCGCCGTCGGGGCCGGCACCCTGCCGCTGATCTCGGCCGTGGGGCACGAGACCGACTGGACGCTAATCGACCACGCCGCCGACCTGCGCGCCCCCACCCCCACCGGTGCCGCGGAACTCGCGGTACCGGTTCTCCTGGACCTCGCGGCGGCCGTCGACCGGCTGGAAGGGCGGCAGACCACCGCGGTTCTGCGCTTGCTGGATGACCGGCGCGCGGGGCTCCGGGCGACTATCCGCATCCTGCCCTCGGGCGCGGACCTGCTGGCCGGCCCGCGCCAGCGGCTCGACCTCGCGGGGGTTCGCCTGCCCGACGGGCTGCGGGGCAGCGTCGACGCGCGACGCCTCGCGCTGGTGCGCCTCGGCGGACGGCTCGCCGCCCAGGCGCCCCGCGCGCGGCTGGTGCGCCTG
>CAXTFJ010000065.1:0-25539 GCA_964243405.1 uncultured Lichenihabitans sp. | reverse complement strand
ACGCCAACCCGACCTACCGCGAGGGCGCGCCGCCGCTCAAGCGCGTGGTGATCCGCCACATCCCCGAGCCCGCCGCCCGGCGCCTGCTGATCGAGAAGGGCGACGCCGACATCGCCCGCGACCTCACGCCCGACCAGGTCGCGAGCCTGGCGGCCGACAAGGACGTCGTCGTCACGGTCTCGCCGCAGACGGCGCTGCACTACGTGGCGCTCAACGTGAAGGCGCCCCCGCTCGACAACCCCAAGGTCCGCGAGGCGCTGCACGACCTCGTCGACTACGACGGCATGGCGGGCTCGTTCCTGAAGGGCCAGTACCAGGTCCACCAGACGTTCTGGCCCGCGGGCTTCTGGGCCTCGCTCGACAAGGCGCCCTACGCGTTCGACCCCGCCAAGGCCAAGCGGCTGCTCGCCGAGGCCGGCTACCCCGACGGGTTCGCGCTGACGCTCGATGCGTCCAACTCGGCGCCCTATTCGACCATGGCGCAGGCGATCCAGGCCAGCATGGCGCAGGGCGGCGTCAAGGTGACGATCATCCCGGGCGAGCAGAAGACGGTGATCACCAAGTACCGGGCCCGCCAGCACCAGATGCTGCTCATCTACTGGGGGCCGGACTACATGGACCCGCATTCCAACGCCGACAGCTTCGCGCGCAACACCGACAATTCCGACAACCCGCCCACCAAGCCGCTGGCCTGGCGCAATTCCTGGCTGATCCCCGACATCAGCGCGCGCACGCTGGCCGCCGTCGAGGAGCGCGACACGGACAAGCGCAAGGCGCTGTACGAGGGCCTGCAGCAGACGCTGCTCGACGACAGCCCCTTCATCATCATGTTCCAGGAGGTGAAGCAGACGGCCGAGCGCGCGGACGTGCAGGGTTTCCTGGTCGGCCCCACCCAGGACGTGGTGCTCTACGGCATGACGCGGAAGTAGGGGCGGCGGGGCCGAGGCGGGTGGTTCGCAGGCCGCCTCAGCCCCAGGTCCGCTCCAGCAGCGACAGCCAATTCTCGGAAGCGACCTTGCGGAGCAGCCCTTCCCCGTAGCCCGCCTGCCGGAGCCGGTCGATCAGGACCGGCAGGCCCGCCACGCTGCCGATGGCCGCGGGCACCACCGCGCCGTCGAAGTCCGAGCCGAACGCCACCCCATCCTCGCCGAGGCGCTCCAGGAGGGCGTCGAGGTGGCGCACCATCAGGTCGAGGTCGGTGTCGGCCCGCATGGCGCCGTCGGGACGCAGGAAGCAGGTCGCGAAGTTCAGCCCCACCACGCCGCGGCTCTCGCGGATGGCGTCGAGCTGGCGGTCGGTGAGGTTGCGCGCCGAGGGGCACAGCGCGTGGACGTTGGAATGGGTCGCGACCAGGGGCGCGCTCGAAAGCCCCGCCACGTCCCAGAAGCCGCGCTCGTTCAAATGGGACAGGTCGACCACGATGCGGCGGTCGTTGCAGGCCCGCACCAGGGCGCGGCCCGCCTCCGTCAGTCCCTCGCCGGTGTCGGGCGAGGAGGGGAAGCGGAACGGGACGCCGTGCGCGAAGCGGTTGGGCCGGCTCCACACCAGGCCCAGCGAGCGGAGCCCCGCCGCGTGCAGCACGTCGAGCGCCGCGAGGTCGGGGTCGATCGCCTCCGCGCCCTCGATGTGCAGCACGGCCGCGATCCGGCCCGCCGCCGTCGCACCGCGGATCTCCGGCACCGTGCGGCACACCGCGAGGTCGTCCGGGAAGGCCCGTTCGAGCCGCAGCAGCAGGCTCGCCATGCGGATCGTGGAGGCCTGGGCCGCCTCCATGGCGAGCAGTTCGGGGAGGGGGATGTCGTAGGCCCCGTCGCGCATCGACCCGGTCATGTCCGGCATGGTGATCGGCGGGGGGAAGATGGCGAACATCCCGCCCACGAAGCCGCCCGCCCGGGCGCGCGGCAGGTCGATGTGGCCACCGGTGCCGCGGCCCGCGAACACCTCCTCCGGGCTCATCGCGCGCGGCTTGAGCAGGCGCAGCAGCGTGTCGTTGTGGCCGTCGAAGACGGGGACGGTGGGCTCTGTCATGGGTCGTGGTCCGGTCGGCATGGGGATGGCGCGGGCGTGGTAAGGTCATAGGACTGCGGCGGCCCATGTCCATGACCTTCGCCAAGGCTCCGAAGGCTGCAGGGCGCCCCGCACCTGTCCACCCGCGCGGTTTCGGGCTAGCGTCCCGTCGGCCGCGTTTCCACGGCCCGGAGCGGAAGATCAGCATGGTGGTCCGGGTCGCCACGGTGGCGTTCGAGGGCATCGAGGCGCGGCCCGTCGACGTGCAGGTGCACATCGCCAACGGCACGGTCGGCTTCACGGTGGTGGGCCTGCCCGACAAGGCGGTGGGCGAGTCGCGCGAGCGGGTCCGCGCGGCGCTGATCGCCTCGGGCCTGGCGCTGCCCGCCAAGCGCATCACCGTCAACCTGGCGCCCGCCGACATGCCCAAGGAGGGCAGCCACTACGACCTGCCGATCGCGCTCGGCATCATGGCGGGCATCGGCGCGATCCCCGCGGACGCGGTGGCGGGCTACACGGTGATCGGCGAACTGGCGCTCGACGGCACGATCTCGGCGGTGGCGGGCGTGCTGCCCGCGGCGGTCGCGGCCAACGCGCGCGACCAGGGCCTGATCTGCCCGAAGGCCTCGGGCCCCGAGGCCGCCTGGGCCGCGGCCGACCTCGACGTGCTGGCGCCCGGCTCGCTGATCCAGCTCGCCAACCATTTCAAGGGCAGCCAGGTGCTGAGCCGGCCGGTGCCCGCGCCCCGGGCCGCCGGGCGCAGCGGCCCGGACCTGCGCGACGTCAAGGGGCAGGAAAGCGCCAAGCGGGCGCTGGAGATCGCGGCCGCCGGCGGCCACAACCTGCTGATGAACGGGCCGCCCGGGGCCGGCAAATCGATGCTGGCCGCGCGCCTCCCCTCCATCCTGCCGCCGCTCAGCCCGCGCGAGCTGCTCGAAGTCTCCATGGTGCATTCGGTGGCGGGCCATCTCGGCGGCGGGGAGCTCACCGACCGCCGGCCGTTCCGCGCGCCCCACCATTCCGCCTCCATGCCCTCGCTGGTGGGCGGGGGCGCGGGCGCCAAGCCGGGCGAGGTGTCGCTGGCCCACCACGGCGTGCTGTTTCTGGACGAACTGCCCGAGTTCGCGACCGCCGTGCTCGACTCGCTGCGCCAGCCGTTGGAGACCGGCGAGGTGTCGATCGCCCGCGCCAACCACCGCGTCACCTATCCGGCGCGCGTGCAACTCGTGGCCGCCATGAACCCCTGCCGCTGCGGCCACGCGACCGAACCGGGCTACGCCTGCCGCAGGCAGCCCAACGAGCGCTGCATCGCGCAATACATGGCGCGGCTGTCCGGCCCGCTGCTCGACCGCATCGACCTGCATATCGACGTGCCGGCCGTGACCGCCGCCGACCTGATCCTGCCGCCGCCCAGCGAGGGCTCGGCCGAGGTCGCGGCGCGGGTGGCGGCGGCCCGCGCCATCCAGATCGCGCGCTACGCCGCGCTGGGCTTGGCCAATATTGCCACCAACGCGGCTGCGCCCGCCTCCGCGATCGAGGCCGTGGCCGCCGTCGACGCGGGCGGGCTCGCGCTGCTGCGGCAGGCGAGCGACAAGATGCGGCTGACCGCGCGGGGCTACCACCGCGTCCTGAAGCTCGCCCGCACCCTGGCCGACCTGGAGGGTGCGGACGCGGTCGGCCGGGCGCACCTCGCCGAGGCGCTGTCCTACCGCTCGGACGCCGACCGGCGCGTGCACGCCGCCTGAGCCTCGGTTGGTTGAGTTAATTCAACCAGAAGTGCCGTTTTTCGACCGGCCGGCAATATCTTGGCAAGGTTTGGTGCGGATGCTCCAGGGCTGGCCGCGGTCCCGGCCGCCCTGGATGGTCCGAACGCCATGATCGAACTCGCAGCGAACCTGTTCGGCAACCCGGCCGTGGCCTGGGTGACGGCAGTCGTGGGCTTCGGCCTGTTCGCCACGGCGACCCGCAACCGGACCCGGTTGCGGCAGACCTGGGCGCAGGTCGCCGAGGCGCAGGCCAAGCTGGCCCTGGACCTCGGCCAGATCGAGGCCGCGCGCGAAGCGCGGCAGCGCGCGGAAGCGCAGGCCGGCGCCAAGGGGCGCTTCATCGCCACCGTGAGCCACGAGGTCCGCACGCCCCTGAACGGCATTTTGGGCATGGCCGAGCTTCTCGGCACCACGGCGCTCGACCCCGAGCAGCAGGCCTATGTCGAGGCCGTCCAGAGTTCGGGCCGCACGCTGGCCGCCCTGATCGACGAGGTGCTGGACTTCTCCCGCATCGAGGCCGGCCATACCGAGCTCGCGGCCGAGCCCTTCGACCTGGGCGACCTCGTCGAGGGCGTGGTCGAACTGCTCGGGCCCCGCGCCCAGGACAAGGGCCTGGAGATCGCCGGCCGGCTCGACCCGGAGATCCCCCTCAAGGTTTTGGGCGACGCGGCCCGGCTGCGGCAGGTGCTCGTCAACCTCGCGGGCAATGCCGTAAAATTCACGGAAACGGGCGGCGTGGGGCTGCGCGTGGCGGCGGACGGCGGCGGGCTGACGTTCACCGTGTCGGACACCGGCCCCGGCGTGCCGCCCGACCGACGCGCCGCCATCTTCGAGGATTTTGAGCGCGGCGGCCGGACGGTCGCGGACGGCACGGGCCTCGGCCTCGGCATTGCACGCCGGCTGGTGGGGCTGATGGGTGGCGCGCTCACGCTGGGCGACCGGCCGGGCGGCGGCTCTGAGTTCGGCTTCCGCGTGATGCTTCCCCAGGCGGGGGACGCGGTCCGCGCCCCGCTGGCCGACCTCACCGGCCGAACGGCGCTGATCGTGGCCGACTCGCCTTTCCAGGCCCCCTACCTCGCCCAGGACCTCGGGACCGCGGGCGCCAAGGTGACGATCGCCCCCTCCGAGGCGCAGGCGCTGGCGATCCTGAGCCACGGCGCCCCCGACCTGCTGATCGTCGATTGCGCGCTGGGGGAGGGCGCCGCCAACCGGCTGGCCGGCACGGCGGACGGCGCGGGCCGCGCGCTGCTCCTGTTCTCGCCCACCGAGCGGCGGGCGTTCGGGCAGATGCTGTCGGCCGCCTTCGACGGCTGGCTCGTCAAGCCCGTTCGGCTCCGATCGTTGGCCTCGCGCGTCACCGCCGAAGCCGCGGCCGCGGCCGCGATGCCGGCCGCTCCCGTCCCGCTGCCGCGTCCCGCGCCGGTGCGCGCCGACCTGCGCGTGCTGCTCGCCGAGGACAACCCGATCAACACGCTGGTGATGCTCAAGATGCTGGACCGCATCGGCGCGAACGTCACCCACGTGGCCGACGGCGTCCTGGCGCTGGAGGCCGCGCTCGCCGCCATGCGGGGCGAGACCGCCCCGTTCGACGCCATCCTGATGGACCTCAACATGCCCGGGCTCGACGGGCGCGACGCGGCCCGCCGCCTGCGCGTCGCCGAACGGGACGCGGGCGCGCCGCCCACCCGCATCATGGCGCTGACCGCCTACGCGTTCGCCGACGACCGCCAGGCCTGCTTCGAGGCCGGCATCGACGAGTTCCTGACCAAGCCGATCGGTCTGGCGCGCCTGCGCGACGCGCTCGCGGACGGTGCGGTAGGCGGCGCGGGCGCTCGCGACCGGGTAGGGTCGCGGTCGGCAGCGGCAGCCTGATGGACGTCTCAACAGCCCGTAGGCTGTTGCGGGCTGGATTTCCGCGCGGCCGTCGCCGTCATGCGGGGAAGCTGGTCGAGCGGGACAGGTCGGCCCAAGCCGCCACCTCGGCCTTCATCTGCTCCAGCTTCTGTCCCACGAGGCCAAGCGCGTCCTCGCCGAGGAACAACCGCACCGGCGGGGTGTCGGATTCCACCAAACGGAGCAGGGCTTGCGCCGCCCTATTGGGGTCGCCGGGCTGGTGACCGCTCTTCGCCTGCCGCGCGGTGCGGATCGGGTCCATGACCGCGTCGTAGTCGCCGATGCTCCGCGGGGTCCGATCCATCGAGCGACCCGCCCAATCGGTGCGGAACTGGCCCGGCGCCAAGGCGGTCACGCGGATGCCGAACGACGCCAATTCCTTGCCGAGGGCTTCCGAAATACCTTCGAGCGCGAACTTGCTTCCGCAGTAGAAGGTGATGCCAGGCATGGTGATGAACCCACCCATGGAGGTCACGTTGACGATGTGGCCCCGCCGCCGGTCGCGCATGCCGGGCAGAACCGCCTTGGTCATCGCCACGGGCCCGAACACGTTCGCCGCGAACTGGCGTTGCAGGTCGTCCATGGACGATTCCTCCAACGCGCCTTCGTGGCCGTAGCCCGCGTTGTTCACGAGGACATCGATCGGCCCTGCCTCGCGTTCGGCGTTTCGGACGGCGTCCGGAACCGCCGCGTAGTCGGTCACATCCAGCACGAGCGGAAATGCGCGGTCCGACGCTCCGAAGGTTTTCGCGTCCTCGGGACGGCGCACGGTGCCGATCACGCGATGGCCGGCGGCCAAGGCGCCGGCCGCGAAGGCATGACCGAGGCCCGAACTGACGCCGGTGATCAGGAAGGTTTTGACGTTTGTCATGGGAAGGCTCACAAGGTCTTTGGCGAAGAACTATATCAAGATATAAACTTTGATGTCTCGAGACAAGACCCGCCCGCCCCCAAAACTGCCGACGCGCGAGCGCGTCCTGAATGCGGCCGAACGCCTTCTCGCGCAGGGGAGCGCGGCCTTCTCGATGCGGGAGCTCGCCGACGAGGCGGGGGTGAGCTTCGCGACGCCCTTCAACCAGTTCGGCAGCAAGGCTGCGATCATGCTGGCGCTGTCGACGCGGCGCATCGCGCTCATGCACGACCGTCTCGACCAGGCGACGCTGCCCCCCAGTGCGGTCGGGCGGGTCCTTGCAGCCGTCGACATCGCGGTGGCCGTCATGCTGGACGCGCCAGCCGTGAACCGCGCCGTCATGGGGGCGATCGGCGCGCCGAGCGAGGCCCCCGGCGACGTGTCGTCGCGCTCCGGCGTCCTGTGGGCCGAGGCGCTCGGCCCGGGCGAGGACCTCGCCGCGGCCACGCGATCCCTGGCCTTGGCCATCCTCCCCGGTCAGCTTGCCGTCGCGTTTCGCGGTGTCCTGTCGTTCTGGACAGCGGGCGAACTCACCGACCAGGTCTTGCCTCGGCACGCCCGCGCCGCAGCAGCCGCGGTTCTGTTCGGTTTTGTCCAGCGCGACGACCGCGCGCAGCTCTCGGGGCTTTTGCTGATGTAATGATCGGCGTCAGCATTCGGTCCGAACATCAAGATCTATGCAGACGTTACGCGTGACATCCAAAAATCGCTTGGGGTCGGAATGATCCGCCGCTCAACGCGCCGATAACCTGCGTTTCGATGCCGCCTGTGTGCTCACGCATCTGTATCAGACCGCGTGATGTGAGATGTTGCTTGTAGTCGGCATGATGCGCGATGTCGGCCAGCACGAAAACGCCGCCTGGCTTCAGGACGCGCAGCATTTCGTCCAAAGCGCGGGACCGGTCGGCCGCGTCGGGTAGATTGTGGACGACCCAATGCGACAGCACCACGTCGAAGCAGGCATCGGCGAAGGGAAGCGCGCGCGCATCCCCGGTTTCGACACTGACCCGATCCGCCACGCCCTCGCGGCGGCCGTTCTCACGCGCAGCATCAGGCGTGTTGTCAGCTTGATCCTCAGCCCGCCAGAGATCGACGCCGACCGCCTTGCCTGTCGTCAGCCGTCGCGCCGCGCCGACCATCATGAGGCCATGGCCGCAACCCACGTCCAAGACCGTTTCCCGCCCGGTCCACGGGACGACTGCATGCGCGAGATCGAGCAAGCGTTCTCGTGTTCGGAGCTTTCCGACCCGGCTGCCATAGGTCATGTACGCCGCCATCCCGAGCCCATAGAAGGCCACGACACTCGCCGCACCAGCGATCACCGCTGCTGTTGTCGATAGCGGCCCCGCAGTCCGTTCAGCGAGCGCCGCGACCGCTCCCGCCAGAACTGCGCCTCCGATGCCGGCGATCAGCATGCCGCGTCGAACACCCGGAGCGTCGATGCCGTAATCGGGGTTCATCGCTCCTGACCCTACGACGCCATCCCGGGAAAATCCTGCAACCCCGCTGCGGGTTTGTCCCAGGCCGGTGCGCAGGTGACGTACATGTTGACCTGCGGCGCCACCTGATCGGGATTGTCTAACGTACCGGCTCTCAGCAAGGCGAGCCCCGGCAGGCCGGATGGGTGCGTGAGAAGCGTGGTGGCGCAGACCGAGCAGAAGGTGTTGCGGATGGTCTGGCCGCTGTCGGCAGGCTTCGTAAAGTCCTGCGTCGCGCCGGTTATGGTCAGCGTCGGATCGGGAACCGCGACGGCGGTGATGTGCCCGCTGCCGCTTTCACGGCGGCAGTCGGCGCAGTAGCAGTTCCCCATGAAGACCGCAGGGCCGCTCGACTCGTAGTGAACGGCTCCGCACAGACAATGACCCTTGAATGACATCGTGACCCCCGGCATAATTATGAACGATACCGTTCACTAATGCGAGTGTGGAATTGGAGGGTCAAGCAAAATCGTGAGACGCGTTTCGGCAGTTCGCCCCGTTGGTAGACCTCGGGACCACGACAAGGGGCGGGCCATCCTTGAAGCGGGATGGGCATTGTTCCTCGAAAAGGGAGTGCAGGCGACCTCGATCGAGGCCATCGCGGCCAAAGCCGGCGTGTCAAAGGTAACGCTCTACCGCCATTATCCCGATCGGACGGCGGTGTTCAAAGCCGCTGTGCTGCGCGAGATGGAGCGCATCGAGCAGGCCCAAGGTGTCCATTTCGCCGGCCCCGAGATGCCGATCGCCGATCAGCTGCGAGCGTTCGGCATGGGCATCATGGCATTCCTGACAAGCAAGCCCGCGATCGACTTTTATAACGTGGTCGCGGGGGAGCTTCGGCGCCACGAGGAGCTAGCCCGCGCCTTCTACGATCTGGGTCCTGGACGCACCCGCGCGAACTTGGCCGCGCTTTTGACTGCCGGCATTGGACGCGGGGAGCTGATCGCTCTCGATCCCCAGCAGGTATCGGAAGAATTATTTGGTTTGTGGCAGGGGTTTACAAATTTTCAGTTTTCTTTGGGCATCGACATCAACGCCATTCGCGCAGACCTGCCGTTCCGAATTGAACGCGGCGTCAGGCTTATCGTGCAAACCTACGGCATTGCATAGATCAAGACTTACGCGAGGGTGGAAGGTCTGGCTCTGTGGCAATCTTATTGGCCCTAGTAATCCGCGTGGCCTTCTCCTCGGCAACTTTCTTGATCTTAGCGGCTCGTGCGGCTTCCTTACTCTCGGTAGCTTGCTTGGCAATGGCGAGCTTTGTAGCTTCTTTATCCTTGGCAATAGCCAGCCTTGTAGCCTCTTTGCCTTGGGCAATAGCTAGCGTTGTAGCTTTCCTTCTTTCGGCAGCCTTTTCTTGCCGGGCAAGCCTTGCAGTATCCCGCGTAGCGGCTTCTCTTTCCTGCTTTTTGGTGATGACATCCCCCAGCGATCGGGCCGCTTTAACAACGCTTGCCGCTCCATGCAACGTAGACTTGAGGGCATTAAAGAACAAAGTGGCCGAGGCGACGGTTGTAAATACGGCGACATAAGTGTCCTTATTACCCAATACATTTTCAATGCTCTCAACCCAAAAATGCACGTCTGGCGTTTGAAGACGCTTAGTAGGTGCGGAAGTCCGATGTATTTTAGCACCATAGCGTCGAGCGATTTCGACCTGGCTTTCATGGATGATAATCTTAACATCACCGGATGGATCGCTTTTGTCGACCATGGCGTAATGGACCCTCAGGGCGTGTCGCATCATATAACGAGAGCCTTCGAAAATGCGAAGGCCGCGCAAAGACCTGGGGTGGGCAGTGCATAAATCAAAACTTTCGCATCAATGCTGAAATCGAACGGAATCAGCAGGTTGTTCGATGCACAAGTCCGGTGCAAATGTCCGAGATCAATCGTCGTGCGGCCCGTTTTCGTCAATGCGACGATCGATCACCCGCTTCGGAGGCCGCACGGCATGGACATCCGTCCCTTTCGGATCGCGATCCCCGATGAGCAGGTGGACGACCTGCGCCGCCGCCTCCGCTCGGCCCGCCGGCCCGCGCCCTTCGACCGCGAGGGCTGGGAGGACGGCGCCGCTCTCGCGTTCATGGAGCGGCTCGCGGACCATTGGCTGAACCGCTTCGATTGGCGCGCGCAGGAAGCGCGCCTCAACCGCCTGCCGCAGGTCATGGCCACGGTCGAGGGGGCCGACATCCATGTCGTGCATCAGCCTGGCAAGGGGCCCGCGCCCCTGCCGCTGATCGTCACGCACGGCTGGCCCGGCTCCTTCGTCGAGATGGAGCAGCTCATCCCGCTGCTCGCGGACCCCGCCGCGCACGGGGGCGACCCGGCCGACGCCTTCCACGTCGTCGTCCCCTCCCTGCCGGGCTACGGCTTCTCGCCGGGACCGGCGCAACCGGGTGTCAGCTCGCGGCGCATCGCGGAGCTGTGGCGCGGGCTGATGCAGGGGCTCGGCTACGACCGGTTCGGGGCGCAGGGGGGCGACATCGGCGCCGGCGTCTCGACCTGGCTGGCCCGCCGCTGTCCCGAAGCGGTCGTGGGCGTCCACCTCAACTTCATTCCGGGCAGCTACCGGCCGCACCTGGGCGTGGAAGCGCCACCCGTGACGCCCGAGGAGCAGGCTTTCCTGGACGAGGCGGCCGCCTGGGCGGCCGCGGAAGGCGCCTACGCCCACCTGCACGGGACCAAGCCGCAAACGCTCGCCTACGCCCTGACCGACTCGCCGCTCGGCCTCGCGGCCTGGATCGCCGAGAAAGTCCGGGCCTGGAGCGATTGCGACGGCGAGGTGGAGCGCGCCATTCCCATGGAGGTGCTGCTGACGGACATCTCGCTCTACTGGTTCGGCCGGACGGTCGACGCGTCGCTGCGGCTCTACAAGGAGAACCGCCTGTGCCCGCTCGCCTTCGGGCCATCCGAGCGCGTCCGGCCTCCGCTCGGCGTCGCGGTCTTCCCGCGCGAGATTGTGATGCCGCCGCGCTCCTGGGTCGAGCGCGTGTTCGACGTCACACGCTGGACGCCCATGCCGAGGGGCGGGCACTTCGCCGCGCTGGAGCAGCCCGCCCTCCTGGCCGAGGACATCCGCGCCTTCTTCCGTCCCCTGCGTGCCAGATCATCGACGCTTTAGGCCACCGCGCCGCAGGTCTGGCCCAGGCGGAAGTGCAGGGCCAGGAGGTCCTCCAAGGCTCGGGCCTGCAGCGGCCCGCCCCCGCTCCCGTCGAAAGCCAGTCCAAGCGCCGCCGCCACGCGCGGAAAGATCGGCGTGAGCTCCTCGGGCTGCGGTTCGGGCAGATCGTCGGGCCACGCATCGACGAGCCTCACGCCAAGGGCCCGCTCGAGCTCCCGCAGGAGAAAGCGGTAGAGCGGCAGGGTGGGGTGATCCGGGATCATGAACATGCGGCGGTCCCGGTAATTTTCCAGGATGAAGTCGCTGACGCGCACCTCGCAGGCGAACCTGTCTTCCTGCGAGACCAGCCGGTTGGTCGAAGACGCGAAGTTATCGGCGATCGTCGCTTCGGACGGATAGTGATCGCCGACATAGGCCACGAAGGCTGGAAGGTCGGCGAAGCGGCGGCTCAGGCCGATCAGTTCGGGGAAGTGCCAGCGGTGCTGGCTCCAGAACATCCCCTTGCGGATCCCCGGGGTGTAGCCGTGCCATTCCAGCCAGGGAAAGCGGATCGCGGCAACGCCCGCGTCGGCGCAGGCCGCGTCGAGCAGGTGAGTGTTGTACTCCTGCTTGTTCTCGACGGGCGAGTAGACGACCGCGTCGTAGAGAGTCAGGTCATCGTAGGGGAACGGCGTTCGGGTCGCGATCAGGTGGTAGTTGATCAGCAGGTCGACGCTGTGCCGACCCGGGACGCCCAGGGTGTCGATGAGGCGTTTGATCACCAGCGCGTGACATCCTCCGTAGACGAGCAATCTCATGGCGCGACCTCCCTCGGTGCGAACGGGCGGGGTCCGGTCACGCGACCGAAACCGCGTAAAGGCAGAACCCGAGCCGCCTCGGATCGTCGGATTCGCCGAACTCCCTGGGCCGGCGGGGTGAGGAGCGGATGACCAGGGACAGGGGCGATCCCGGCACGGGCCTGCCCGAAGAGGGAATCTCCACGTCGAAACTCGTGACGCCGGTCGCGGCCTTCGAGGCGACCGGCCCCGCGGCGGTCTGCACGGTGGCCGTGATGGTCACGGGCAGGCTCGGGTCGAGGGCCTGACCGGACACGATGATCCGCCGCGCCTTCGGTGCCGGAAGCAGCTGGACCGTGGCGTAGTCCGCCCCGCTCCAGACGTGATCGCCCGATGCCTTGAAGAAACCGCGGGTCCGCAGGTGGCGGCGCTGCTCCGGTGAGCCTACCGCGACGCGGCCCCCGACGGCGAGCGGCTCAAGATGCTGGTCCGTTTCCTCGGCGGGCCCTCGCCGCAACCACCCGATCAGGCGGTCCAGGTCCTCGGGCGGCGCGACGAGCTTCGCGCGGTTCCGATGCGAAAGGGCGTCGGCGATCTGCAGCGGGACGAGCATCGGGTCCGAGGCTCGATCCGGTTCGACCGGGCAGATCGTCTCATCCGGCGCGACCTTGAAGAAGGCGTGCTGGGCCACGACCGACAGCACGGGCAGGCCCATGGCGGCGACGACCTCCCAGAACGTGGCGTCGCCGTGGGGACAGACGGCCGGCAGGGCTTCGAGCGAGTCCGGGTCGCCGTCGAAGGCCGCGTCGCGGACGATCTGCAAGGTCCGGACGAAGAGGTACACGTCCGCCTTGTCGCGGAAGAAGGCCCGCAGGGCCTCGGGGAGGTGCCGGTTCGTTCCATCCCGGATGACGGCGGCCTGGACGTAGTCGGCGATGCGATCGGGCCCGAGATCGCGGATGAGCAGGGGGTCGGTCGCCAGCGACCCCGTGTCCAGCAGGTCGAAGGTCGTGCGGGCCGTCGACAGCGCGCTGGCCCAGGGGCTGCGGTCCGGGGCACCGGATCGCTCGGGTGCTTCGACGTCGATGAGGCAGCGCCCGTGGGCCAAGCCGCGCCGCTCCAGAAGGGGTTGCTCGCCGCGCAGGAAGCCGAGGAGGCCTGCCACGTAGCTGTCGCACGACTGACGCATCGCGTAGTTTCGCCCGCGTTGCCCCATGTCGGCGAGGTCGCCGCCGCCGGCGGTCATCCGGTCGAGCGCGGCCGCCAGGGCGGGAATGTCGCGAGGGCGCGCCACCTTGATCGCGGCGTCGTCCGGCACCTCGGCGTAGCAGCCCGTATCGAGGATGATGACCGGCTTGCCGGTCCCGAGCTGCTCGATCAGTGAAACCGACGCGCCCTCGGTGTTCGGGTAACGGAGGTTGACGAACCCGTCCGCCTCGGCGACCAGTCGTTCCAGATCCGGGTCCGACAGGTTCGGGCGAAGCTCCACGGCAGTGCCGAGCCCGTGCTCGCGGATCAGGTCGCGCAGGAGCGTCATGTAGGCCACGTCCCCCGCGAACCCCGCGACGACGTAGCGGACCGACTCCCGCAGGGGCGCGGACCCGGCGATGGCGCGGATGACGTCGTCGATGCATTTGGTGGATTGGATGTGGCCGAAGGACGCCAGCACCGTCCTCCGGCTGCTCCGGCCCGGAAGGACCGGAGCGCCGCGATCCTCGGTCCGCGGTCGCTGGTCGTGGGGCATGCCGAGGCGCAGGATCGGTCCGTCGAACCGGTCGCGGGCGTAGCGTTCCGCGAAGGCCGAGTGGACCACCAGGGCGGAGGCGAGTTGCAGCAGCGGCGCGGCGAGGGGCTCGGACGCGCTCACGTCGGAGTCCCAGGGCGCGTAGAACAGGCCGCACGCGCGCGTGATGTTGGACTGGCGTGCGACCCTGAGGCTTTTCGCGCTGCCGTACCGGGCGATCAGGGCGATGTAGTCGGCGAACGAGTTCGCCTTGCCGTAAACCATGTGCGCCAGGAGGTGCTGGTAGACGTAGTCGTGACAGACCACGATCCCGGGAAAGTGGCGCAGCACCTCCAAGATCTTCTCGTGATAGGGCGCGTTGTTGCCGATGTTGAAGACGAGCAGGTCGAACAGGGCGTAAAAACCGCTGTCGGCCGCGGCCGAGGCGATGTCGACCACGCGGTGCCGGCTCCGATAGAGCCCGTCGGTGAGTGGCGCGATGATCGTCACGTCGAGTGCTTCTCCCGCATGGCTGTCGGGGAACGCGTCGGTGACCGCCTTGCTGAAGGTCCCCACCCCGCTGCGGTTCGTGAAGGGCGTGAGCCAGCCGATGCGCAGCGTCATGCGGCCAGGTCCCGCGCGATCTCGGCCCAGCGCCGGGCGGCCGGGGCCGCCGACGCGCGTCCGTTCGCGACGAGGGAGCGGCGCAGGTTCGGCGAGTCGAGGAGCAGGGCGAGGAACGTGCAGGCGTCGTCATAGGTCTTGCACAGGAGGACGTCGTGCTCGTTCCTGCCCTGGTCGAGCGGACCACCCTCCGTTCCGGCTTCGAGCACGTCGAACAGCAGCACCGGAACACGGCTCTGCCAGCTGTCGCTCAGGCGCAGCCGGTCCGTCCCGCGCGCCGGGAGTCCCACGTGGATGTGCAGGCTCGGCACTTCTTCGCCCACCTCGGCGTCGGTCAGGCCGCGCACGCGGTTGTGCCGGTCGCAGCGCGTCCCGATGCAGTCGATCAGGAAATCGCTGGCGCCGAGGAAGCGGTGGACGATGTGCCGGGCGAGGCTGTCATCCGCGAGGTGGTTGACGATCGTCAGGCGGCGCGGGTCGCTGTCCTGTCCGGATTGGTCGTAGAAGTCGACCGGGGGCAGGTCGCAGCGCCGCGTGGTCTTCTTCGGAAGGTACGGGCCGAGCCGGTTGGCGCGGTTGCCGAGCAGGACGACGTTGGACGCGGCCTGCCCGCGTCCGGTGCACTGCGCGATGCGGCGAAGGTCGACGTCGTCGGCCACCCGGTCGTTTCCCGGGTCGAGGTAGAGCAGGCTCGATCGGTTCGCACCCGCGAGGCGCTCGTGCGCGGTCAGCCCGATGGAGATGATCCTGCCGCGGCTGACATATTGGGTATAGTTCGCATCGCCGAAGTGTTCTTTGATGCGGAAGCGAGTCTGCAGGTCCAGTCTGCTTTCGGCCGCCATCCTGACCACGGCATCCTCGAAATTCTTGCAGACGTGGTACGACTTCCAATGCGGAACGGTTTCCTCATTCAAGATCCGGATGACGGACATGCTTCTTCAACTCCTGCCAAGGGTGGTTGACGCGCCGCTACACTGTCGAACTTGGGTTCCGCACGGCCGAGATGTCGCGTGCGTCACTCCTGGAGCCGGCGATGGCAGCGCACCGTTGCCCTGGGGCAGGTCGGAATCGATGCTGATCTCAACTCGTAGGTTGAATCTACTCAACCTAAAGGAAATCGTGCAAGCCGGCGATCCGCTCCCCCACATGGAAGATCGGGGGTGTGTATTCGCTGCAACAAAGCCGAGCGCGCACCCGAGCCGGCCCGGTCTGTTTCGGCCTCGGTTCGGGCTTGCTACCGGATCGCGCGACGGGCGGCTGTGGCCGTCGCGCCAAGCCCATTCGTTACCCCGGCGACCCCAGGTGGTGGCCGGTCGCGGCCTGGAAGGCTTCGCCCACCGACAGGCAGAGCGCGTCGTCGTAGGGGCGGCCCACCACCTGGATCGCCACCGGCAACCCGGTCCGGCCGCGGCCCGCGGGCAGCATGAGGGCGGGCTGGCCGGTCACGTCGAACAGCATGGTGTTGCGCGCGACCACGCGACCCATGGGCTCGCGGCGTCCGTCCACCTCGGCCGCAAGGTCGTCCAGGGTGACGGCCTCGCAGCCCACGCCGGGCGTCACCAGCACGTCGACATCCGCCATCGCGGCCAGCACCTTGTTCTGCACCAGCGGCCGCCGCCGCAGGGCACGCAGGTAATCGACGGCCGAGAAAGCCCGGCCCTGCTCGATGCGCGCCCGCGTGCCGGGGTCGAACAGCTCCATGCGGTCGAGCGCGGGTTCCTGCAGGCTCGCGAGTTCGGCCATGAGGATGAGGTAGCCGTCGAGGTGCGCCGGCTCGATTTCGCCGAGGTCGACCGGGACGAGGGCCGCGCCGAGTCGCTCGAAGACGGCGAGCGCGGCCCGCCACGCGTCCAGCACGGCCGCGTCCACGAGTTCGGTGAACCACCGTTCCGGCACGCCGATCCGCAGGCCACGCATCGCCGGCCGGGCTCGGTCGCCCGCGTAGAAGCCCGCCGACGACGGGTCCTGCCCGTCAGGCCCCGCGACCACCGGCATGACGGCCATGAGGTCGCGGGCCGAGCGGGCCATGGGACCCACGTGGTCGAGCGTCCAGGAGAGCGGCGCCACGCCCGTGCGGGGGACCAGCCCGCGCGTGGGCTTCAGCCCCGTGATGCCGCAGAAGGCCGCCGGGATGCGGATCGAGCCGCCCGTGTCGGTGCCGAGGCACAGCGGCATCAGCTGCGCCGCCAGCGCCGCGCCCGATCCGGCCGACGACCCGCCCGTCCAGCGCGTGCCGTCCCAGGGGTTGCGCACCGGGCCGTGACGCGGGTTGTGGGCGGAGCCGCAGGCGAACTCGGTCGTGGCGAGCATCGCGACCGGGATCGCGCCCGCCGCGCGCAGGCGCGCCACCACGGTCGCGTCGGCTCCCGCGATGCGGTCTCCGGTGAGCTTGGAGCCACAGGTGACGGTCGCGTCCGCCACGTCGATGATGCCCTTGACGCCCACCGGCACGCCTTCGAGCGGCCGGGCCGTGCCCGCCGCCCAGCGTGCCGTGCTTGCCGCCGCAGCTTCGGCCGCGCCCGGCAGCAAAGACAGCACGGCGTCGCGGCCGGACGGGTGGCTCCCGATGCGCTCGGTCACCGCCCGCATCACCGCCGACGGGTCGGTGCGGCCGGACGCATAGGCCTCGAGCAGGCCCGTCACGGTCAGCGCGTGGAGGGGGTTGTCGGGGGAGGGGACGGCGGGATGCGAAACGGGTCCGTCGGAGCCCTGTCCGGGCGCGTGGGCGCGCAGCAGGCGCTCGGCCCAGGCGGGCTCGGGCGAGGTCCGCGCCCAGGCCGGAGGCAGGTCGCCCCGGGTCGGGCCACCGGGCGCCAGGGTTCCCGCCAGGATGGTGGTCCGCAGGACGTCGGCCGACGGCGTCGTCACGGGAGGCGTCCGTCCCGAGCCGGGCCCTGTGCGTCCCGGGGAAGGCTCGCGTTCATGGAAAAACAGCTCCGCTTGATGACCGAAGGTGCGGTCGCAAGCGCCGTGCCAGCGCGGGCCGCTCAGTCCGCCGTCGTCACGGTGTGGAAGCGTCGCGCGAAGTAGATCAACCCGTTGCGGCCCGGGGCGGCGCTCACGGACAGCACGGCGCAGAACAGCACGTCGTGCGTACCGCTTTCCACGATCTCGGTCACCCGGCAGTCGAAGGTCGCGAGCGCGTCCCCGAGCACGGGCGCGCCGGTGTCGCGGGTGGTCCAGGTCGCGGCCGCGAAACGGTCGGCCATGGGGGTGCGGCCGCCGAACAGGGTCGCGATGCGCTCCTGGTCGTGCGCCAGCGTGTTGACGCAGAGCGACCGGTTCATCTTGAAGATGTCGTACACGGAGGCGCTGCGGTTCAGGCACACCAGCAGGGTCGGGGGCGAATCGCTGACGCTGCACACGGCCGAGGCCGTGAAGCCGGCCCGGCCCGCGGGCCCGTCCGTTGTCACCACGGTCACGGCGCCGCCCAGCCGGGCCATCGCGTCGCGGAAGGCGTCGCGGCTCGGGACGGGATTGGGGGGCTCGGCCGTGGCGCCGGGAACGGGGTCGTGCATGGCCGAGAACTCGCGGAGCGCGCCGTCAGGGGGTGACCCGCCTTGCACGGTTCGGGTCCGCGGCGCAAGTCCGGGCCCACCTCCCGGCGATCTGCCCGACCTACCAGGCCACCGCCTGCCCGTCCTTGCGCGGATCGGATCCCGCCACGTAGCCGTCGCCCGACCGCAGCACCACCTGGGCGCCGCCGAAGGCGAAGTCGGCGTCGGTCCGCTCCACCACGATCTCGTGGCCGCGGCTCCTCAGCGCATCGACCAGCGCCGGAGCCATGCCGGGCTCCACCGCGAGCCGGCGCCCGTCCAGCACGCGCCAGCGCGGTGCGTCGGCCGCGGCCTGCGGGTTCTGGCCGTAGGCGAGGATGCGCAGCGCGAGCTGGAGGTGGCCCTGCGCCTGCATCGGGCCGCCCATCAGCCCGAAGGCCATCAACGGGCGGCCGTCCGGGTGGGTCGCGAAGCCGGGGATGATGGTGTGGAACGGCCGCTTGCGGGGCGCCACCGTGTTGGCGTGGCCTGGCGCGAGCGTGAAGCCGGCGCCGCGGTTCTGCAGGCTGATCCCCGTGCCGGGTACCACCACGCCCGACCCGAACCCCATGTAGTTGGACTGGATGAAGGACACCATGCGGCCGTCGCGGTCGGCCGTCGCGAGGCAGACGGTGCCGCCCGGTCCCGGCGCGCCGTGGCGGGGGTCGCCCGCCCGCGCGGGGTCGATCAGGCGGGCGCGCTCGCCGAGATAGGCGGGGTCGAGCAGCGCGCGCGGCAGGACCCGCATGGCGTCCGGGTCCGCCACGTGCTCGCCGAGGTCCGCCAGCGCCAGCTTGGTGGCCTCCACCGCGAGGTGGACGGTCTCGGGATCGTCCGGGCCGCCGGCCGGAAGCCCGCGCGCCTCCAGCAGGCCCAGGCCCATCAGCGTCGCGATGCCCTGGCCGTTGGGGGGCAGTTCGTGCACGACCGCGCCCGCGAAGGGCGTCGACAGGGTGTCGACCCAGTCGGCGCGGTGCCGGCCCATGTCGTCGGCGGTCAGCACGCCGCCGTTCGCCCGGGCGTGGTCCGCGAGGGCCGTGGCCAAGCGGCCCGTGTAGAAGGAGGCGCCGTCCGTGTCGGCGATCTCCTCCAGGGTGCGCGCGTGCGCTTCCGAGCGGAACGTTTCGCCCGCCCGCGGCGCCCGCCCGCCCGGCAGGAAACAATCCGCGAACCCGGGCTGGCGCCCCAGCAGCTCGCCCCCGCGCGCCCACAGCGTCGCGACGATGGGGGTGACCGCGAAGCCCTCGCGCGCGAAGCGGATCGCCGGGGCCACGACCTCGGTCAGCGACAGGCGCCCGAAGCGCCGCACCAGCTCCACCCAGGCCGAGACGGCGCCCGGCACCGTCACCGCGTCCCAGCCCCGCTCCGGCATGGCGGTCCGTCCCGCGAAGCGCTCCGCGGTCCATCCCGCGGGCGAGCGGCCGGACGCGTTCAGGCCGTGCAGCGCGGTCCCGTCCCACAGGATCGCGAAGGCATCGCTGCCGATCCCGCATCCGGTCGGCTCCACCACGGTCAGCGCCACCGCGGCCGCGACCGCCGCGTCCACGGCGTTCCCGCCGCGCATCAGCATCGCCATCCCGGCCTGCGAGGCGAGCGGGTGGGAGGTCGCGACCGCGTCCCGCCCGAACACCGGCGAGCGGGCGGACGGGTAGGGGGCGGTGAAATCGAGCGCGTGCATGGCGAACGGTTCCCATGGGGCCGGGGCGTCGCCCCGGCGGTGGACGGCCAGTCCGGCGGAGCAACCGGGCCGGTGTCAACTTTAATTAACCTGGGCCGCTTAGTGTTCGTGGAATGCCCTAATCATGACGAGCCGGCGTTCATTCCGCAGAGCCCCAGCATGCCCATCAACGAGCCGCCGCAGGACGGTCAGACGGCCGCTTCCTTCCTTTCTGCGGACCGCGGGGTCGCGTCGGTGGGCCCCGAAGGGACCGACTGGCTGGCGGCCCTGGCCGACGTGGGCGTCGGGCTGTGGAGCTTCGACCTGGATCACGAATCCTGGTTCTGGTCCTCCGAACTCAATCGGATCCTCGGGCTGAGCGACGGCGCCGCGGCTTCCGGGCAGGGCTTTCTCGATCGTGTCCATGCCGACGACCGCGCGTCCCTGGCGGACGCCGCGCCGGGCCTGCCGGAAGGCTGCTACCGCGTGGTCCGCGAGGGGACGGGCGAGGTGCGCTGGATCAGCGTGACGCGCCGGGTCGTCGCCAGCCCCGACGGCGGACCGGCCCACGTGACGGGCACGCTACGGGACGTCACCGACGGCAAGCGCCTGGAGATCGAGCGGGAAGCCAGCGAGATCCGGCTGGAAGCGGCGCTGCGCATCGGCAAGATGGTGGTGTGGGACCTCGACGTGGCGTCGGGGATCGTGTCGCGGACCGCCAACGCGGTGGACCTGCTGGGCAATCGCCGCGAACCCATCGAGAACTTCGCCAAGCGGGTGCACGCGATCGACCGCGGCAAAGTGACCTGGGAGAGCGATGACACGCCCGTCCCGCCCGACAGCGACGTCCAGTTCCTTTACATGCATCCGAACGGGACGCAGCGCTACCTGCAGTCCTGCGCCATCAAGCTGCCGGCCGACAACGAGCACGGTCACGTGGTGGGCATCACGGCCGACATCACCGAGCAGAAGCTGTCCGAGATCAAGCTGCGGCACGCGGCCGACCACGACTCGCTGACCGGCCTGCTCAGCCGCAAGGGCTGGATGCAGCAGTTCGGCCAAGCCGTCGAGGCCGCGGCGGCCCGGCAGGCCCACCTGCACATCGTGCTGCTGGACGTCGACCTGTTCAAATCGGTCAACGACAGCCTCGGCCACGCGGCCGGCGACTGCGTGCTGGAGGCCGTCGGCCAGCGGCTCGGCTCGCTGTCGCCCGTGATCGAGTTCGCGGCCCGCCTGGGCGGTGACGAGTTCGCGGCCGTGCTCAAGCTCGACGAGGACCACGACCCGGGCGCCGTCGGCGACCTGATCCTCGAAACGCTCGCCAAGCCGGTCAGCTACCAGGATCACGTGATCACGGTCGGCACCAGCCTGGGGGTCGCGTCCTTTCCCGAGCACGGCCAGACGCCCGCCGACCTGGTCAAGAACGCCGACCTCGCGCTCTACGCCTCCAAACAGGCGGGCCGCCGCCGGGTGACGCGGTTCCGTCCCGCCATGCGCGCGATCCTCGACAGGCGGACGCAGTTGGAGCGCGACTTCCGGGCCGCGCTGGCGCAGGGGCGGATCGTTCCCTACTACCAGCCCAAGATCGACCTCGGGACCGGCCTCCTGGTCGGCTTCGAGGCGCTGGCCCGCTGGCGCCATCCGCAGCGCGGGCTGCTGGGCCCCGCGGCCTTCGACACCGTCTTCGAGGACGGCGCCACCGCCATCGAGATCGGCACCGCGATCCGGCGGGCCGTCCTTCGCGACCTCGGGGGCTGGCTCGACGCGGGCCTCGGCGTAGGACGCATCGCGGTCAATTCTTCGGGACACGAGTTCCGCGTGGGCGATTTCGCGGGGGCGATCCTGGCCGACCTCAAGACCTTCGGGATCCCACCCGCGCATTTCGAACTGGAGGTGACCGAAGGCGTCATGGTGGGGCACGACTCGGAGCTCGTGGCGCGCGTCCTCGATGCCCTCCACGACGCGCGCGTCAAGATCTCGCTCGACGATTTCGGGACGGGCTACGCGTCCCTGATCCACCTCAAGCAATTTCCGGTCGACGAGATCAAGGTCGACCGCTCGTTCGTGGCCGAGATGGAGCGCGACGCAAACCGGGCCATCATCCGGGCCATCCTGGCAATGGGGGCCAGCCTGGGGATCACCACCGTGGCCGAAGGGGTGGAGACCATGGACCAGGCGCTGGCCCTGCGCGGCATGGGGTGCGCGCAGGCGCAAGGCTACCTGCTCAGCAAGCCCATGAGCGCCGAGCGGGTTCCCTGGTTCGTGGCCAACAGGGCGCCGGCCCTGCGCGCCGCTCTGACAGCCCCGAATGCCGCGGCGAAGCGCGCCTGAGCTATTTGTAGAACTTGGCGCACTTGGCGCTGACCTGGGACCGCTTGGTCTTCATGCAGGCCGTGACCTTGTCGACGTCGGGCACGTCGGCCTGGCACAGGCGCTGGACGTCGTCGTAGCAGGCGGCCTGCTCCTGGTCCTGCAGGGTTGGAGCGTTGGTGGCCGCGGACGCGGGCATCGCGAGGACCGACGAGGCGACCACGGCTCCAAGCAGGTAGATCTTCAACAAGGCGAACCCTCCCTCATGACGCGTTCCGGCCAGCTTGGCCTGCGCCGTCACGAGAGGAAATGTCCGAAACCGATTTATGTTTAGAAGAATTCGGCGCCGCGTCTTTCCCGTCAGCGGTTCGTGACCGCGCCGCCGGTGACGCCCACGAAGGCGCCGGAAAAGTCGTGCCCGGCCGGGCTCGCGCAACCCGACAGGAGGATGAGAACCGCCAGGGTCAGGAAACGTGGCACGGATTCCTCCTTCGCGGGATGATCGGATCGTCCGCCGTGATCGTCGCGGTCGCGGCTTCGTTTTCGGCCACCACCGATCCGGGAACCCGGCTCACCATCCCGGCCCGGAGCGCGCCCGGTCGGCGGCGAGCAGCGCCAGGCCCGAGGCCACCGACTGGAACGCGTTGCCGGTGTGCAGGCGCGCATCCCCGAACCGCTCGACGAACAGCCGCCGCACGGCTGGCACGTAGGACGTGCCTCCCGTCAGGAACACGGCGTCGATGTCGTCGACGCCGAGCCCCGCTTCGGCCAGCGCCGCGTCGGCCGCCCCCGCGATGCGCGCGAGGTCGTCGGCGATGAAGCCCTCGAACTCCGCGCGCGTCACCCGCGCCGCCAGGCTCACGCCGCCGCTCGCGAAGGCGAGCTCCGCCACCTCCGCCTCCGACAGCCGCGCCTTCACGGCGCCGACCGCCCGGTAGAGCTCGAAGCCCAGGTCCATGTCGAGGAAGGTGATGAGGTCCTCGATCCGCTCGGGAGCGTCGCTCGCGGCCGCCAAGCTGCGAAGTTCGGCCATGACCTTGGAGGTCTTCAGCCAGGACAATTGGTGCCACTGCGCGAAGGCCGCGTGCACGTAGGCGGGAAAGGGCAGGAGCTTGCCGAAGGAGCGGTAGTGCGAGTTCTTGCCGAGCCGCGGCGACACCAGGGCGTCGACCAGGCGGTAGTCGAACGTGTCGCCCGCGACCCCCACGCCCGCGTGGGCGAGCGGGGTGCCTTCGAGACGTCCGCGGGCGTCGCGGGTGAAGCGGATCACCGAGAAATCGCTGGTGCCGCCGCCGAAGTCCGCCACCAGCACGGTCTCGTCCCGCGCGAGGTCGCGGGCGTACCAATAGGCCGCGCCCAGCGGCTCGAAGGCGAGGTCCACCCGCGGCAGACCGGCCTGCGCGTAGGCCGTGCCGAGCCGCGCCACCGCCACCGCCTCGTCCGGCCTGCCACCCGCGAACACCACCGGGCGGCCCCCTACCGCGGGCAGGCCGAGGACGTCGCGCTCGCCCTCGAACAGGTGGCCCAGGAAAGTCGCGACCAGCGCCTCGATGGTGAAGCGCTGCCCGAACAGCCGCGTGTCGGAGAAGGACGCGGTGGCGAGGTATGTCTTGATCGACTGCACGAACCGCCCGTTGCCGTCGGGCGCCAGCGCGCGCTCGAGCGCCTGTGGACCACCGGCGTGCCGCACGACCGCGCGCGGTGCCCGGCCCTCGCTCCAGAATGTCAGTGCGGTGCGGAACACGTCCGTGGGACCGGCCGCGGAAGGCCAGGTCAGCGACCGGACGCGGCCGTTCTCGTCGGCGACCGCCACGGTGGAATTCGTGGTGCCGAAGTCGATACCGAGGGCGTGGGGAGGCATGGTGCTCATTGAAGTGGGAGATCGTCATTGCGAGCGCAGCGAAGCAATCCAGACGGGCGCGATTCTGGATTACTTCCATGCGAGTCGTGACGGCGTCACGCGTTGAGAATTTCGTAAAGGTCGGCCCAAGCCGGATTCATGGCTTCGATGAGGGCCAGTTTCTTCCGCCGCGACCCGCCTTTGATCTGCTTCTCGCGCGTGATCGCGTCGAGAATAGTGGGTAGGTGCTCGTACCAGATAAGCAGCTTGCAGCCGTAGCAGCTTGTGAAACCGGGCATGGCGCCGGTTCTGTGCTGGTGGACGCGCTCGGCGAGGTTAGAGGTCACGCCGGTGTAAAGCGTCCCGTTCCGCTGGCTGGCCATGGTGTAGACACAAGGCTCTTTTGCCACTGTCATCCCCGGCCGTCATTGCGAGCGCAGCGAAGCAATCCAGAACCGCAGCCGCCTGGATTGCTTCGCTGTGCTCGCAATGACGGAATCTTCCCGTCCCAAGTCGAAACGAAAAGGCCCGCGCGGGGAAGCCCCGCGCGGGCCTAGTTCGGGTCGGGACGGGGCCGCACAAGGCGGCCCGCGCGCGGGTGTGTCAGCCCTGGTTGTCGCGCTGGCGCTTCAGCGCCGCGCCCAGGATGTCGCCGAGCGAGGCGCCCGAGTCGGCCGAGCCGTACTGGGCGATGGCTTCCTTCTCCTCGGCCATTTCCAGCGCCTTGACCGACACCTGCACCTTGCGCGCCTTGCGGTCGAGCAGGGTGATGCGGGCGTCGACCTTCTCGCCCACCGCGAATCGGTCGGGACGCTGGTCGTTGCGGTCGCGCGCCAGTTCCGCGCGGCGCACGAAGCAGGTGAGGTCGGTGCCGGCGATCTTCACCTCCACGCCGCCGTCCTTGACGTCGATGATCTCGCAGGTGACCACCGAGCCCTTGCGCAGGTCGCCGCCGGACGCCGCGCCCTCATCGCTCGCCTTGGACACGAAGGGGTCGCCCGCGAGCTGCTTGACGCCGAGCGAGATGCGCTCCTTCTCGACGTCGACATCCAGCACCTGGGCCTTGATGGTGTCGCCCTTCTTGAAGTCGTCGATGACCTGCTCGCCCGGCTTGGTCCAGTCGAGGTCGGACAGGTGCACCATGCCGTCCACGTCGCCGTCGAGCCCGATGAACAGGCCGAACTCGGTCTTGTTCTTGACCTCGCCCTCGACGATCGAGCCCACGGGGTTGTTGTCGGCGAACAGCTCCCACGGGTTGGACAGCGTCTGCTTGAGCCCGAGCGAGATGCGGCGCTTGACGGGGTCGACCTCGAGAACCTGAACCTCGACCTCCTGGGAGGTGGCGACGATCTTGCCGGGGTGGACGTTCTTCTTGGTCCACGACATCTCGGACACGTGGATCAGCCCCTCGATCCCCGGCTCCAGCTCCACGAAGGCGCCGTAGTCGGTGATGTTGGTGACGCGGCCCGCCATCTTGAGGTCGATGGGGTACTTGGCCTCGATGCCCTGCCACGGGTCGTCGAGCAGCTGCTTCATGCCGAGCGAGATGCGGTGCGTCTCGTGGTTGATCTTGATGATCTTGACCTTCACGGTCTGGCCGATGGTCAGCACCTCGGTGGGGTGGTTGACGCGCCGCCAGGCGATGTCGGTCACGTGCAGCAGCCCGTCGATGCCGCCGAGGTCCACGAAGGCGCCGTAGTCGGTGATGTTCTTCACCGTGCCGTCGATGACCTGGCCCTCTTCGAGGTTGGCCACGATCTCGTGGCGCTGCTCGGCGCGGCTTTCCTCGAGCACGGTGCGGCGCGACACCACGATGTTGCCGCGGCGGCGGTCCATCTTCAGGATCTGGAAGGGCTGCGGCACCTGCATGAGCGGGGTGACGTCGCGGATCGGGC
>CAXTFJ010000064.1:10475-26208 GCA_964243405.1 uncultured Lichenihabitans sp. | reverse complement strand
TCGACCTCATCTACGAGGGCGGCATCGCCAACATGAACTATTCCATCTCCAACACGGCCGAATATGGCGAATACGTCACGGGGCCGCGCATCGTCACGGCCGAGACCAAGGCCGAGATGAAGCGCGTGCTCACCGACATCCAGTCGGGCAAGTTCACCCGCGACTGGATGCTGGAGAACAGGGTCAACCAGACCTCGTTCAAGGCGACGCGCGCGCGCAACAACGCCCACCAGATCGAGGAGGTCGGCGCCAAGCTGCGCGCCATGATGCCCTGGATCGGCAAGAACAAGCTGGTCGACAAGGCGCGGAACTAGCCTCCACGGCCGCCGAACCGGCCCGAGTCCGAGACGATACCCCGGAGCGGGCGGCGCGATGCCGCCTGTGTCCCCTATTAAGCAAGGCTTTCACATCGCCGTCATCGGCGATATGTTCGATGCACGGAAGTGCCCTGGGCTGTCCGGGGCCGGTATCGGAGAGGCCTCGCTTTGACGGTGCATGTCCCACCGAACGTGTCACCCGAGGCTTGCCCGGCCCTGGTGCTGAACGCGGACTTCCGACCGCTGAGCTATTACCCCCTGTCGCTGTGGTCCTGGCAGGACGCCATCAAGGCCGTGTTCCTCGACCGCGTGAACATCGTGTCGGAATATCCCAACACGGTGCGCAGCCCCTCCTTCGAGATGCGGCTGCCTTCGGTCGTGTCGCTCAAGACCTATATCAAGACCTCGCGCAACCCGGCTTTCACGCGGTTCAACGTGTTCCTGCGCGACCGCTTCAGCTGCCAGTACTGCGGCGCGCGCGAGGATCTCACCTTCGACCACGTCACGCCCCGCTCGCGGGGCGGCTCGACCACGTGGGAAAACGTGGTGGCGGCCTGCGCCACGTGCAACCTGCGCAAGGCGGACCGCATGCCGGCCGAGGCCGAGATGTTCCCCGCCAAGCACCCCTTCCAGCCCACCGTCCACGACCTGCACCAGAACGGCCGGCTGTTCCCGCCCAACTACCTGCACGAGTCGTGGCTCGACTACCTGTACTGGGACTCGGTGCTGGAACCGTAGGCCGCCGCCCGACGAAGCGCGCTTGGAGCGCTCCGGACCGTCCGCGTCGCGAGCGGTCGCCGACGATGTGGTGGTCCGGGCGGCCGGTCCCGCCGACCTGGACGCGATCGGTTCCGTGCTACGCGCCGCCTACCCCGCCCTTCTCGCGGGCGCCTACGACGCCGCCACGCTCAGGGCCGCGCTGCCCTTCATGACGCGCCCCAACCCCGCCCTGCTCACCCACGGCCGCTACCACGTCGCGCTTCGGGGGGATGACGTGGTCGGCTGCGGGGGATGGACGGCCGAGCGGCCGGGGTCGCCCGAGGTGGTGCCGGGTCTGGGCTACCTCCGGCATTTCGCGACCCGGCCGGATGTCGCGCGACGAGGCGTGGGGCGGGCCGTCCTGGCGGCCTGCGAGCGGCAGGCCCGCGCCGCGGGCGTGGACCGGCTGGAATGCTGGTCGGTGCTGAATGCGCGGACGTTCTACGAGCGCGCGGGCTTCACGGTCGTGGCCGAGCGGCAGCTCGTGATGGGTCCCGTCCCCTTTCCCATCCTGGTGATGACCCGCGCGCTTCGGCCCTGAGCGGGGCGACGAAGCAACTCCGCCGTCATCGTGAGGCGGCGAAGCCGGCGCGGCGATCCAGCCCGGTGCGGACCTGGATGGCTTCGCTGCGCTCGCCATGACGGACGGCGAGAGTCAGAAGCGCGGTTCAGGCGTCAGATGAGCATCGAGGTGGAGACCGGCTCTCAAATGCGCCGGTCGAACACGCCGACCGGGCGGCGGAGCCGGTAGAGCTTGGCGCGCCGCCCCCCGGTCGCCTGGCGGTGCGCGCCCGAGGGCTCGACGAGGTCCAGTTCGGTGAGCTTGCGGCGAAACGAGCTCTCGTCCAGCGCCGTCCCCAGCACCGCCTCGTAGGTGCGCTGCAGTTCGGGCAGGGAGAACTCGCCCGGCAGCAGGCTCGCGGGCAGGGTCGAATAGGCGCCCTTGCCCCGCACGCGCCGGACCGCCGCCGCCAGGATGGCGTCGTGGTCGAAGGGCAGCGGGCCCGCGGCATCCACCGGCGCCAGGCTTAGCGCCCCGTCTGCGGCGAGCGCAGCCTCGATTTGCGCGAGCGGCACCAGCGCCAGATAGGTCACGGACAGCGACCAGCCGCGCGGATCGCGGTTCGGGCCGGAGAAGGTGCCGAGCTGCTCGATGAACACGCCCGCCAGCCCCGCCTTGCCGCGCAGCACGCGGGCCGCCGTGGCGTCAGCGTCGGCGTCGGCGGGCACGTGGACGTAACCGCCGATCAGCGCCCGCCGCCCCGCGAACGGGTCCGTGTCGCGCGCGAGCAAGAGCACGGACAGGCGGTCGGCCGCCAGCGTGAGGGGGACGATGTCCACCGTGACGTCCGGCCGTTCATACCCGTCTCGCATCGGTCGCCTTTCGCAGCGAGTTCCTGTAGCACGACGGCCGCACCGACAGGCCAGCCCGGCGCAGACCAGCTTATCTTGTTTCTTGCAAATTGCCACTTTACGAATCCGCGGGCTCGGCCTATCCTTCTCGCATCGGGTAGCGGCGCACCATTCCTAGGGTCGGACGGCGCCGCCCCTTCCACGACGCAGGAGGATGCCATGGGCGACGGACGGTTCGGACGGGCGGATTGGCACGACTACGCCTCGCGTCACCTCGCGGGCCGCAGCCGCGGCGAGATTTTTGCGGCGCGCGCGCTGCCCCCGCACCTCGACCCCGCGCGCGTCGCGATGCGCGAGTCGCGCGACAGCGCCAGCAACCCGTGCTCCACGCCCGTGATCCTCGCCTCCGATGTGACGGGCTCGATGGGCATGATCGCCGAGAGCCTGATCCGCGACGGGCTGATCCGGCTGGCCACCGCGATCTACGATCGGCAACCGATCCCCGACCCGCACATCATGGTGATGGCGGTGGGCGACGCCACCTGCGACCGGGCGCCCCTGCAGGTCACGCAGTTCGAGGCCGACATCCGGCTGGCCGAGCAGACCGCGGGCCTGTTCATCGAGGGCGGCGGCGGCGGCAATTCCGGCGAGTCCTACTCGCTGCCCCACCTCTTCGCGGCTCTGAAGACCGCCACCGATCAGGTCGAGAAGCGCGGCCGCAAAGGCTTCCTGTTCACGGTGGGCGACGAGCCGATCCTGGACGGCGTCACGGGGGACCAGATCGCCCGCGTGCTGGGCATCGGCGGCGCCCAGGGCCTCACGGCGCGCGACTGCCTCGCCATGGCGCAGCGCTCCTACGAGGTGTTCCACGTGGTGATCCGCGAAGGTTTCGCGGCCCGCGGCCTCGACCAGGTGATGGGCACGTGGCAACCGCTGCTCGGCGACCGGGTGATCGTGCTCGACGACCACCGGCGCCTGCCCGAGGCGATCGTGGGCGTGCTGGAAGGACGGGTCGGGGAGGCGCCCGAGGCGGCGCAGCCGGTCCGTCAGCCACCGCCGCGCCGTCGAGGGTTCTGGGGTTTTGGGGGCTGACGCCATGGTTCTGCCCCTCTCCCGCGCTGCGGGAGAGGGCGCCCGACAGGGCGGGTGAGGGGACACTCGGACCGAGACCCCCCGCATCCGTCACGGCTTCGCCGCGCCACCTTCTCCCGCGGGCGGAAGGAGGGGGAACTCCCTACTGCGCCGCGATCTTCAGCGGCGCCCCGGTGGCCCGGTAGGTCCGCCCCGCCACCGTGACGCTCTTCAACTGCAGGGCGCCGCGCGGCTCGAAGGCACCCTCGGCCAGGGTCACCTGCCCGTTCTTCATCGCGAGGCCGACCAGGGCGTGAGCGGCCGACAGCATGCGCGCCGCCGAGCCCGTGTACCAACTCCAGCCGCCACGCCCCGCATATCCGGGCCCGTCGTAGATGTCGGCCGGCTGCTGGTGCGGCGCGAGGCCGTAGACGGCGAGGTGCGCGCCCTCGGTCTTGCCGAGCGGCGACACGGCCCGCCACATCGTCCAGGCGCGGGCGCGCAGCTCGGCCGCGAGGTCCCGCTCACCCTTGGCGAAGGCGTCGTCGGCGAGCCAAAGGTAAGCGTCCACCGTCCAGGACGCGCCATGCGAGTACTGGCCGCCGTTCTCCCGCACGCCGGGCGGGTAGTCGGCGATGCGGCCCGGATAGGGGTGGGAGTCCTCGTCGAAGGCGGGGGAGAGCAGCAGGACGCGGTCGGGCCTTTCCAGCGTCCGCAGCCCGTATTCGAGGGCCGCCCGCGCCCGGTCGGGCTCGACCGCGCCCGACAGCGCCGGCCAGGCGGCTGTGAGCAGGCTGACGGGGTCGATGCGCTCGCCCGCGTCGTCGTAGACGAACACGAAATGGTCGCCCGTCCAGGCCGCCGCGATGGCGTCCTTCAGCCGGTCGGCCTCGGCCAGCAGGCGGGCCCCCGCCTCGGCGCCCTCCCGCGCTTCGGCCAGCGGCGCGAAGCGGCGCAGGGTGTCGTGCAGGAACAGCGCGAGCCAGGTGCTTTCCCCGCGCCCGCCGACCCCCGCGGCGTCGACGCCGTCGTTCCAGTCGCCCGAGCCAATCAGCGGCAGGCCGTGCGCGCCGGTCCTGGCGAGCGCGAAGTCGAGCGCGCGGCGGCAATGGTCGTAGACGGAGCCCGCCTCGCGCGACACGCGGGGCGTGATCACCAGGTCGATCCGGCCGTCCGGCACGGCCTGGCCCTCGAGATAGGCCACCGTTTCGTCGAGCAAGCCCGCGTCGCCGGTGGCGTCCACGTAGCGGGCCACCACGGCGGGGAGCCACAGGTGCGGGTCGGAGGCGCGCGTGCGCTGGCCGAGCGCGATCCGCCCGTCGGGCGCCGTGTGCCACCACTTGAGCACGTCGCCCTCGGGGAACTGCGCGCGGGCGTGGACGAGGATCTGCCGCCGGGCGAGCGCCGGGTCGGTGAGCATCAGGGGCAGCACGGCCTGCAGCTGGTCGCGGAACCCGTAGGCCCCCCCGCGCTGGTTCGGCCCCGCGCGGCCCCACAGGTGCGCGGTAAGCACCTGGTAGGGCAGCCAGGTGTTGACCAGCCGGTCGAAGGCGGGGTCGTTGGTCTCGATCCGCAGGGTGCCCAGGCGCTCGCGCCACCACGCCAGCGTCGCCTCCAGGGCCGCGTGGGCGGCCGCGGGGTCGCGCAGCTGGGCCGCGAGCGCCAGCGCGTCCGCCCGGCCTTCCGCCTGGCCCAGCACCACCGCCACGCTCGCCTCGCCCCCTGCGGGAACCTCGATCTCGCCCGCGAAGGCCGCGACCCTCCGGCCGTCGTCCTCGCGCGAGGGGTCGGACGCGCCGTGCTCGGCCATGAAGGCATTGGCGGCGTCACGCCCCGCCCCGCCGTAGACCCGCGTCCGGACGATCTCGGTCGCGGGCGCGTCCAGGCTGACCGCGGCGTAGGCCCAGCCCTTGTTGAAATCGTTGAACGGGTTGTTGAAGAGCAGCGCCGCGCCGGCTTCCTCGCGCTGCGTCACGAGCCGGCCCGCGCTATCCTCGGGCGCCTCGTCCAGCACCATCTCCAGGCAGGCGGTCACGCGGAACCGGCGGTCGCGCGTCGCGCGGTTGCGGATCGTCAGCAGGCGCACGTCGGCCGCGACGTCCGGGGGCACGAACACGCTCATCGTGAGCTCCGTGTCGCCCCGCTCCTTGGTGAAGGTGGCGACGCCGGGCGCGTAGGTGACGTCGTGACGGGCGTCCCTGCGGCGGTGGGGCACGAAGCCCGCGGTGTCGCCTTCGCCCGTGTCGAGGTCCGTGACGGTGACGACCTGGCCGGGCGTCTGGACCGCCACGGATTCGAAGCGGAACGGGGTGAGCGCATTCTGCCGCGCGTTGCCGTTGAAGGAAAACACCTCCCCCTCGTTGGACACGACCGCGCCGTAGCCGCCCGCGTTGGCGAGCACGTGCGCCCAGGGGCGCGGGGTGGCGTGGGTCAGCGCGAGCTCGGTCCCCGCCGCGTTGAACGCGAACGGCCAGGCGGTGGCGGGCGGCGGGCGGACGGGCGCGAGGTCGCGCGTGCGGTCCCAGATCGCGTCGAAGTCCTGGGTGGTGATCGGGCCCCCGCCCGCGTGCTCGGCCACCAGGCTCGCGGCGTGGTAATCGTCGCGGCCCCAGCCGGTCACGTAGAGCAGCTCGACGGTCCGCCGCGGCGGCAGGTCGACCTCGACCGTCAAGCTGGCGGCGGGGTCGAACGATGTCAGCCGGCCCTCGTCGCCGGGGCGGCGCGCCGAACCGGGCCTGAGCCCCGCGGGGTCGCGCACGCCGCCCGCGCCCAGGAAGCGCGTGCGGGAATCCTCGTAGCCCGCGAGCCGCGCCCCCTCGCCCAGGCGAACGGCGTGGAAGAAGGTTTCGGGCGACATCCCCCCCGCGTCGCGCAGCAGCCGGTTGCGGACGAACAGGGCGTTGAGCGCCCGCACGAACCAGGTCTGCACGTGCAGGGCATTGAAGTCGGGGTCGCGCGCGGCCGTCGCGGTGTCCTGCGCCACCAGCTCGCGGAAGCTCGTGACGCGCAGCCGCCGCGGCCGGTCGCCCGTGTTGGTGAGGCGCAGGCGCCAGAACTCGATCGGCGCCGCGTCGGCCAGCCGCAGCTCGGCGTCCGCGCGGATGCCGTGCAGCGTGTTGCGCAGGGTGGCGCGGTTGGGCGCGGCCTGGGCGACCCGGTAGTCGGCCCCGGCCTGGTGCAGCGGCTCGTAGCCCAGGCTCCAGGACTGTCCCCCGGCGAGGTCGCGCAGGAATACGAAGGCGCCCCGGCTGCCGAGCGGGTCGCTGTTGCGGCGCGTGAGGTCGACTGCCGTCCCCGCGCGCGCGGGGCCATCCACGCTGAGGTGGCCGCGGCCGTCCGACAGGAGTTCGGCCGTCACCAGCCCATTGGACAGGCTGAGCCGGGCGGGCGCGCGGGCCACCTGGGCGGGCGCGAGGCTCGCGTCGGCCGTGGCGGCGCCGGGCTTGCGACGGTTCCAGCGCGCCGCCACAGCCACCGCGGCGGCGGCGGCCAGCAGCCCTGCCACCGCGTAGGCGAGCAGCAGGGCGTCGACCGGCAACGCCACGGGTTCGGCGCGGGCGCGGATCGCTTCAGCGCCCGTCCAGGCCCGGTCCCATTCCGCCCCGCGCGGGATGTAGAAGGGGATGAGCAGCGGCGCCCAGGTGGCGAAACGGCGGATGCCGGTGGGCATGATGCGGGTGCGTCCCGCGTAGCCCGCGAAGCGTGCCGCCGCCTCGTCGGCGCGGTCGCCGCCCAGGAAGGTGAGGTTGACCAGGGTCGCGACCCGCAACCCCATGTGGTCGAACCAGATCAGCACCCGCAGCCAATCGTAGGCGAGCAGGCCCGTGAACACCGACAGGCTCCAGGCGCGAAAGCCCGCGGCGGGCAGCGCCACCGTGGCGACCGACGCCGTCACGGTCCGCACCGCGCCGTCCTGGTTGTACCAGGTGGGGTCGGGCGACTGCCGGAGGAAGGAATTGATGACCGGCGCCATCCACAGGCCCCAGCGCAGCACGCGCACGGTCTGCTCGACCAGGCCCTCGAAGCCCTTGGGGCTGATGAGCTGCTTCAACGGCGACAGGCTGCGGTCGAGGATCGCGGCGAGGACGAAGTAGTTGATCGAGAACAGCGGGGCCGCGATGCCCCAGTTGATCACGCCCGACAGCGACTCGTCGTAGAACAGCTTGGTGCCGCCGCCCGCGGGGCCGAGGTCGATCATCCCCCACTTGTTGAACAGGGGGGTGACGGTGAAATTGCCCGCGGGGTGGCCGTCGAGCGTCACGTAGGACCAGAACTTGGCGGTCACCACCGCCACCTGGGCGGCGTCGAAGTACCAGCCGAGCGCGCCGCCCACGACCCCGCCGAGCAGGACGCCGAGCGCATAAAGGCGCCAGCCCTCCAGCACCGTGCGCCGTCCGCGCGCCTTGGCGACGAGGTCGTAGGCGAGGTCGACGCCGCCGTAGGCCAGCGCGCCGATCACGAAGGTCAGCAGGAAGCGCCGCGGCCCCGCGTGGTCGGGCTGGCCCGCCACGAGGCAGAGCGCCGCGCCCAGCCCCACCACCGCGCCGCGCCAGGCGGAGCGCGGGTGCCTGTAGGCTTCGCGCAGGCGGCCGAAGAAGGGCGGGGTCTCGTCCGCGCTGCCCACCACCGTGCCGACGAGCGGGAACAGCAGCGCTCCGCCCACCGCGCCCACCAGGAGCGGGGCGGAGGCCGCGACCGCGCGGACGAGCGGGGCATCGATCACCGCGCCCGCGAGCAGCAGCAGCCCCATGAAGGTGCCGCCGAACACCGCGCCCTTCACCCAGCCGCTCGACCAGTGCCTGGAAACGGTCGCGTAGGTGGGCGGCCGCACGCCGAGCGCGTCGATGATCACACCCGTCATGACGTAGACGAAGGCCCACAGCCCGCTCTGGGCGAAGGCCGCGCAGAGCACGGCCGCGACCGCCTGCGGCACGGGGCCGAGGCCCGCGGCCCATTCGGGCAGGTCGGCCACCGGCGCCCCGAGCGCGGCGTGGACCGCGCTGCCCACGACCAGGAGGTGCAGGCGGCGGTCGCGCGGCCAGGTGCCCGCCACCAGCACGCGCAGGGCCGTCATCAGCGCTTCGGCGAACACGATCAGCACCGCGCCACGGCCGAGCGCCGCGCGGACGACGTCGGGCACGGCCGCCTCGCCCGTCATCCAGAAGCCGAGCCGCCGCATCAGCGTCTCGTTGCCGAGCAGCAGCGCGAGGTTGAACAGGATCGGCACCAGCAGCACGCAGGCGGCCTGCCGCACCCCGGCGTGGCGGCGCGCCCGCACCAGTTGGCTCGCCGCCACGCACAGGTAGGCCGCCACGGTTATGGCCGAGCCCGCGGCGCTCAGGCGCAGCAGGTCGTCCCAGGCACCCGGCATCTGCCAGACACCGAACCCATCGCTGCGCACGGCGCTGAGCAACCCGATGACGACCACGTCGAGGACGGCTTCGAGCCGGGTGGGCCAGCGGCCGGTGGCGGACAATTGCAGCAGCGCGAGCCCGCCCGCGCCGAGCAGCACGGCGATCAGCGGCGCGAGGTCGCGCGGCAGCACCAGGGCCGCGAGCGCCGCGAAGACGAGGCCCACGGCCGACACGACGGGGGGCACGGCGGGCGGCGCGAGAGCCGTCGACGAATGCGTCCCGCGCGCGTCAGTCATGCAACCGCCCTGCCCTTGATCCGGAAACCGGCCTCGACCACAAGGATTGGCGGCCGGACGACTTCCGGCAACCGTTCCTTCGGACTCTTTCGGATACCCTGCCGGGGACCGGGCGGAACGCTACACGTCCCCGGCGCGACTGAACAGGCGAGGCGAACCATGGACGCGACCACCCTGCGGTTCCTGGTGACGGGCGGGGGGGCGGCCTGCCTGTTCTTCCTGCTGTCCTTCGGCTTCGTCCACGCGGGCCTGCCGCCCTTCGTGGGCACGCTTCTGGCCTACGCGCTCGCCTTCGCGGTGTCCTACACGACGCAGCAGGCCTGGACGTTCCGGGGCGAGCGGCGCCATTCCGAGGCACTGCCGCGCTACCTCGCGGCGCAGATCGGCTGCGCGCTCGCGTCCGCCCTGCTGGCGCGCCTGCTGGTGCGCGCCGCCGGCCTGCCGCCGCTCCCCATGGCGGCCATCACCACCCTCGCGTCGGGGGCGATGAGCTACGGGCTGTCGCGCTACTGGGTGTTCGCGGGCGCGTCCCGGGCGCAGCCGTGATGGGGATCGGCCCCAGAACGGTCCGCGGCCCGCACCCGAGCTGAACGCGCGCTCGGGAGCGGTGTGCTAAGGACCGCCATGGAGAAGCTTTCGGCCGCCGCGGCGCGGCGCATCGCCCTGGCCGCGCAGGGGTTCGCGGAGCCCAAGCCTCCCGGTCCCCCCGGCACGCGGGCCGTGAACCGCGCCCTGACCCAACTGAACCTCCTGCAGATCGACTCGGTCAGCGCCGTGGTGCGGGCCCATTACATGCCGCTGTTCTCGCGGCTCGGCGCGTACGACCGCGCGACGCTGGAGCGCGCCGCCTGGGGCGGGCGGCCCCGCACCCTGTTCGAGTATTGGGCGCACGAGGCCTCCCTGCTGCCGGTGGCGCTGCAGCCGCTGCTGCGCTGGCGCATGGAGCGGGCGGCCGCGGGCCAAGGCGTCTACGACGGCGTGGCGGCCTTCGCGCGCGCGCGCTCCGACGTGGTCGAGGCCCTGCACGACCGGATCGTGCGCGGCGGCGCGCTGGCGGCCTCCGATGTCGAGGGCCCGCGGGGCGCGGGCGGCTGGTGGGGGTGGAGCGACGCCAAGCGGGCGCTCGAACACCTGTTCTGGGCCGGGCGGGTCACCACCGCCACGCGCCGCGGCTTCGAGCGGGTCTACGACCTGCCCGAGCGCGTGCTGCCCCGCGCCGTCCTGGACCTGCCGACCCCGTCCACGGCCGACGCCCATCGCGCGCTGCTGGCGCTCAGCGCGCGGGCGCTGGGGGTCGCGACGGCGGGCGACCTGCGCGACTATTTCCGGCTCGGGCCCGACGACGCCCGCCCCCGCCTCGCCGAACTGGTCGAGGACGGCACGCTGATCCCGGTCGAGGTGGAAGGCTGGGGCAGGCCCGCCTATCTCCACCCGGGCGCCCGCCGCCCGCGCCGGGTGGAGGCCCGCGCGCTGCTGTCTCCCTTCGACCCGCTGGTGTGGGAGCGGTCGCGGGCCGAGCGGCTGTTCGGCTTCCGCTACCGGATCGAGATTTACACGCCCGCCCACAAGCGCGTGCACGGCTATTACGTGCTGCCCTTCCTGCACGGCGACGGCCTCGCGGCCCGCGTCGACCTCAAGGCGGACCGGGCCGCGCGCGTGCTTCGCGTGCTGTCCGCCCACGCCGAGCCGGGTGCCCCGGCCGACACCGCGGCTGCCCTGCGGAGCGAGCTCGCCGCGCTCGCGGGCTGGCTCGGGCTGGAGCGCGTGGAGGTCACGCCCGCGGGGGATTTCGGCCCGGCGCTGGCGGCCTCGGGTGCGGACTGAAGCTGCAATATCCTTTGTCGTCCCCCGCCCCCGAGCCGGAACCCATCGATCCTCACGCGGGTGGGTCCCGGACCTCCGCCGATGCTCCGTTCGGGACGACGGGGTGTCTGGTCTCGGGTCCACCTGCTTCGGAGGCCTGTGCTTGCCGCACTCCGTCCCGCGTCAGCGCTCCAGCGCCTCCCGCGGCCGGTTGGCCAGCGCCACCAGCGTGTAGGAGATCAGCATCAGCAGGAACCAGGAGGTCAGCTTCGCGGGCGGCACCAGGTGCCAGCCCGCGGCCTGGCTGGGGTAGGCCCACGCGCCCGCCGCCGTGCCGATGTTCTCGCCGAACCAGATGAACAGGGCCACGAGGACCAAGCCGAGCAGGAGCGGCATCCGCCGGTGCACGGTCCAGACCTTGAAGAAGATGGTGGTGCGCCCGAACAGGGCGGCCGCGGCGGCCACCAGCAGCCAGCGCGCGTCGTGGCCGTAATGGTCGGCGAAGAAGTTGGCGTAGATCGCGGCCGACAAGGCCACGAGCCAGCCGAGCCGCGGATGGTGGGTGAAGCGGAAGTCGAACAGCCGCCACACGCGGGCGAGATAGCTGCCCACCGCGGCATACATGAAGCCCGTGAACAGCGGCACGCCGCTGATGCGCAGGACGCTCGCCTCCGGGTAGGTCCAGCTTCCCGCGCCCGTCTTGAACACCTCCATGGCGGTGCCCACGAGGTGGAAGACGAGGATCACCTTGGCCTCTCCCACGGTTTCCATGCGCAGCAGCAGCAGCCCCGCCTGCAGCCCCAGGCAGAGCAGCACGAGCGCGTCGTAGCGCGGCAGGGCGGCGCCGCGCGGGTACCACAGCCGGGTCGCGACCATGAGCCCGAGCAGCAGGCCGCCGAACAGCCAGGCCCAGCCCTGCTTGATCCTGAAGCGCAGGAACTCGTAGGCGCCGGACGCCCAGGGCCCGTGCGCCCTCGCCCGCGCACCGAGCCGGGCCTCCCAGGCGACGAATCCCGCGAGCGGCGCCCAGGTGGCGGCCGCGCTCGCGCGTGGGATTTGGCGGTTCACACCAGGACGTCGTGGGCGACCCGCCCCTCGGCGCCGAACACCCGCAGGTAGCGCGCGACCTCGGCCGGCTCGCCACTCGCTTTCCCCGGGTTGTCGGAGAGTTTGACGGCCGGGCGGCGGTCGGCGTCCGACACCTTGCACACGAGCGAGATGGCCTTGAGGCGGCTGTTGGGCGTGGGGGCGCAGTCGCGGAAATCGTTGGTGAGGTTGGTGCCCCAGCCGAAGCTCATGCGGACGCGGCCGTCGAAGTGCCGGTAGGTGCTCTCGATCGTGTCGACGTCCAGCGCGTCGGAGAATACGAGGCGTTTTTCGCGCGGGTCGCGTCCGTGCCGCCGCCACCAGTCCAAAATCATCTCGCCGCCCTCGACCGGCGGGGCGGAGTCGGGCCGGAAGCCGGTCCAGTCCGCCACCCACTCGGGCGCGTCGCGCAGGAAGGCCGCGCTGCCGAAGGCGTCGGGCAGCACGATCAGCAGGTTGCCGCCGTAGTAGGTCCGCCAGTCGCGCAGCACCTGGTAGGGCGAGGCCTTGAGCGCGTCGTCGTCGGGCGCCAGCGCGGCCAGCACCATGGGCAGCTCGTGCGCGTTGGTGCCGATGGCGGTCAGGTCGTTGTTCATGGCGAGCAGCACGTTGCTCGACCCCGTGAAGGCGTTGCCCAGCCCCTCCTTCAGGGCCTCCACGCACCAGCTCTGCCACAGGAAGCCGTGCCGCCGCCGCGACCCGAAGTCCGAGATGCTGAGCTCGGGCAGGCGCTTCAACCGCTCGACCTTGGACCACAGCTTGGTCTTGGCGCGGGCGTAGACCACGTCCAGCTCGAAGCGGCCGAGCCCCTTCAAGGCCGCGCGCGAGCGCAGCTCGTTGAGGATCGCGAGCGCGGGGATCTCCCACATCGTGGTCTGCGTCCACGGCCCCTCGAAGTGGAGCACGAACTGCCCGTTCTCGCGGCGCAGGTCGTAGGCGGGCAGGGAGAAGTCGTTGAACCAGGCCAGGAACTCGGGGCTGAAGATCTGCCGCTGGCCGTAAAAACTGTTGCCGGCGAGCCAGATGCGCTCCTTCTTGGTGAGGCGCAGCGTGCGGGCGTGGTCGAGCTGCTCGCGCAGTTCGCGCTCGTCGATCTCGTCGGCGATCCGCACGCCCGCGGTGCGGTTCATCACCGAGAAGGTCACGTGCCGGTCGCGGTACAGGCCCCAGATCATCTGCAGCATCAGCAGCTTGTAGAAGTCCGTGTCCAGCAGGCTGCGGATGATCGGGTCGAGCTTCCAGGTGTGGTCGTAGACCCGTTTGGCGAGATCGGTGGTGGTTGACATGGGGCGGGGCCTTGGAGCGCTGCGGGGCCGGGAGGGGCTCCGCCAAGTCTCGCCACGGACCGGGAGGGGCGCATGAGGTCCGCGGCAAATGATCCTGCCCGCCTGCATAGGGCCAACAGGGGCCGCTGTTCAACGGTGACGGCGGCCCACCCTCTTTCCGTCGTCCCGGTCCTCGGGGCCCGGGGGCCCAACCATCCTCACGTGGGCGGGTCCCGAGTCTGCGCTCGCGCGCCGCCTGGGATGAAGGGATTGGCGCACCCTTCGGATCGCCGGCACGGGCTTGCATAAGGTTGCACCCGGCCGTCCGCGCCGCTGGCTTTCGCGGCGCATCGGCGCGATGCTTGGTTCATATGGGGAGCGGTCGCGCCATCCCAGCGAGCCCTGCGGGCGAGGAGTTCCAGCGATGGCGAGGCCGGTTGTCGGCGTGATCGGAAACGCCTACGTCGTCGAGAACCGGTTTCCCACCTACCTCGTCGGCGAAAGCAACATGCGGGCGGTGGCCGAGGTCGCGGGCGCCCTGCCCCTGATGTTCGCCGGCGCGCCCGGCGTCTCGGAGGTGGCCGACCTGCTGGCCGTCGTCGACGGCGTGGTGCTGACGGGCGCCCGGGCCAACGTCCACCCGCGCCGCTTCGGAACCGATCCCGATCCCCGGCACGAGCCCTACGACGAGGATCGCGACGCCCTGGCCCTGCCGCTGATCGAGGCCTGCCTCGCGCGCGGCGTCCCGCTGTTCGGCATCTGCCGCGGCTTGCAGGAGATGAACGTCGCCCTCGGCGGCTCCCTCCACCCTGAGATCCGCGACCTGCCGGGCCGTATGAACCACCGCATGCCGCGCCTGGAGAACGGCGACATCCACCCCGACCCCGACGTGGTGTTCGCCGAGCGGCACGACGTCCGGCTCGTGCCGGACGGCGTCTTCGCGCGCCTGCTGGGGCGCGAAACCATCCGGGTCAACTCGCTGCACGGGCAGGGCATCCTCGACCCCGGCCGGTCGATCGTGGTGGAGGGGGTCGCCGAGGACGGCACGGTCGAGGCGATCAGCGTGGGGCAGGCGCAGGGCTTCGCGCTCGGGGTGCAGTGGCACGCCGAACACGAGGCGGCGAGCAATGCCGTGAACCGGGCGCTGTTCCAGTCGTTTGGCGAGGCGGTCGCGGCTTACAGGCGCTAGCAATGTGCGCGGAACCGCCGTGGTGCGGGCCGCTATCCGTCGAAGCCCGCGGGCCAGGTGTCGGACAGGCGGTAGCCCGCGGGAAACGGGTCGGACGGGTCGAGCATGAGCTGCTGCGTGCCCGTGATCCACGCGCGGCCGGAGATGATCGGGCTGATGGCGGGCCGGCCGCCGACCGTCAGCTCGGCGTCGATGCGGCAGTGGAATTCGGTGCCGGTCAGCGACGTGCCCACGAAGGGCTCGCCCACCCGCAGCTGCCCCCTGGCGTGAAGCACCGCCATGCGGGCCGAGCAGCCCGTGCCGCAGGGCGAGCGGTCGATCTTGCCGGGGCGGATCGCGACCGCGTTGGCGCCCCGCAGCATGCCGTCCTGGACGGTCGCGGGCCCGGTCAGCTGGCAGAAGGAAATGTGGCGCCAGTCCGCCTCGGGATGGCTGAAGCCCACCTGCTCGTTCGCGGCCCGGGTGATCTTCATGCCGACCTGAGCGATGTCGCTGGCCTCGTCGGGGGTGAGCGCGAAGCCTAAGGGTCGGGCGTCGGTCAGGGCGAAGCTGTCGCCCCCGAAGGCCGTGTCGACGGTGACGGTGCCGATGCCCGCCACCTCGACCGCGACGTCGAGCCTGTCGACGAAGGACGGCAGGTTGCGGACGCTGATGCGCTCCGCCTTGCCGTTGCGGCACTCCGCCTCGACCTCGATCAGCCCGCCCGGCGGCTCCAGCACCAGGCGCGTGACGGGTTCCCGCATGGGCACGAGGCCGGTGTCGAGCAGGACGGTGGCGACGCACATGGCGTTGGAGCCCGACATCGGCGGCGTGTCGGCGGGTTCCATGATGATCCAGCCCATCTGCGCGCGCGGGTCCTTGGGCGGCACCAGGAGGTTCACGTGGCGGAACACGCCGCCGCGCGGCTCGTTGAGCACGAAATCGCGCAAGACCCCGTCGCGGGCGATGAAGCGCGACTGCTCCCAGACCGTGTCGCCGGGCGGCGGCGCGACCCCGCCCACGATGACGTCGCCCACCTCGCCCTCGGCGTGGCAGGTGACGACGTGGATGACCTTGCTGCTGCGCACGCCCGCTTCCTTTCCATTCCACGATGCCGAGGAGACCCGATCCCCGATCCCGCCGCAAGCGACGGAGTGCTCGCTACGCCGGATCTGCCAAGCAACCCCGCAGGATCGTGTCGGAGAAGGCGTGTGACCAGGCGGCCGTGAGCGGCTGGCCGAAAAGCAGGCGCAGGTAGAGT
>CAXTFJ010000064.1:6402-10465 GCA_964243405.1 uncultured Lichenihabitans sp. | reverse complement strand
ACCGTCGCGTCGAGGACGAGCGGCACGTCGAGGTCCGCACGAAGCTGGCCGCGGTCGATGCCGCGGCCCAGGAGCCGCGAGCTTTCCTGGCGCAGCGGCTCCGAAAACGTCTCCAGGAACATCCGGCGCGTTTCGGGATCGCTCTGTGCCTGGGCCACGACCGAGGCGGCGATCCGGCCTGCCGGTCCGCTCAGCGCACGGGCGAGCGACGCCACCAGGGCCCGGAAATCCGCCGCGACGTCGTTGGTCTCCGCATAGGTGAGTTGCGGCCTGAAGGCTTCCAGGAAGCTCTCGATCGCGAGCAGGCCCTTGCTGGGCCACCAGCGGTAGATCGTGGTGCGCGCGACGCCCGAGCGGAGCGCCACGGCCTCGGTGGAGAAGCCGCCGAGCCCCGCCTCGACCAGGATCGCGTAGGCGGCGTCCAGGACCGCCCGCCGGACCTGCTCGTTGCGCGGACGCCCAGCTGGACGTGGCGCCCTGGAGGGACCTTCAGATCCTCGCTCGGCACTCTTCGGGGCATGTCCCATCATCAACACCACCGCGCTTGCAACCGAACCCTATTACGCTACGTTCTGTAGCGTAATCGTTCGACGCCCTCAGGGCCGCGGGCGTCATGAAGGGTCGAGTCGTGCCAAAGATCAAAGTCGGCGGGGTGTGCGACATCAACATGGTGCGGACGGGCCCGAAGGGCGGCTGTCCGCTCGTGTTCCTGCACCCCGTCGGACTGGACCTCACGTGGTGGAGCGCGCAGATCGAGGACTTCGGACGTGATTTCGACGTCGTCGCTTTCGATATGCCGAGCCACGGTCTCTCCGGGAAGTTGAGCATGCCGCCCAGCTTCGCGCTGATGGCGAGGGTGGTCGAGGGCCTGGTCGCTCACCTGGACGCCGGTCCCGTGCACCTGGTGGGGTTATCGGTCGGTGGCATGATCGCGCAGGACTTTGCGCTCCGCCGTCCCGATCTCGTCCGGTCGATGTTTCTCGTCGCCACGCTGTGCACCTTCCCCGACCCGGTCCGCGAAGCGATCCGCGAGCGCGCGCGGGTCGCGCGCACGCAGGGCATGGCGACAATCGCGCGGCTCTCCAACGAACGCTGGTTCACGACGGCGTTCGGCGCGCGGCGACCCGACATGCTCGACCGCGCGGAAAAGAACCTGATGCAGCAGGATCCGGACTTCCACGGGTCGATGTGGGACATGATCGCCGAACTGGACCTGGAGGCGCGGCTCCCCTCGATCACCTGCCCCACCGAGGTGATCGTCAGCGCCGAAGACGTGAACGCGCCTTTGTCGGCCGGCACGAGAATAGCGGGTGCCGTGAGGGGGGCCACGCTCACCGAAATGGCCGGACTGGGCCACTTTCCTCCGTTCGAGGCGCCGGCGCCCTTCAATGCGCTTCTGCGACGATTCCTCGCTCCGAAGTGACCTGGGCGGCGTCGCGTGACGTTGCCCTCCGTCCGAGAGCCATGGACGCTGGTCCTGACCTCCAGATGCCGGCTCAGCGACGCGCTGCGGCAGGCCTCCTCACCATTTCAGGAGGATCCGGCCCGCGAGGCCGCCGACCAGCGTGACGAGCGCGGTGGCGATGACGTACCAGGTCATCACGAACAGCGGGCTGTCGTCGGGACAGTGGGACGCATAGAAGGTCGCCCCGATGCCGCTCGCCGCGAGCCCGGCCACCGCGCCGGTCAGGCCGGGCCGCATCGGCGCGCCGAACCTGAGGCAGGCCAGGAGGCAGGCGAGCGGCCCCAGCGACAGGACCGGGATGGAGGCCAGGCAGGCGCGCGCGTTCGTGCCGATCAGCCGGGCGCCCCACGTGGCCTCGGGCATGACGGCGAGTTCGGCCAGCACGGCGACCGCCAGAACCGCGGGCACCGCCGCCAACCCCCAGGGCCAGACCCCCACGTCGGCGCCGGGGCGGGACAGCGGGAACAGCAGGCCCAGCGCCGAGGCGGCCAGCGCCAGGGTGACGACGAATTTGAAGTCGAACCGGACGGTTTCCAGCGCCTGGCCGAGGTCGGGCCGGACCCCGAGCAGGACGGCGAACAGCAGGCCCGCGGCCAGCACGCCGACCGCCGTCCCGCCGCCGAAGACCCGGCGCAGCGACGGCACGGGCCGGAGGTCCCGCGCCAGGCTCGCGATCAGATCCTCTGTTTGCAACGATCGCTCCTCGGTCGGGATCATGGGCCGCAGACCCGGAGAGGCTCGCGGCCGGGCGAGGCGCGGTCCCCTCGATGACCGATATGGGATAAAGGGTCTCCCCTGTCACCCCGTCCGGACCTCCGGCCCGTGGTGCGCTCGCGTCAGACGAGCCCGTACAGGCGCGACAGGCCGCCCATGTCCGCGATTTTCGGGACCTCGGGCGGAAAACCCGCGTCGTGGGGCGACGTCACGCCGACGAACGGGATCCCGAGCGACAGGGCGGCGTCGCATTCGGTGATGGAATCGCCGACCGCGACCGCCTGGTGCGCCGCGCAGCCGCGCTCGGCGAGGATCGTCCGGAAAAGGTCCACCTTCGTCCGGGGCGAGCCGTGCACCGCCACGAAGTAGCCCTCGAGCCCCCGCTCCCGCACGATGTGGCGCAGCTCGACCTCCGGCGTTCCCGAGACCAGGAACAGGTCGCACGCCCCCTGCGCGGCTTCCAGGAAATCCAGGGCGCCGGGCAGCAGGGGGGCCGCGATCACCTTGGCGACCACCAGGTCGGAGAAGCGGCGGCACAGGTCGTCCAGCCGGGCCTCGTCCGCGTCGCGCGCCAGCATGACGGTTTCGAAATGCTGGAACTTGGACCGGCGGGACACGCCGCCGTGGTGAAGCTGGTAGGCCACGATGCGCGCCACGACCCCGGGGTCCTCGCCGGCATAGATGTCCGCGAAGGCCGCGCTCTTCACGTCGACCGAGTCCACGATCACCCCGTCGAAATCCAGCAGGAAGGCGCGGGGGATCGCGGTCTCCTCGATGCGCTCTGCCATGGCCCTCTCCGGATCGCGGGCGGCGGCGACCGGCCCCGCAGGTCGCAAACCTGACAAGATGTAGCACGATGCGGGGGTCGCAATGGCGGCTTGCGACGGCCCGCGCGCCCGCTGTCAGGCGGCCACATCCTGCAGCATCGGTATGGCGGGGCTGTCCTCGGCCGTTGGAATGTCTACGGGGACGGAAACCAGCGGATCCGGCGCCACCCTGATGCAGTCGCGACCGCCCGCCTTGGCGCGGTACAGGGCCGCGTCGGCCGCCGCCACGACCTCGGTCGAGGCCTGCCCCAAGCCCGGTTCCAGACCCGCCACCCCGATGCTCACCGTGGCGACGCCGGTCGGGGCGGCCGCATGGACCTCGGCGAGCCGCGCCACCGCGGCCCGGATGGATTCGGCGACCTTGGCGGCACCGGCGACGTCCGTGTTGGGCAGCAGCACCGCGAATTCCTCCCCGCCGTAGCGCGCCGCCAGGTCGCCGGGGCGGCGGATGGCGCCCGCGATCGCCTGCGCGAGGGCGCGCAGGAGGAGGTCTCCCGCGGGATGTCCGTAGGCGTCGTTGTAGGTCTTGAACCGGTCGGCGTCGATCATCAGGACGGACAGGGGCAGCCCTTCCCGGACGGCGCGCCGCCATTCCATGTCGAGCCCCTCCTCGAACCGGCGCCGGTTGGCGATCTGGGTCAGCGCGTCGGTGCCGACCAGGTGCTCGAGCGCGGCTTCCACCGTGGCGCGGTAGCCGAGCTCCGCGTTCAGGACCACGAGCAGCGCGATCGTGCAGACGCACAGGAAGCCCATCATGGCGGAGATGATGAGGGTCTTGCGCCACCAGGCCGCGTAGGCCTGGTCCACGGACACTTCCACATCCTGGATGAGGGGTAGGTTGCCCACCCGGTGAAAGGAGATGATGCGGTTCACCCCGTCGACCGGCGACGGACCTTCCAGCGATCCCAATTTCGAGGCCCGGATGGCGTTGAACGTGTCGCTGCCCACCACGCTGCGGCGGATGTCGCTCTCGACATAGGGTTCCCGGATCACGATGCGGCCGTCCGTCCTGAGCAGGGTGACGGTGCCGTCGAGGCCGAGGTTCAGCGCCTTGTAG
>CAXTFJ010000064.1:0-6392 GCA_964243405.1 uncultured Lichenihabitans sp. | reverse complement strand
GTAGAGCTTGGACAGGTAGCCCAGTTCGAGCGAGGCGATGACGACGCCGTTGAAGCTTCCGTCGGCCTTGTTCAGGCGCCGGCTGAAGCCGATGGTCCACTTGCCGCTGACGCGGCTGAGGAAGGGCTTGCTGACGAACAGGCCGACGGAACTGTTCTGGACGTGGACCTGGAAATAATCCCGGTCCGCGAACGAGGTGCCCATCGGGATCACGTGCTTGGAATCGGCGACCACGTGGCCGTCCGAATCCATGACGAAGATGCGCCCATAATCCTGCGCGTTGGCGGAATGGTCGAACAGCACGTCGTCGCGCAGCGCGGGTTCCATCGCCTGCACCGCCGGGTTGCCCCATTGCTGGGTCACGGCCTCGAGCGACAGGTTGAGGAGCTCGATGTTGCGGTCGACGTCGTGCGACACCGCGGCGGCGAGATTGGTGGCCGAGGTGGTGATGGCGGAGCTCACGTCGGCGTAGGAGGCGCGCATCACGGACGCGAACAGCGCGCCGCCCGCGATCAGGCCCGCGATCAGGGACGCGAACACCACGTGCCGCCGCCGCGCGCTGCCGATCAGGTGACGAGCGATCCTGGCGTTCATCGGCCCTCCCGGCCCCTTTCCTCCCCGGAGTGCCGACGACCATGGGCCCGAGGTCTTGTGGTTTCGTTAAAGAGGGCCGATCGGACCCGGCGGGCGCGCCGATCGCTCCGGGCCGGCGCAGGGTTGCGGGCGTATCTTCTTTTCCCGAACGAAGCCGCCGGCGCTGCGGACTCGACGAAACCGCGCGCGGCCGCCCCATGGCCCGCGCCTCGACAGATGAAAGCCAAGGATGACCGCCCCCGATCCCGATTACGTCCAGTGGCTCCTCGACCAGTCGATGCTGCGCAACGCCAAGCTGAGCGCCCGCAAGTATGCCGGCCAGAGCCGGCTCTGGCAGCGCCCCTACGCGGAAGCGCGGCCCCGCGCCGCGACCGCCATCTCGTCCGTGTGGTTCACCGCCTACCCGCCTTCCGTCATCACGGCGGAAGGCCATTCCGTGCTGGACACGCTCGGCAACCCGGCGCTGTGGCACGCGCTGGCCTCCCTGGGCGTCCAGGGCATCCACACCGGGCCCACCAAGCGGGCCGGCGGCGTCCGGGGGCGCGAGTACACGCCCAGCATCGACGGCAACTTCGACCGGATCGGCCTCGACATCGACGCCAAGTTCGGCACGGAAGCGGAGTTCGTCGCGCTGAGCCGCATGGCGGCGGCCCACAATGCCATCGTGATCGACGACGTCGTGCCCGCCCATTCGGGCAAGGGCGCCGACTTCCGGCTGGCCGAGATGGCCTACGAGGACTTCCCCGGCATCTACCACATGGTCGAGATCCGGGCGGACGACTGGGGACTGCTGCCCGAGGTGCCCGAGGGCCAGGATGCCGTCAACCTGGCGCCCGCGACCGTCGATATCCTCGCCAAGAAGGGCTACATCGTCGGCCAGCTCCAGCGCGTCATCTTCTTCGAGCCGGGCGTCAAGGAGACCGACTGGAGCGCCACCGCGCCCGTCACGGGCGTCGACGGCCACGCGCGGCGCTGGGTCTACCTGCACTATTTCAAGGCCGGCCAGCCCTCGCTCAACTGGCTCGACCCGACCTTCGCGGCGCAGCAGATGATCATCGGCGACGCCCTGCACGCCATCGACATCCTGGGCGCCGTTGGGCTCCGGCTCGACGCCAACGGCTTCCTGGGCGTGGAGATCAGGACCGGGGGGCTGGCGGCCTGGTCGGAAAGCCACCCGCTGTCGCTCGTGGGCAACAGCCTGCTGGCCGGGGCCATCCGCAAGGCCGGCGGCTTCTCGTTCCAGGAGCTGAACCTCACGGTCGACGACATCGCGGCCATGACGCAGGGCGGCGCGGACCTTTCCTACGACTTCATCACGCGCCCCGCCTACCACCACGCGCTGATGACGGGCGACACGGAATTCCTGCGGCTGATGCTGAAAACGATGCGCGAGTTCGGCATCGACCCCGCGAGCCTCATCCACGCGCTGCAGAACCACGACGAGCTGACGCTCGAACTGGTCCACTTCTGGACGCTGCACGCCAACGACCTTTACACGTTCGGGGGCCGCACTTGGCAGGGGCGCACCCTGCGCACCCACATCCGCGACACGATGTACGAGCGCCTGGCGGCCCCGCACGCGCCCTACAACCTGCGTTTCGTCACCAACGGCGTGGCCTGCACGACCGCCAGCGTGATCACCGCGGCGCTGGGGATCAGCGACCTCGACGCGATCACGCCCGAGCAGACGGCGCTGATCCAGAAGATCCACCTGCTGCTCGCCATGTACAACGCCTTCCAGCCGGGCGTCTTCGCCCTGTCGGGCTGGGACGTGGTGGGAGCCCTGCCGCTGCCGCCCGCGGCCGTCGAGAACCTGATGGCCGACGGCGACACCCGCTGGATCGAGCGCAGCGCCTACGACCTGATGGACGTGGACCCCGCCGCGACCCGGTCCTCCGAAGGGCTGCCCAAGGGGCGCATGCTCTACGGATCGCTGGCCGCCCAGCTCGGAAACCCGACCTCCTTCGCGTCGCAGCTCAAGCACCTGCTGGCCGTCCGCCAGGCCTACAACATCGCGGGCAGCCGCCAGATCGCCGTGCCGGACACGGCCGCGCCGGGGCTTCTCGTGATGGTGCACGACCTGCCGGACGGCCGGGGCACCCAGGTCACGGCCCTCAACTTCGGCGCCGCGCCCCTCACGGAGACGGTTCTGCTGTCCGGCGTGCCGGCCGGCCCCGTGGTCGACATGCTGCACGAGACCGTGATGGAGGACATTTCGGAGGCGGGCGAACTGACGATCCGGCTCGAGCCCTACGAGGGCCAGTCCCTGCGCATCGTGAGCCCCCGCCACCTTGGCCTGTGACGCGGTGCGTCGCGACGGTCCGGCTGGCGATTGAAAGCGCCGCCTTTCCTTTGATACCATGGGAAACCTCGGGTCGGTGCAGGCCGTCCTGCCGCCCCGGACCAACCGACCCGCTAACCAAGGATCACGTGCATGGCCCGCAAGCCCAACTACGATTTCGAGCGCAGGGAGCGGGACCGCCTCAAGGCCGAGAAAGCCGCTGAACGCGCGAAGGCCAAGAGCGAGAAGAAGGCCGAGGCCGATCCGGGCGGGTCCGGCAAGCCGGCGGAAGGACCGTCCGGCGGGCAGTGACCGCAGCCCGGCCAGCGGTCGGATGAACCGCGGAAGGCATCCGGGCGAGGTCCTTCCGACCTTGGATGGAGGCTGGTGCTCTCGCCGATCTGCGAGCGGTTCAGGATCGGTGGTTCGGCCCGTCGCGCGTCTTCCTGTCGCGCCCGAGCCCGTCGTTGTCTCCGTGCACCTTGAGCGCGCTGACTCGGGCTTAACTTAAAGCAATCTGCCTAATTATTGACAGATTTGCCTATGGAACCGGCGATCTTCTCCCTCGTTGCTCTGGCGCACGCGTCAACAACAAGGGAGAGCCAATCCATGTTCAGCAAGCACATCATCGGTGCGGGCCTGCTGTCGACCGCCGTGATCGCGGCCCCGGGCGCCTGGGCCGCCGACCAGACCGGCACTCCGGCAGCCACCACCGGCGCGGCGTCCCCCGTGGCGGGCGCGAACAGTTTTACCGAGGGCCAGGCCAAGTCGCGCATCGAGAAGGCCGGCTACAGCGACGTGAGCGGGCTCAAGCAGGACGACGGCGGCGTGTGGCGCGGCACGGCCAGCAAGAACGGCCAGAGCATGCCCGTTTCGCTCGATTTCCAGGGCAACGTCGCAGGCCAGTAAGGGCCGGGACGAGCCGCCTCACCTCATCGGAGCCAACACCATGACACAGACCATCACCGGCTTGTTCGACACCTACGAGGACGCGTCCCGCGCGGTGTCCAGCCTCGAGAGCGCGGGCGTGCCGCACGGCGACGTCAGCATCGTGGCCAATAATTCCCATAGCCGCTGGGCCGACCAGGGCGGCCGGGTCGCGGAAACGCCCGCCTCGGCCGGGGCGGGCACGGGTGCCACGGCCGGCACCGTGCTGGGTGGCGGCGCGGGCCTGCTGGCCGGGCTCGGCCTCCTTGCCATCCCGGGCGTGGGACCCGTCGTGGCGGCGGGTTGGCTGGTCGCCACCGTGACCGGCGCCGGCCTCGGGGCCGCGGCGGGCGGGTTGCTGGGCGGCCTCACGGGAGCGGGTGTCAGCCACGAGGACGCCCAGGTCTACGCCGAAGGCGTCCGGCGCGGCGGCACGCTCGTGACCGCCCGGGTGGCCGACGACAAGGTCGCGGCCGCGCGGAGCGTGCTGGAGCGCGGTGCCGTCGACCCGGCGCAGCGCCGTACCGCCTACCAGGCCGCGGGCTGGACGGGCTACGACCCTTCCGCCCCCGACTACACGGCCGATCAGATCGAGCGCGAGCGGACCGGTCTGGGCACGACGGGCGGGGTCGGCGGCACGACGGGGATCACCGGCACGGGCGTCTGATCTTCGCAACCCTGGACCTGGGCCCCTCAGCCCATGAGCAGCGTGGCCCAGCCTTCGATGTCCACGCGGCGGCGCAGCACGAAATCCTGCGCCGCGTAGCTCGACAGGATGCCGGGCACGTCGGGCCCCAGCAGGCCCGACAGCACCAGGTCGCCCCCGCGCGCCGCCACGCGGCGGATCGAGGGGGCGAGCAGCCGCAGGGGCTTGGCGAGGATGTTGGCGAAGATCAGGTCGTAGGGGGCGCCCGCTCGCAGCGACGGCGCGCCCAGGCCGCGCGCCGTGACCGGCCGCACGCGTGGCGCCGCGCCGTTGAGGCGGGCGTTGGCGGTTGCTGCCTCCACCGCCACGGCATCGATGTCGCCCGCCGCGACCCGCGTCCGCAGGGCGCGGGCCGCCGCGATCGCCAGCACGCCCGTGCCAGTGCCGACGTCCAGCACGCGCGCGGGACGGCGGCGTTTCAGGATGCCGTCGAGCAGCAGCAGGCAGCCCCGCGTCGTGCCGTGGTGGCCCGTGCCGAAGGCCAGCGCAGCCTCGATCTCCAGGGCCACGTCGTTGGACCGGACGCGCGCGCGGTCGTGCGCGCCGTGGATGAGGAACCGCCCGGCCCGCACGGCGCCCAGGCCCTCCAACGAGGCCGCGACCCAGTCCTGCTCCGCGACGCGCCCGAACACCAGCCGCCCCGCGGCTTCCGCCCCCGCCACGGCCTCGACCAGGGTGCGGATGACCGCCTCGTCGGGCGGGCGCCCGAAGTAGATCTCCACCGTCCAGGGTTTCACCCGCGCCGGGTCGCCCTCGTCCTCGAAGGCGGCCGCGGCGGTTTCGGCCGGATCGAAGCTCTCCACCACCGCGTCCGCGATCAGCCGCGCGGTGTGCTCGTCGCAGACGAGGCGCAGCAGGTGGGCGGCGTTGTTGGGCGGGAGGCCTTCGAGCATCGGGCCGGGGCTAGCACGGCGACGGATCGGCCGCCATCCCAGGGCGGAGGCGGCCGGTTCTCCCCGCGCGGTTCTCGTTCGTCGCGAGCCGCGCTAGAAGGCACCATGCTTCCGTGCCTGTCGCTTCTCTGCTTCGCGGTGTTCGGCCCTCCCGGCCTGGCTCTGGAAAGCCCCGTCCCCACGGCCGTCCACCCATCCGCGGCCTCCGTCCAGGCCTACGGTCGCGCCAACCCGGCCTGCGGAACCTGGACCGACGGATGCGTGGCCTGCCAGGCCGGACCGGGCGGCGGCCCCGCCTCGTGCTCGACGCCCGGCATCGCCTGCACGCCCGGACCGGTCGCGTGCCGAGGCCCGTAGGTCACGCGCGCATCAGGCGACGTCCGCCATCATCCGGTCGACGAGGGCCTCGACACTCGCGACCGTGCGGAAGTTGGCGGGCGTGATGTCCTCGGGCGGGATCAGGATATCGAATTCGGCCTCTACGCCCAGCATCAGGTTGACCATGTCCATCGAGGTCAGCCCGGCGTCGACCAGGCGTACCCCCATCCCGATCCCACCGGCCACGCCCCGCTCCCGCAGAAGCGCCTCGACGAGCGCCGTCACGCGCTCGCGCGTCGACCTTATCCTTCCATCCAGCATCGCAGTCTCCCGACGAAGTTTCTCTTCGCCTCGACATGCGGTTGCGACCCTCAAGGGAAAGTAAAGTCTGGAATTCGCAAGTCATCGAAGTGAACAGGGTGTCAGCAAACGTTGCTGACGCGATTTAACTCCGTTTTCTGCCGACGTGTTACGCTTCGTAAAGGGCGTTTTGCGATGACGGATGCGAAGCCGGCGGTTGGCCCTTAACCGAGGGCAGGGCGACCGCCGGGCCTCGCGTCGATCCGAGGCCGGGGGGTCGGGAGCCACGAGTCGAATCCATGCTGGACACCGTCGATGCCGCGCCGGACGCCCCGGCGCCCGCCCGCGCCGCCGCGGAGGCGCCGACCCTGTC
>CAXTFJ010000063.1:0-26757 GCA_964243405.1 uncultured Lichenihabitans sp. | reverse complement strand
CGACCTCGGCGATACGCGTCGCGCCCTTGGTGATGACGAGGAAGTTCACCGTGATGAGGATCGAGAAGACGATCAGGCCGATGACGAAATCGCCGCTCATCACCAGGCGCGAGAAGCCGCCGATGATGTAGCCCGCCGCCGTCACGCCCTCGGCGCCGTCGGCCAGGATCAACCGCGTGGTGGCGATCTCGAGGCTCAGGCGCAGCAGGGTCGCGACCAGCAGCACGGTCGGGAAGGACGAGAAGTCGAGCGGCTTCTCGATCCACAGCGCCACCATGAGGATCAGCACGCTGAGCGCGATGGAGAGCGCGAGCCCCATGTCGATCAGGATGGCGGGGATCGGCAGGAAGAAGACCGACAGGATCGCCACGATGCCGATCGCGAAGGCGATGTCCCGCGTTCCCTTGCGCTCGACCTTCGGGGTCGGCGCCGCTGCGGTCAGGCTCACGCGTTGGCTCCTCGGCTATCCGCTTCCGGCCGGACCGTGTCAGTCGAAGCTTGCGTCAGCGTGGCTCGGCGGCGGGCCGGGCGCGTGGGATCGCGCGCCGCGGTCCAGGAAAGGGCGATGATTTACGTTGTACATCACCTACTTGCAGCTTAGAAACGACGAATTGATCCAGTTGGAAGGTCGCGCCAATGGTGAAGATGGTTCCTCACAGGATCGTCCGCGAAACATCAGCGACAAAACCTGTTCTTGACCTGCTCGGAGATGCTTTTTCGATCGATGGTTCTGACAACATAGTTGATATCGCTTGCGAGAAGGTGGCGATCGTACCTCTTGCAACATCAGTATCGCCTGTAATGTCATTCCTGGTCGAGGGCGGCCATTTCGACTATCATGATGATGCCAACAGCCTGTATCTGCCGATCGACAAACGACAGGCGGCGCTGTTGGAACGATCCCCGTACGGGGACCCGCCAATCGACTCCTATATTTGCATCTTTGCAGAAAGATTTAGCCAAATATTATCGACAGAAACATTCACAGCTGCGAGATCCGGCGACAGCGAAGCATTGAAGGCGCTGTTGGATTGGCTGAGAAATTTTCAAGTCACCTGCAGGGGAGCTTTGGAAACGGCCAAACTCTTTATAGCGTTCGCTTACAGTCCCGAGGACCGAGCCGGGGACGAAGCCGAACAAGCACGGCGACCACTTCAGTAGCGTCGCGCTCGCCGCGCTTCCGGCGCCCGCAGCTCCAGGTCGGACATTGCGACGTGGCTATGCGCGAAGTTCAGTAGCCCGTTTCGATGCGGGCGTAGACCTGCTCGGTGAACAGGAACAGCTGCGAGCCGATGAAGGAGGCGGTCAGCGCCAGGATCGCCAGCACGGCCACGATCTTGGGCACGAAGGTGAGCGTCGCCTCCTGGATCTGCGTGAGCGCCTGGAACAGCGCGACCACGAGGCCCACCGCCATCGCGGCGATGACCGCGGGGCCCGACGCCACCGCGATGGTCCAGATGGAGCTCTGGACGAGGCCGAGCGCGTCGGCCTCGCTCACTGGGTGCTGACCTTCACGCCGCTGCCGAGGGCCAGCGTGGTGCCGTTGGTCAGCGTGGCGGTGAGCGCGCCCCCGCTGCCCAGCGTCACGGAGGACACGACGCCCGACGTCTGGCCGTCGGCGGAGGTCACCGTGTAGCCGATCACGCCGTCGGCCTGGCCGAGCGAGTTGGCGGTCAGCATGGCGTCGAGCTTGTTGTTGGTATTGGTCTGCTGTTCGACCTGCGAGAACGAGGCGATCTGGCTCAGGTACTGGGTCGGGTCCTGCGGGCTGGTCGGGTCCTGGTTCTGCAGCTCGGCGATCATGAGCTTCAGGAAGGAATTGTAGTCGACCGTCGTGGCGCTCGACGCGGCCGAGGATGCGGCCGTCGCGGTACTTGCGGCGGATGTGCCGGTCACGCTGGTCACGGCGGTCATGGCGGAGTCCTTATCTGCTGTCGTCGTCAGGACGCCTTGGCGAAGGCCAGGGCGGGGGTGGGGCCGATCATGTCGTCCTCGATCGGGAACAGGCCGCGGATCACCTTGAGGGCCTCGAAGTGGCGGCGCTTGTCGACCAGCCCCGCGACCTTGATCAGCCCCTCGATGACCGGCACGCTGTTGTAGGCGGCCGAGATCGCCACGCATTGTCCATGGAACGTCTGCCGGTTCGCCTCGATGTCGCCCGGCTCCATCAGCATCGTCTGCACGATGAAGTAGAGCTGCCGCATCAGGGTGGTGGCGTTGTGCTCGAGCAGGACATGCGCTTCCAGCAGGAACACGGCGTCGTTCATCAGTTCGATCGAAACCTTGCGGTCCACCTTGAGGACCGCTCCGTTGACGTAGATCTTTTCGTTGGGGCGCAGGGTGATGTGCATGGCGTTCCTTCAACACAAGCCCCACGAACCTTGTGCCACGATGGATTCCGCGTCGCGGGGCAGGCAGGTCGGCGCTCATCTTCAGCGTCGGACGAAAGTCGGGGCGGCGGCTCCGCTCAGGACAGGCCGTCGCGGACGATGCCGCAGATGTCGGCCAGGGACATCAGGTCGCGCGACAGCCCCAGGCTGATCCGCTGCGCCTCCATGAGGACGCCGAGGCCCACGGAGGTGAGCTGCGACTTCAGCGCGGAAGGCAGGTCGTTCTCGGGGCGCGCCAGGTCCTTGACGAAGATGCTCCAGAGCTGGGTCGTGAACTCGATCGCCCGGCGCTCCTCGCCGGAGTGCGGCTCCGTGGTCTCGGCCTGCCGGAGGAGCGCGATGGCGCGGGTGAGCGCCTTCCGCTCGACCGACCGGGCATCGGCCGGGCTGTCTGAGACGACGTCTGCGTAGCTTTGACGGTACATGCGGGGTCCGTGGGCTCGGCCGGGCGGCGGCCTGAACTGATCGGGGACGGGGCGGGACCGCCCCGCGGCTTTCGGTGCGCGTCGCCCGGGTCCCCGTGCGGGGCCCCGGCGGCATCTCGGCTTAGGTGAGATAGCTCGCCAGGCTCATCTGCTGCAGCTTGGCGGTGACCTCGTAGGAGGCCTGGATCTGCGTCTGCAGCGTCGTGACCTGGTTGGAGATGTCATAGCTGTCGGTGTCGCTGAGCTGGCTCAGGTTTCCGGCCTGCGAGGTCAGCAGGTCGATCTGCGCCGACATGGAATCGTTGGACGACGACACGGCGGACTGGGCGACACCGATTCCCGCCTGCACGTTGATGAGGTCGGTGATGGCGCTGCCGACGAGGTTGACGGCGGTCGTCATCGCGGCCTGGTTCGCGTCGGCGCTCAGCGGCGAGCCGCCGAACTCGCTCACCATCGTGTAGGCCTGGGCGAGTTTCTGGAAGGCCGGGTCGTTGGCGCTGACCGAGGTCGTCACCGTCTGCTCGGGCGCGATCCGGCTCGTGATCGCCTGGCTCGACGCGGACGACCAGTCGGTCGTGTAGTTCGTGCCCGAGAACAGGGGCGCGAACTGGCCCGTGAGGAAGCTCTGCAGGGCCGAGCCGCTGACCGACGAGGCGCTCGACGAGGTTTGCGAGAAGCCGAACGCCGTCTGGAAAGCGGTGTTCACGGCCGTCTTGCTGGCGCTGCCCGTCGTGTAGGTGGTCATCGGCGCGACCGCCGTGTTGACGCCCGCGAAGATGTGCTGGTTGCCCACCGCCGTGTTCAGCGTGGCGATCAGCGAGTTCAGGTCGCCCGTCGCGGTGTTCTGCACGCCCGCGGTCGCGTTGCCCGCCGAGGTCGCCTGCGTGAGGGTCGCGAGGAAGCTCGACGCCTGGGTCTGCAGGGTGGTGAGCGCCGTCTGGGTGGCGCTCAGCCGCGTGGAGGTGAGCGCGTTGTCGTCGGTGATCGACTGCAGGTTGTTCCGCTCGGTCGTGAGCGAGACGAACTGGCCGGCGTTGGAGCCGATCTGCAGGCCCACGTCCGCGTAGGTGCCGCTCGACAGCTCCTTCTGCAGGTCCGCGAGCTTGGACTGCGCCTGGGTGACGGCCTGGCGGGGGGCGTTGGTGAGGGCGGTGGAGGAGATGTAGGTCATGGGCGCGGTCCTGGAACGGGCCGGTCGGCCTCGGATGCGGGGTCGCCGACCGGTGCGGCGGAACCCCGGAAGGATGGAAGGAGGGCCGGGGAGCGTCCCGGTTCAGTTCACGGCGGAGAACAGGGAGTCGAACATCGTCTTCACGGTCGAGATCAGTTCGGCCGAGGCCTGGTAGGAATGCTCGAGGTCGAGCATCTTGGAGAGTTGGTCGTCGAGGTTGACGCCCGTCTCGCTGGTCAGCCCGGCGGTCGTCTGGGTCGCGACGGTGTTCTTGTCGGTGGCGTCGTCCGTGGCGTTCTGCCGGGTGACCTCCAGCCAGCTCACGGACGAGGCCGCGTAGTCGGCCACGGAGCCCTTGGGGACGCCGCCCGTGCTCGAGTCGAACGTGCGGCTGGCGCTGACGCTGTCGACGAGGCTCGACAGGTGGTCCGAATAAGCCGCGGCGCCGGTCGTGTTGGTGTTGTAGGCGGCATTGCCGGGGGCACCGATGCCGCCGTCGCGCAGCCTCGTCACGTCGCCGCCGCGCGAGGGGTCGGCGTTGGCGTTGACCGCGATGGAGGCCGCCAGCCCCGTCACGCCCGACCCGCTCGCGGTGCCGGTGAACAGGCCCTGTACGGCGCCGGTGCCGTCCGCCTTGGTTTCGGTGAAGGCGCTGACCAGGCCGCCCGCGATCTGGTCCAACTGGTTCTGGTAGTTCACCGTCGTGTCGTCGCGCAGCGTCGCGAGGCCCGCGATCTTGCCCGACTTGAGCGGCATGAGGGAGGACGAGCCCGTCACCGGCACGCCGTCCACCGAGACGGCTCCCCCCACGGTTCCGGCCGTGTAAACGGAGGTCGGCGTGAAGGCGACGGTCCGCGCCGTCCCCTGGAACAGGGTCGCGCCGCTGTCGGTGTAGAGGTCCATGCCCCCGTTGCCGGTCGGCACGGTGGTGATGCCCATGTCCTGCGACAGCGAGCTCAGGATCTTGTCGCGGCTGTCGAGCTGGTCGGTGACGTCGGTCGTGGTCCCGTTGGCCTGGACAAGGGCGTCGTTGACCGTTTGGAACTGCGCCAGCAGCGAGTTCACGTCGCCCACGGCGCTCGCCATGTCGGTGTCGGCCTGGGCGCGGACGCCCTGCACGGTGGTGCTCGCCGCGTTCAGCGACGCCGCGAGCGTGTTGGCGGCGGTGACGGCGCCCTGGCCGGCGGCCGTGTTGTCGGGGGTCGACTCGTACTGCTCCAGCGCGGAGGTGAAGCTGCCCAGCAGCGAAGCGGGCGAGGTGGTGGTGGCGTCGGTGGTCGAGGCCGACGCCGTCAGGTTGACCGTGGTTTCGATCTGGTCGAGCCCGTCCGACAGCGCCTGGGCCGAGGCCGCGTTGGCATTGGCCGTCAGCACGTGGCCGAACATGGCGTCGTCGCTGTCGCGCGACACCGATTCGAGGACCGCGGCCCCGCTGAACGAGGTGGTGAGGTTCGCGGTCTTGCGCGTGTAGCTGGGATCGTTGACCCCGGCGATGTTGCGCGACAGGAGCGTCGTCAGGGCCGCGTTGGTGTTCAACGCGGATTGCGCGATGTTCAGCGTTGAAGACAGACCCATGACGAGGTTCTCGTGTTAGGCCGGGCGGACCGGGCTGCTAGCTGTGGATGTTGTTGAGCACGCCCAGCAGGTCGGAGCTGGTTTGCAGAACCTGCGAGTTGGCCTGGTAACCGCGCTGGGCGGCGATCATCGAGGTCAGTTCGGTGGCGATGTCGACGGTGGATTCTTCCAGCGAGTTCGACTCGATCTCGCCGAGCTTGCCGGTGAGCGGGATGCCGATCAGCATGTCGCCCGATTGGGCGTTGGCCTGGTACACGTTGCCGGGCAGCGCCGTCATGTTGTCGGGGCTCTGCACGTTGGCGAGCGGGATGCGGTAGGTCGCGACCGACGTGCCGCTCGTGTAGACGGTCGACACCGTGCCGTCGTTGGCGATGGCGAAGTGGTCGAACTGGCTCGGCGCGTTGCCGTCCACCGTCGAGCTCGACACGGCGTAGTCGGCCGCGAGCTGCGTGGACTTGCTCATGTCGAGGCTCAAGGTCTTGCCGCCCGGAATGTTGAGGGACAGGCTGCCGCCGCTCGCCACCGTTCCGTCCGTCGGGCTGAACTCGATGGTCTGCGTCGTCAGGGCTGCCGACGAATAGGGGAACCCGCCGGTCGAGGCGTTGGCCGTGGAATTGTCGTAGATGCTGACCTCCCACTTTGTGTCGCCGGTTGCTGTATCGGTGCCCGTCTTCGTCATGTAGACGTCGAGCTGTTTCTTATTTCCCAGATCGTCGTAAACATTCAGTGAAGTCTTGTCCGTGTAGGTCGAGTCGGCTTTGTTTTCTGACGGAAGTGCGGTCGTGGTCGAACCGCTGGCGAAACTCGCGACCGCAGTCGCGCTCGAGGGCAGGTTGACCGACAGCGAGCCCGTCGTGGAGGGCGCCGCGCTCAGCCCGAGGCCCGTCAGCTTGACGGGCACCAGCCCGGTGGTGCCGTTGGCGGCGGGCGTCGTGCCGTCCGTCAGGCTGTAGCCCAGCAGCGTGTAGCCCGCCGTGTTGATGAGCTGGCCCGAGGCGTTGGGCACGAAATCGCCGGCCCGCGTCATCGCGATCCCGCCCTGCGGGCTCTGCACCGCGAAGAAGCCGCTGCCGCTGATCGCCATGTTGCTGACGGCCGTCTGGCCCGAGTCGATGTCGCCCTGGCCGCTGATGGCGTAGCGTACCTGGGTGCTGACCCCGCCCGACTGGTAGGATCCGGGCGTCTGCACGCCGAGCAGCGTTTCGAACTCGGCGGAGGCGTCCTTGTAGCCCGTGGTGGACGAGTTCGCGATGTTGTCGCCGATGGTGCCGAGCTTGCTGGCCTGGGCGTTCATGCCCGCGACCGAGGTGTTGAGGGTGCCGAAGAGGCTCATGATGCGCGTCTTTTTTCCGGTGGGTGCGTTTCGACTCTACGGGTCGAGCTTGTGTCAGACTGGCGGGGACCCGAGACGTCAGGCGGGCACGCCGCAGAAGCTCCTGGCGCCCGCGGTCCACGAGCCGAAGCCGCTGCGCACCATCTTGCCGATGACGCCGCAGACGTAGACTTTTTGGGCCGGGTTGTTGTTGGGGCCGGCGTTGTAGCGCGCCACCGCCAGCGTCCAGCTCCCTTCCCGGGCCCGCAGGCCGCGCAGGAACTTGGCCGCGTAGTCGACGTTGCGGGCGGGGTCGAACATGTCGGCCACGGAGGCGAACTGGTCGCCGTGCCAGCGGAAGTTGATCTGCATGCAACCCACGTCGATCAGCCGCGCGCCGCGCGAGCGCGCCGCCTCGAAGGTCGCGAGCCCCGCCGCCAGCGTGGGCTGCACCGAGGCGCGCCCGTCGATGTTGAGGGCGTAGGGCTGCAATCCGTCCTTGCCGCCGGTTTCCTGCAGTCCCACGGCGTAGAAGACCGCGATCGGCACGTCGTAGCGGTGCGCGGCGTCCGCCATGGAGCGTTCGCAGGGCGTTTGCGTCGCGGCCGCCGCGACGTGCAGCAGCGCCAGCGCACTAAAGGTAAAGGCCGTCGTCCAGGCGATCGGGCCGGTCCGGGCGCGCCGTTGCATGGGTGTCCTCGCGTGTGGGGGATGAAGGGGATCGGAACCCGCCGCCCTGGCCACCGCCGCTCCCCGAGCCGCGGTCGCCGGCGGCGGCCTGCGCCCAGGGGTTGCCGCCGCGCGCCGACTGGTCGGGGGATCGGTCGGCGAGCGAGCCCGATCCGGCCTGCCCGGCGTCCCCGCCGGCCGCGAGCGTCATCGTGTCCCGCGATCCGCCCGCGGCCGCCACGGCGTCGGAAAGCACCTGCCTGTCCTTGTCGAGCAGGTGCAGGGCCTGCGGGTTGGCGACCTCGATGTGGATGTCGACCGTGTCGCCGCGCATCCGCATCGTCACGGACACCGGCCCGAGGTCCTCGGGGTGCAACTGGATCGTGACCGACGAGGAGGTCTTGGGCTTGGCGGCCGGCTCGTCGACGTCGGCCGCACCTGCGGATGCGGAGGTGTCGGTCGCCGTGTCGCCCGAAGGCCCGGAGGTCGCCGGCGGCGTCAGGGTCTGGATGGCGGCCGCCACCTGCTGGGCGGGCGAGGCGGGAAGGCTCGGGGCGGTGTCGGTCGCCGCCGCAGCCGTTCCGGCGGTCGCGGGGGCCGCCGTGGCATTGGCGGCGAGGCTGGCGTCGTCGTCCGGCGACGATGGGTCGGACGCCTTGCCCTTGGTGGGGGCTGTGCCGGCCCGCGCGGTCGGGGCCGCCTGCGGCCCGGCCGCGGCGGGACGCGCGAGCGGTTTCGGCCGCGCGGCGGGAGATCCTGCCGAAGGTGGGACGGGCGCTGCGGGGCCGGTTCCTGCGGTGGCCGGCACCGCTGCCGTGTCGGTCGCTGTCGCCGCCATGCCAGCGGACGGGTCCGTCGCGGTGTTCGGGGCGGCCTGCACGGCCGCAGGCGTGCCGGCCGTGTCCGATGCGTTCGTCAAGGCCGGCTGTGGCGCTTGCGGCATCGGCGAGGTGCCGTTGGGTGGAAGCACCGCCGGTTTCGCGCCGGCTCCCGTCGACGAAACAGGCACCGGGGTCGATAGGGCTTGCACGGGCGGGAGAACGGGTGCGGCGGAACCGGGCATCGCTTGCGCGACGATCTGCCCGGAACCGGGCGCGGGGGAAGCGACTGCCGCCGCGCCGCTTCCTGCCACCGGCGTCGGCGCGAGTGTGGGCGTGGCGGGTAAGGCGGGCGGGAGGGGTGCGGGTTGCTGCATCGCGGCCGCAGCCGCGGCAGCCGTGAGCGCGGCCGCCGGGTCGGGCGTCGCGCCCTGCGCCGCGGCGGCCTGCGGCTCCGGATCGTCGTCGGCGTCCTGTCCCGGGCCGCCGCCGAAGGCGAACCAGCCTGCCAACCCCGCCGCTTTCAGCATGCCGCGGCCGCCGCCGCCCTGGGTCGAGCCATCCGCGTCCTGCGGGTCCGACGACAGCGCGTCCATGATCCCGCCGAAGCCGGCGCCGGTGCTGCCGGGTCCCGCGGGCTTGCCCGCCTTGACCTGCGCGTAAACCTGATGCGCTCCGAGCACCACCGTCGTCACGGCTGCCTCCCCAGAAGGGTTCCCGTATCCCGCAGGCTCGCTTCCGCTTGCGCCATGAGCGCCGGGAGCGAGGGGTCGCCGCCCGGGCCCGCGTCCTTCGGGGCCTGGTCGGCCCCGTCCCGCGGGTCGGCCCGCACCAGGCGGCCGACGTCGAGCGCGGCGTCGAGCAGGCCCGCGTCCTCGATGCCGAGCTTCGAGGCGTTGATCGCCCCCAGCAGGGTCACGCCGCGGTCGTGGTCGTCCGACACGACGAGCGCCGCCGCGAGATAGAGGGTGGCGCGCGCGGTCTCGGTCTCGCCCTTGGCCAGCACCGCCGCCCTGTCGGTCGCGTAGCGCGCGGCCGCGGTCTGCCCGGACAGGAGCGCGGCGCGGGCGAGGTCGAGGTAGTCGCGGCATTGTTCGGCCGCGGGCAGTTCCGACAGCACGCCCTCGACGCGGCTCAGCCGCGCGACGTCGCCCTCGGCCGCGAGCCGGGTCGCGATTCCCATGAAGCGGCGGCGGAAATTATCCGCGAAGATCGACGTGCGGTAGCGCCGCGCGTACTGGCGCGACAGCAGCAGCACCTTGTCGAGCCCGCCCGAGTCGGCCAGCATGAAGATCTGCCGCCGCAGCGCGGCCTCCTCCACCAGCGTGCCGGGGACCAGCAGCCGCGCGAGGTCGAGCAGCTTCTCGGCCTTGGCGCAGTCGCGGCTGGTCATCAGGCTCGCCTCGACCAGGGCCACGTGGCCGCCCAGCGTGGTGGGCAGGGTGCGAGGGTCCACGGCCTCGAACAGCGTGCGCGCTACCTCGTCCTGGCCCTCGCCGTAGGCCAGCGCCCCCTTGAGCAGCATGTCCACGTCGGTAGGCATCGTGGCCCGTTCCAGGATGCCGCGGATCACGGCCGGCTTGCCGCCGCTGAGCAGGAATTGCACGGCCGCGTAGGCGTTGCGCAGGTCGTGCCACATGTCGGGGTCGGTGGCTTCGAACTGCTCGGCGATGTGGGCCATCAGCTTGGGCTGGGCCGCCTGGGCCGCGGCATTGCCGTGGGCGATCTGCTCCTGCAGCGCCTGCAGGCTCCGCACCATGACGTAGGGCGGGTTGTGCGGGGGCGGGCTGTCCTGAGCGGCCGCGCGAAGCGGCGCCTGCAGGAGGAGCGTCGCGGCGAACGCCAGGGCGAGCGCGGGCCGCTTCACGGCGCGGCGTTCCGGATCAGGATCTCGACGCGGCGGTTCTCGGGAGCGTTGGGGTCCTTGACGTTCTTCGGATGACGGTCCGCGTAGCCCTCGACCGAGTCGACCCGCGCCTCGTCCAGGCCGCCGCGCACCAGCATGTAATGCGCCATGGCGGCGCGGGCGGAGGACAGGCGCCAGTTGTCGTAGGTGTCGGACTTGAAGGGCCGGCTGTCCGTGAAGCCGCGGATCACGATCCGCCCCTTCTCGGCCTTGAGCAGCTTGCCCACTTTCTCCATGAGCCCGACCAGCTTGGGGGCGGGGAGGGCGGAGGCGCTCGCGAACATGGAGAAGTTGGCGCCGTCCGTGATGTCGATCAGCACGCCCTCGCCCGTCTGCTTCACCGCGACGTGCGGGTCGGCCCCCGCGGGGGCCGCAGCCTGGCTCGCGCCCATGATGGCCGCGATCTTGGCCCTGATCTCGGCCGTCTGCTTGTCGTCGGACGGGTCCTTGGCCGCCAGGGGTGGGGCAGCGGCCGGGGCGGAGGGCGCGGGATCGGCCGCATCGTCGGCGACCGCGCCGGAGCTGGGCGGAGGGACCGCCACCGGCTCGAAGGGATCGCGGTAGGCCTCGCCTCCCAGGGCGCCCACCGCTCCCGAGCCGCCCTGGGTCCCTTCGGAGGGGGCCGCGGGCGCCGTGGCCTTCTGCGCGGCCTGCTGCGCCGCTGTGTTCTTGGCCGACAATTCGGCCAGCACCGCGTAGGGGTCCTTGAAGAGCTGCGCCTCGTCCTTCTTGCCGGCCTTCTCGGCATCCGCGACGTTCCTGTCGCTGGTGTCGACGGGGTTCTGGCCGACGCCCTCCTTGGCGTCCTTGCCGCGGCCCTCGCCCGACGAGTGGTTGGACGGGGTGACCGAGGGCGTGCTCACCTTGGGGTCGTTGAGCCCGGGCCGCTGCGGGGTGGCGTCGACCAGCTGGACGGGGTTGAAGTAGCGGGCCACCACCGCCTTGGTCTTGTCGTTGGCCGAGATCAGCCACATGACCAGGAAGAAGGCCATCATGGCGGTCATGAAGTCCGCGAAGGCGATCTTCCAAACGCCGCCGTGGTGCTCGTCGTGCCCGCCCCCGTGGGCGCGCTTGATGATGACGATCTCGTGGACTTCGGCCTCGTCGCTCACTGGTCCTCTCCGATGGATGCGCGCAGCCGTTCGGCCCAGGGTTCCAAGACCGAGCGGACCGTCGTGTCGCCCGCGAGCACGGTCAGCTCCACGGCCGTCGCGTCGGCCGCGAAATCCACGCCCGGCGCGGGACCGAGCGCGGCCTGCACGGCGTCCACCAGGTCGGCCGGGCCCGTGACCCTGACGACCGCGCCGCGGTCGCCCGCGAGCAGGGTGCCGATCGCGTCGCGGACCTCGTCGAGCGCCTTGGCGCGCATCCCGTCCGCCAGCACCGGTTCCAGGACGGCCGCGAGCGCGTCGGCTATCGCCGTCTCGACGTCGCGCAAGCCGTCGCGGATCAGCCCCGCGAGCGCCTCGCCCTGTTCGGCGATCCAGGCGTTTCGCAGGGCCTCCACGTGCGCCTCGTGCGAGGCCCCCAGCGCCGCGATCTCGGCGTCCGCGGCGGCCCGGCCCGCGGCCTCGCCCTCCGCGTGGCCTTGCCCGCGGGCCTCGGCGAGCTGCTCGTCGAGGTCCGGCCCGGCCTGCAGCTCGAGGATGTCGTCGTCGCCCCCGAAGGAGGGCAGGCCGGGGAGGGGGAGGGCGGGGCGGCCGAAGTCGGCCAGGAACAGGGCGAGCGGTTTCGTCATGCGGCCGCGACCCCCACGTTCATCCACTGCTTGAGCACGGCCGCGGCCTGCTCCTCGTCGAACTCGATCATCTGCTCCAGGCGCTTCTGCGGGGATCTTCGCGGCACGCTGGTCAGGTCCTCGATGAGGTTCGGCTCGCCGCCCCAGCCGTCCAGGCCGAGCGCGGGGGCGTCCATGCCGTCGAGCGTGGTGGCGTTCGCGTCCGGCAGCTCGGGCAGCATGATGTCGCCGCCCGGACCTTCGAGGGCCGCGAATTCGGCCGCGGGCGAGGGCGCCGACAGCACCTTGAGCAGCGGCTTGACGCCGAGCAGCAGCACCAGGGCGGTCACCAGCAGCACCATGCCGGCGTTGATGAGCGTGCCCGACTGGCGCAGCAGGGCGTCGCCGATCCCCGTCGTGGGCGCGGGCTCCAGGTCGTGGCTGGCGCCCACGAAATCCACCGCCATCACCTTGACGGTGTCGCCGCGCCCCTTCTCGGACCCCGCCGCCGAGGACACGAGCCCCTCGATGTCGGCGAGCTTCCGGTCCACGTCGGCCGCGGTCGCCTTGTCGCCGAGCGAGGCCTGCAGGGCCGTCCGGTTGATCACCACCGCCACCGCCAGGTGCTCGATCGTGTAGCCGGCGCTGTTGGTCGTCACCGTCTTGGTGGAGATCTCGTAGTTGGTGAGCTCCTCGCGCTTGTCGTTCTGCTCGGTCGACTGCTTGCCGTCGGACGCGGTGGGCTTGGTCTGCGGCAGGTTCTGCCCCACGGAGGTGGGGGCCTGGGCGCTCGAGTTCTGCGAGTTCTGCGTGTCCTTGACGGTGCGCACGGAACGCTCGACGCGGCCGTCGGGGTTGTAGGTGGTCTCGGCCGTCTGCTTGACGTCGGTGTTGAGCTTGGCGGTGACGCTGATCTGCAGGTTGTCGGCGCCGAGCGAGGGCACCAGCGTCTTGCGGATGTTGTCGGCGACCGAGCGGCCGATCATCTTCTCCATGTCGAGCATGCGGTTGGGCGCCCCGTTGCTCGAATCGTCGCCCGAGGCCAGCAGCGTGCCGTCGGTCGACAGCACGGTGACCTCGTCAAGCTTCATGCCGGGCACGGCGGCGGCGACGAGGTGGCGGATCGCCTGGGCGGTGCGGGTGTCGTCCGACCCCGTGGTGCGGATCACCACGGAGGCCGAGGCGGGCTGGCTCACGCGGCGGAACGAGCCTTCGTCGGGCATGACGATGTGGACGCGCGCGGCTTTCACGCCCGTCATCTGCTGGATGGTGCGGGCCAGCTCGCCTTCGAGCGCCCGGACGCGGGTCACGTCCTGCATGAAGGAGGTGAGCCCGAGCGAGCCCAGCTTGTCGTAGAGTTCGTAGCCCGCGTTGGTGGAATGGGGCAGGCCCTTCTCGGCCAGCAGCATGCGGGCCTGCGCGGTCTGCCCGTAGTGGACGCTGACCGTCGTGCCGTCGGGGCTCACGTCGAAGGCGATGTCGGCGTCGCGCAGCGCCGAGCCGATGGAGGACACGTCCTGTCGGTCGAGCCCCGCGTAGAGCGTTTCCATGGAGGGGCGGCTCAGGTAGTAGCCGCCGATGCCGGTGAGCGCGAAGATCGCCACGCCGATCGCGGCGAGCGCCCCGAGCTTCCTGCCCCCAAGCTGCATCAGGTTCGTCCAAACCCGCTGCGCCTGTTCCGTCACATCCATCGCGGCCTCGACTGGCACCCCATGCCTTGAGAGCTACAATCGGCCGTTAACCTTGTGCGAGGGTTTTGCCGGCGCGGTCAGAACAGGTCGAGGTCGCCCGCCGAAGCCAGGACGGGCGGCCGCAGCGCGCCGCGCAGCCGCTGCGCCAGGCCGTGCAGGGGGATGCGGTCGAGCAGGGCGTCGAGCGGCTCGCGCGCTTGCGACTCGGGCGCGAGGCCCGCGACGAGCGTCGCCAGGCTCGCCAGCACCTGCTCGACGTGGTCGAGATCCTGGAGGTCGCGCACCAGCTCCGGCCTGAGGGCGCCGGCCTCCTCCAGCACCGGTCCGAGGCTCGCCTGCAGCGCCTTCACGGCCGCGGCCGCCCAGGCGATCTCCCCGCCGATCCTCGCCAGAACCTCCGCCTCGTCGGCGGTCACGATTGGAGTGCGCACGTCGCTCGTCCCCGTTCGGGGCCGCGCGGGACGAAGCCCCGCGGCGAGCCCCAGTCCGTCTCGATCAGAAAAGCTCGACGCTGCCGTAGCGCGGCGAGGCGGGCTCCGGCACGACCGGCCGCTCCTGCACCTGCTCGCTGGGCGCCAGGAAGATGCGCCGCGCCCGGCCCGACACGGGCCAGAACTGCAGGCGGCGCCCCCGCGTGCCGCCCAGGCACTCGCCCACGAGCGTCAGCCGTTCGGCCCGCACGAACTCGCGCGCGAAGGCAGCATTCTGGGCGCCGACGTCCGACAGGCCGCTCACCGTCGCGGCCCCGCCGAACAGCTTGACCTCGAGCCGGTGGCGTTGCGCGCCGCGGCCGAGCAGCCCGTTGACCAGGAGCTCCATGGCATGCACCCCGTAGCGCTCCGCGGCCCCGCCCGCCGCCTGCCCCGCCGAGCCCGGCAGCAGGAAGTGGTTGAGGCCGCCCACACCCGCCAAGGGATCGCGAATGCAGGCCGCCACGCACGAGCCCAGGAGGGTGGCGAGCACCAGGTCGGGGTCCTCGGAGATGCGGAACTCGCCCTGGATGACGTGCAGGGTGCGCTCCGTCGTCCCTTGCGCGACTGCCGTCATTGCAGGGCGCCGAACACGGCCTCGATCTTCTTGCGCAGTTCCGGCACGTCGACCGGCTTCTTGAGGTAGTTGTTGACCTTGAGGCTCATGGCGAGCTGCAGGAACTCCTTGCTCTCCACGCCCGTGAGCAGGAAGAAGGCCGACTTCTGCGTGGGCGGGTTGGTGCGCACCGCCCGCAGCAGCTCGACGCCGTTCATCTTGGGCATGTGGTAGTCGGAGATGACGAGATGCGCGGGCTGCTGCTTGAGCATGGTCAGCGCCTCCTCGCCGTCCTTGGCCATGGCGACGTTGCTAATGCCGATGTCGGCCAGGCCCGAGCGGATCAGGAGGCGGCTGGTTTGCTGGTCGTCCGCGATGAGGACCTTCAGGGCAGAGGCAAGCGGCATCGCTCTAACTCGCTTTGTTCGTGATGGAGATGATGTCGGGGCCGATCTTGCCGAGCGGCAGCTGACGCTCGACGGCGCCGACCTCGTGGGCGACCTTGGGCATGCCGTAGACGAGCGAGGTCGCCGCGTCCTGGCCCAGCGTCGCGGCTCCCGCGCTGCGCATGGCGAACAGGCCCTTGGCGCCGTCGCGGCCCATCCCGGTGAGGATGACGCCGACCGCGTGGGCGCCCGCGATCTTGGCGACCGAGTTGAACAGCACGTCGACGGACGGGCAGTGGCCGTTGACCGGCTCGCTCGCCCGCAGGCGGCAGCGCGGCGCGCTGCCGCCCACGATCTCCAGGTGGTGCGTGGGACTGCCGGGCGCGATGTAGACCCGCCCTTCCAGCAGCGGCGCGCCGTCGGTCGCTTCCGTCACCGTCGGCGCGCAGAGCCGGTTCAGCCGGTCCGCGAAGCTCTTGGTGAAGACGGGCGGCATGTGCTGGGTGATGACAGTCGGCGGGCAATTGGCCGGAAAAGCCGAGATCAGCGCCGTCAGCGCCTCCACGCCGCCGGTCGAGGACCCGATCGCCACCAGGCGGCCGTCGGACAGGTAGGCGCGGCCACGCCCGCCGCTCTCGGGCTCGGCGCGAATCTCGCGGCGATGGCCTGGCGAATGGTCGACCCGGGCGTCGGCCGCGGTGCGGACCTTGGCCACCAGGTCGTCGAACATCGAGCGGTCGCCGGGCTGGGGCTTGGCGATGCAGTCCACCGCGCCGATCTCCAGCGCGCGGATCGTCACCTCCGCGCCCGCGCCCGTGAGGTTCGACACCATGATGACGGGCGTGGGGCGCAGCCGCATCAGCTTCTCGAGAAAGTCGATGCCGTTCATCTTCGGCATCTCGACGTCGAGGGTGACGACGTCGGGGTTGAGCGCCTTGATGGCCTCGCGGGCCTCGATCGGGTCGGCGGCCTCGCCGATCACCTCGATGTCGGGCGCGGTGGCGAGCACCGCGCCGATGAGTTGGCGCATGGAGCGCGAATCGTCCACCACGAGGACGCGGGTCTTCTTCATTTCGATCTCCCGACGCGTCGATAGGCCGTGGTCGCGGCCGTGGTGAAGAGCGGCAGGGCCGCGCCCGCCACCCGTTCCGAGTGACCGATGCACAGCAGGCCGTTGGGGACGAGGAGGTCGGCGAACCGGCCCCAGATGCGTTCCTGCGTGGGTTCGTCGAAGTAGATGACGACGTTGCGGCAGAAGATGACGTCGAACTTGCCCTTCATGGGCCAAGACCCCACGAGGTTCAGCTCGCGGAAGCTCACCAGCCCGCGCAGGTCGTCGCTCACCCGCATCGAGCCGCGACCCGTCTTGGCGGCCACGAAATAGCGCGACTTCTCCGCGCGCGGCACGGCGGCCAGCACGGATTCGTCGTAGACGCCGGCCGAGGCCTCGGCGAGCACGTTGGTGTCGATGTCGGTCGCGAGCACCTTGACGTCGTGGTTGGCGGCGTCCGGCATCAGGCTCAGGATCGTCATGCCGATCGAATAGGGCTCGTGCCCCTTGGAGCAGCCCGCCGACCAGATGCGCACCCGCCGCCCGGCCCTGGCCTCGGTGAGCAGGGGCGGCAGCACGTGGTCGCGCAGGTAGTCGAAATGGTGCTGCTCGCGGAAGAAGCTCGTCACGTTGGTGGTGAGCGACACCAGCATCTGCTTGCGCTCGTCCAGTCCCTCCTGGCCCGCGACCAGGTCGCAATAGTCGCGGAAGGAGCTCAGGCCCAGCAACCGCAGCCGCTTGGCGAGGCGCGAGTAGACGAGCGTGGCCTTGGTTTCCGGCAGGAAGATGCCCGCGTCCGCGTGCAGCATCGCGGCGATCGACTTGAAGTCGTCGGCGCTGAGGGTCAGGTCGCCCTCGACGATCCCCTGCTTTGCCGCGGTGGCCCTCGTGCCGGAGGCTGTCACGCCGCCACCTTGTCCGCGACGGGCAGGACCTCGTTGAGGCCGATCAGGCTGATCATCCGGCCGTCGACCGCGAGCACGCCGCGCACGAAGCTGCGCGCGAGGTCGGAGGCGACTTCCGGCGTGGGCTGGATCGAGTCCTGCGTGACGGTCAGGATGTCGGACACGGCGTCCACCAGCAGGCCCACCACCTGGGCGCCGACCTGGGCCACGATGATGACGTGGCGGGCCGACGGGTGGGTTTCGGGCAGGCCGAAGCGCGAGGCGAGGTCTACGATGGGCAGCACCGCGCCGCGCAGGTTGATGACGCCGCGCACGAAGCCCGGCGAGTGGGGCAGGGCGGTGGCGGGCGTCCATCCGCGGATCTCGCGCACCGACATGATGTCGACGCAGAATTCCTGGTCGCCGATGCGGAACGAGATCAGCTCGCGGGCCGCGGAGGTGTCGGTCTTGGGCTTGTCGGTCATGGTGGGGGCTATCCTGCGAGAGCGAAGGCGGGCTGGTCGAAACCGGCGGTCTCGTTGATCGAGTGGACCACGGCGTCCACGTCGAGGATCAGCGCCACGCGCCCGTCACCCAGGATGGTGGCGGCCGCGATGCCGTGCACGTGCTGGTAGTTGGCCTCCAGGCTCTTGATCACGACCTGCCGCTGCCCCTGGATGGCGTCGACCAGGAGCGCGCTGCGCCGCCCGCCCTCGGTCTCGACGAGCAGCGCGATGGAAGATTTCGGGTCGGCCTGGTCGGGGCGGTAGCGGAGCACCTGGCCCACGTCGACCAGCGGGATGAAGCCGTTGCGCACGCTGATGACGCGGCTGCCCTCGCCCATGGCGTGCACCGCGGTGGCCTTGGGAAGCAGCGTCTCGACGATCGCGGTCAGCGGCACCACGAGCGTCTGCCCCGCGACCGTCACCACCATGCCGTCGAGCACGGCCAGCGTCAGCGGCAGGCTCAGCGTGAAGGTCGAGCCCAGGCCCGGCCGGGACGAGATGGAGATGCGGCCGCCCAGCGCCTGGATCGAGCGCTTGACCACGTCCATGCCGACCCCGCGGCCGGAAATGTCGGAGATGGTGCTGGCCGTGGAAAAGCCGGGCAGGAAGATCAGGTTGTCGATCTCGTCGTCGGTCAGCGGCGCGTCGGCGGCGATCAGCCCCTTCTCGGCCGCGATGGCTTTCACGCGGGGGCGGTTGATTCCCGCCCCGTCGTCCGCCACCTCGATCACGATGCGCCCCGAGCGGTGCAGCGCGGACAGCCGCACCACGCCCTCCTCGGGCTTGCCCCGTTCGCGCCGCACCTCGGGCTTCTCCAGCCCGTGGTCGATGGCGTTGCGGATCATGTGGGTAAGGGGATCGCTCAGCCGCTCGATGACGGTCTTGTCGACTTCCGTGCCCTCGCCCTCGGTGACGAGGCGCACGGTCTTGCCCGTCTGGGCCGCGACCTCGCGCACCAGGCGCGGCATGCGCTGGAACACGCTTTTGACCGCCTGGGCGCGGATCGCCATGACGCTGTCCTGGATTTCCCGGGTCAGCTGTTCCAACTCGTCGAGGCCCACCGCCACGGCCGACACGCGGCCCATGCCGGCCTCGTTAACGCGCTCGGCCAGCATGGCCTGGTTGATGACGAGCTCGCCCACGAGGTCGATCAGCCGGTCCACGCGCTCCAGGTCGACGCGGATGGTGGGGGTGGGGGTGTTCGATCCCTTCCCGGCCTCGTCGTGGACCGCCACGGCCTCAGCCTTGGCGTCGGGCCTCGCGTCGTTGGCCGCGACGGGCAGGGACACCGGGAGGCTGGGCTCGACCGGGACCGCAGGGTCCGCCTCGGGCGGATCGAAATCGGGGAAATCGGGGAGGGCGGACAGGTCCGGCAGGTCGGGCACGGTGGCCGGGGCCCCCGCGAGCAGCTCGATCGACAGCGTGCAGTCCCATTCCACGAAATCGAAGATCTCGCGGACCGCCGCCTCGTCCTTGTCGGTTTCGAGCTCCACGGTCCAGGACAGGTAGGCGCCTTCGGGGTCGAGGTCGCCGAGCGCGGGCAGGGTGGAGGCCTCGCAGGCGACCCGCATGGTGCCGAGCCGTTCCAGCTCGCGGAACAGGATCGCGGTGTCGTTGCCCTTGGCGTAGAGCTCGGGCCGCGGCGCGAAGCCGATGCGGAAGCCCGCCGGTCCCGCGGGTGCGAAAGAGCCGAGGTCGAAGAAATCGTCGTCGAGGTCGACGGCCACGGGCGTGAAGACGAACTCTTCCGGCTCCGGCGCGGCCGGCGTTCCCGCGGCGGGGGCGGCCTCCACCCCGGACAGCGCCGCCAGTTCGCCCACCAGGCCCGCGCTGCGCTCGGGCGGCAGCACCTGGTCGGCGCGGGCCGCGCGGACGTGGTCGGCCAGCACGTCGGCGGCGCGCAGCATCACCTTCAGGACGTCGGGGCCGGGATGCAGCTTGCCCGTGCGCACCAGGTCCATCGCGCTCTCGAAGACGTGCGCGAACTTGACGAGGTCGTTGAGCTTGAAGGCGCCGGCGCCGCCCTTGACCGAGTGCACGGCCCGGAACACGGCGTTGACGGTCTCGGGATCGTGGTCCCCGCCGTCGATCGCGAGCAGCCCGGTTTCCAGTTCCGCGAGCTGTTCCTCGCATTCCTGGAAGAAGGTCTGCTTGATGGCCGCCATCGTGTCCAAGCGCGCTACTCCCCTAGAAGGCGTTCAAATCAGGCGGCGACGCGGCGGACGGCGTCCACGAGCTTGTCGGGATCGAAGGGCTTGACGATCCAGCCCGTGGCTCCCGCCTGGCGGGCGCGGCTCTTCTTCTCCGCGCTGCTCTCGGTGGTGAGCACCAGGATGGGGGTCGCGCGATGGCGGCCCTCGCCGCGCACGTGCGTGATGAAGCCGAAGCCGTCCATCCGCGGCATGTTGATGTCGGTGATGATGACGTCGGGGTTGGAGCCATTGAGCACCTCCAGCCCGTGCACGCCGTCCTCGGCCTGGATGACCGAATAGCCCGCGGCGCTGAGCGCCATCCGGAGCATGTCCCGCATGGTGCGGCTGTCGTCGACCGTCAAAACCGTTTTGCTCACAGGCTGGGCTCCTCGATGGCGAAGGCGTCGTGCAGGCCGAGCAGCCGCAGGGTCTCGGCGAAGGCGTCCGACGGGGCGATGACGCTGAACCTGGCCCGGTCCGCGCCCCACGCGGCCTTGGCGGAAAGCAGCACCTGCACGCACTGGGTGCCGACGCGGCCGACGTTGGAAGCGTCGAGCACGATGTCCGTGCCGCGCGCGGCGCCCAGCGCCTTGGCGAGTTCGCCCGCCTGCGTCAGGTCGAGCGTGTCGTGCAGCACCATCGTGGGCGCCGCCGTCACCGCGGGTTTGCGTCTCGCCATCGACCAGCTCCGTAAGCACGTGCGGGACCGGAGCTTCCGAGGTCAGGGCGCACGCGCCACAACCTCGTCGACCACCGGGTTCGGTCTCCCGCGTCCCCGCGGCGGGAGGTTCGGCAGGCGCGCTCAGGCCAGATCGGCCGGAGCGTCCTTCCGGTTCGCGTCGTCGCCCGGTCCCGTCGGGACCCGGTCGTTCGCGACTGCCCTCAGATTGACGTAAATTGGTTGAGCGGCGATTAAGGACGCCGACCGCCGTCGCTATTCCCGGGTCATGCCGCGCCGCGTGCGGGGGCCACCAGGGCGGCGAGGAGGTCCGACTGCCGGCGCGCGCCGATCAGGGTGCGTCCCCGCGCCGCGAGGGTCTCGCGGGCTCCCTCGTCCGACAGGAGGGCGAGGCAGCGCGCCGCGAGGTCGTCGTAGGCGCAGACCTCAAGGCCGCCCAGCAGGGGGAGGAGGTCCGGGTCGTCGGTCCGCCCTTCGCTCACCACGCAAGCGCCGTTGGCGAGCAGGAAGGTGACGCGCACGCTCTCGAAGACCGCGGCCTCGTAGAAATGCACGTTCAGCACCAGCTTGGCCCGCGCGATCGTTTCGTCCCGCTCCGCGCCGTAGACGTTGAACAGGTGGGTGACCGCGAGCCCCTGCGCGCGCAGGCGGTCGAGCAGCGCGGACCGGCGCTCGTTGAGCGAGCCGTAGAACAGCACGTCGATGTCCTGGACGGGCGCGGGCGTGATGCGGGCGAGCGCCGGGGCGAAGCCCGGCGGCAGGGTGCGGGCGTGCGCCACGCCGAGCTCGCGCAGCACCGCGGTGTTGCGGGCGCTGTAGTCGAGGACGCGGTGGCGGCGCAGCAGGCCGAGGTAGCCGTCGTTCAGCCAGCCCGAGTCGCGGCTCGCCTGTTCGAGGTTGTAGATCACGCAGTCGGCCGGCAACACGAGCGACATGGCCGGGGTGAGCAGGTTGGCGCCCAGCACGATCGGCGTGCGGCCACCCCACTCGTGGGCGTAGTGCACCACCGGGGCCGACCCGCCCCGCTCCGCGAAGGCCTCCGACAGCCCCGCCGCGACGTCGGCGAAGGCTCGCTGGTGGTCGTAGCCCTTGAGCGTCACGATCCACAGGCAGTAGCGGTCGGCGTGGTCCGCCCAGGCGCCGGGAAAAGCTTCGAGGGTGGCGGCGGGCGCCGCGACGGCCTGCACCGCAGGGGCGGCGACCGGCATGCGGTTGGCGGTCTGCGCCGACCGGCGCCGTTCGCGCCAGTGCTGCCACACCTTCCGGTCGTTGGCGTCGAGCTCGACCTTGCGCAGCGTGGCCGACATGGAATCGACCGCGCGGGGGGTCAGCAGCACGGCGTCGCGGGGATGGCCCTGCCGCTGCAGGTCCTGCCCCAGCGAACTCGGCACGAAGGTCAGGGTGTCGAGCGTGAAGCGCGCGCTGTCCCAGCCCATGTACCAGAACCAGTCGGTGTAGTAGAGCCAGCTCCGCTCGTTGAAGGCGCGGACGTGGGTGGGGTCCTGCCAGGCGCCGAACGACAGGTCGTAGGGCACGCTGATCTCGAAGCACCCGCCCACGCGCAGCAGCCCGAGGCAGGTGGTCATCAGCTTCATGAGGTTGGGGACGTGTTCGAGCACGTCGTTGGCGACGATGCGGTCGAAGCAGCCGGGCCCGAGCGTGACGTGGCCGAACCGCTCCGTGTTCAGCGTCACTGGCCCGTCGGCGAGGTCCACGCCGCTGAGGTCGAGCACAGCGTCCGGGCACCAGGTGTCGTCGATGTCGATGTTGAAGGCATCCGTGCGGAAGTCCTTGCCCGACCCCAGGTTGAGGGTGGTGACGGGCAGGGTGCGGATCGGCTCGTAGAGGTTCATGGGCTCGCGTCGTCCTGGGTTCGGGGTTCGTGTCTGTTTCCGGGACGGACGGAGCGCGCCCGGGGCGGGGCCGTCACATCATCGCGGCGCGGCCGTCCCGCCGCTTGACGGTGTCGATGACGTAGCTGGCGAGGGCCTCGGTGGTGAGCCGGCGGCGCAGCACCGCGCCGATGCGGGCGTGCAGCCTGTCCCAGGCGTCCCGGCCCTCCGGCCGCGCGAAGACGTCCGGGCCGTGCGCGGCCAGCAGGCCGCGGGCTTCCAGCAGCTCGAACTTGGGCAGGAACACCATGGTCGAGGGCGGGCAGGCTTCCAGCCCCTCGAACTCGGGGATGCAGCCGTTCGCCATGATCTCGTAGTGGCGCAGGCAGTCCCACCCGGCCTTCTTGGTCGTGAAGCCGAACAGGCTGCGCGCGTAGTCGGCGTAGTAGTCGCGCTCGGTGCCGTAGACGTAGGTGGAGCGGTCCCGCGGGTCGATGAAGGCCCGGGCCCGCACCTTCTCGGGCACGGAGGCCACGATCTTCTCCCTGGGTATCGCGAACCCGATGGGCGCCACGAACGGGCCGAAGTTGTCGAGCTCCCGCTTGAAATAGATCCCGCGGCCGAGCAGGGCGGAGGCCACCAGCGTGTCGTCCTCGCCGTCCACGAAGGCGATCCTGTCGCTCGGGTAGTGGTCGAGCACGTCGTGCAGGTGGGTCTGGCAGCGCCGGACGCTGCCGAACACCACGAGGTCGAAGAACCGGGCCGCGATCTTGGCGGGCAGGTCGGTCCTGTCGGCCCCGTCGCCGTCGAGCAGGCCGTAGAGCGTGAAGCCCCGGCCGTAGAGGGCCGCCTTCTGCGGGCTCCCGTCGGGGTAGTCGGACCGGTACAGGGGCGCGATGCGCCCGGCGTCCACGGCCGCGGGGCCGAACAGGCTCCGCAGCCCGTGGAACAGCATGTCGCACTGGTAGTCCGGGGTGGTCCCGCCCGACACGAACAGGATGTTCAAGGGATCATCCTCGGGTTGGAAGGCTCCGGGCGGCCTCCGGGCGGCCCCGCGCTTCGCGATGCGGTCGAAAGTCGGCACGAGCCTCGCGGCCCTGGTTACGCCGCCAAGCCTGCCCCAGGCTGGACGGGTGGCCGAACGCTCAGCGGCGCTTGAAGCCGTAGACGCCGACGCCGTTCCACCATAGGCCCTGGTCGCCGTTGTAGCGGGCGGGCAGCTCGTAGAGCCGCGTCCAGGCGTGGCGCGACTGGGCGATCGCCCGCTCGGTGCCGGCCTTGGCGAAGGACTGCGAATCCGCGGCTAGGCGCCAGTCGTCGACCACCACCAGGGCCTCGTCGGCCAGGAAGCGCTCGGCGAGCACGATGGCCTGGTACTGCGACACCTCGTCGTGCGGCCCGTCGTCGAAGTAGAGCCCGACGGGCATGTCGATCTCGGGCCGTGCGAAGGCCGACTGGAACGCCTCGTCGAAGATCCGGACGCCGTCCAGCAGCTTGTAGGTCGTGAGGTTGTGCTTGAGGGTCGCGAGCGAATTGCTGCCCGCGAATTCCGAGAAGTTGTCGCAGGCGAACACGGTGCGGCGGGCGTTGCCCAGCATCGCCGAGATGAGGCTCTTGCCCTGATAGGTACCGAGTTCCAGGTAGGCCTCGGTTTCGGGCAGCAGCGCGAAGGCGAGGTTGAGCAGCTTGAGCTTCTTGAGCGACGCCATGCCCTCGACGTTGAAGCAGGTGTCGAAGAAGCTGCGCGTGAACCTGTCTTCCAGGTGGGTCGCGACAGAGGCGTGCTCGTTGGGCGGGAAATAGTGCTCGAAGATCGCCCTGAAGTGACCGACGTTCATCGCGTGCCTCCTTCCGGCGGAATTTCGTCGACCCGGAACGGTTCGGGCGGCAGACCCGCGTCGTGCAGCGCCACCATGCGGGCGAGCGCCGCCTCGAAATTGCGGGCGTAGCGGGGCATGTCGAACAGGGGCGCGGCGTCGCGGTTGCGCGCGAGCCGGGCCCGCAGGGCGCCGAGCCGCTCGGGATTGGTCGCCAGGTCCAGCGCCAGCGCCTCGTAGGCCGCGAAGTCGGTCGTCACCAGTTCGGGCAGGCCCACGGCGTGCAGCAGGCTCGCCGCCACCCGGCCCGGGAAATAGGGGCCGAGGCAGGTCACCACGGGGACGCCGGCCCACAGGGCGTCGCTCGCCGTGGTGTGGGCGCCGATGGGCAGCGTGTCGAGGAACAGGTCGGCCAGGCCCTGGCGGGCCAGGTGGTCGACGTTGTGGGCGCGGGGCGCGAACACGAGCCGGTCGGCCGCGACGCCGCGCGCCTCCGCTTCCCGGCGCAGGTTGCCGTGGGCCTGCTCGTTGGCCTGGAACAGCCAGAGCACCGAGCCCGGCACGGCGCCGAGCAGCCGCATCCAGATGTCGAACACCAGCGGCGTGATCTTGTAGGCGTTGTTGAAGCAGCAGAACACGAAGCCGTCGTCGGGCAGCCCGTGCGCCGCGCGGGAAGCCTCGGGGTCCACGCCCGGTCGCCGGACGTTGGGCTGGTAGCTGTTGGGCAGCCGCACGATCCGCTCGTCGTAGAACGGCTGGTGGTCGGCGGGCGCGATCACGTCGTCCACGACGATGTAGTCGAGGTGCGTGCTGCCGGTCGTGCCGGGGTAGCCGAGGTAGTTCACCTGGATCGGCGCCGGGCGGTAGCTGAAGATGTTGGCCCGCGACTCGAAGGTGTAGCCCTTGAGGTCGACCAGGAGGTCGATGCGGTCGTCGGCGATGCGCTGCGCGGCTTCCCGGTCGCCCATCCCGGTCAGGTCGGCGACGTGGTCCAGCGCCGCCACCATGCGGGCCCCGATGGCGCTCTCGTCCCGGTAGCCGATGTTGTAGCCGAACACCTCGAAGCGCGCGCGGTCGTGCCGTTCGAACAGCTCGGTGATCAGGAAGGCGGTCGCGTGGTTGCGGAAGTCCGCCGACACGTAGCCGAGCCGGATGCGGGCGCCGCGCGCGCGGTCGTGCCGGTCGTGCCGGTCGACCGGCCGCGGGGCGCGGGGCGCGTGCTTCTCGCTCCAGGCGCGCGTCCACAGCAGGGTTTCGAGGTTGGACAGCCCGAGGCCCAGCACCTTGAAGGGGGAGATGACCCAGCCGTTCGCCAGGCTTCCGGCGACGTCCGCGGCCAGCGTTTCCGACATCCCCTGCCAGTGGCAGGCGTTGATGCGCGACCAGAGGAGCTCCATCCGCAGGTCGTAGCGGCCGGGCGCGATGGTGATGGCATAGTCGAGGGCGGCTTCGGTGGTGGCGAAGTCGTAGAGAATGGTGTGGGCCTTGGCGAGGCAGAACAGCGCCTCGACGTAGTCGGGCTTCAGCCGCACGGCGTGCAGGAAGAAGTCGACGGAAGCGGCCGCCTGCTCGGTGTTCAGGAACAGGTTGCCGAGCTGGAAATAGACCCGCGCGTCGTCCGGGATGAGCTCCAGGCTGCGCTTCAGGTCGTCGAGGGCCTGCCCGAAGCGGCCGAGGATCTGGTGGTTGACGGCCCGGTTCATCAAGGCCACGCCGTGGTCCGGGTTGGTGGCCACGACGCGGTCGAGCACGACCACGGCCTCCTCGTGGCGGCCGCTGGCCGTAAAACTGTCCGCGACCGTCAGGGCGCTGCCCGTGCCGCTCGTGTCGAGGCGCGCGGCCTCGCGGTAGTCGGCTTCCGCTGCGTCGGCGTGGCCCAGCGCCTGATGGACGTGGCCGCGCAGCAGGAAGGCCTCGGCCGCCGCGGGCGTCGCGGCCACCAGGGCGTCGCAGCAGGCGAGGCAGCCCGCGTGGTCGCCCTTGTCGCGCAGCAGGTCCGCGAGCCTGTAGAGGGCGGGCGCGAAGGCCGGGTCCGCGTCCAGCGCGCGGCGGCAGGCGCGCTCCGCGTCGTCGCGGTCGGCCAGCACCTGGGCGAGCGCGGACCACGCGACGGGGTTCGTGGGCTGCAGGTCGGTCGCACGGCTCAGGGCCGCCCGGGCCGCCTCGGCGTCCTTGAGTTCGGTGAGCGACAGGCCGAGGTTCAGCCATGCGTCGGGATAGATCGGCTTGAGCGCCACCGCGTCGCGAAACAGCGGGACCGCCTCGGCGTGCCGCCCGCGGCGCGACGCGATGACGCCGAGGTTGAAGCGCGCCCTGGCGCCCTCCGGCCCGTTGCCCAGGCATCGGCGAAAATGCCGTTCGGCGTCGTCGAGGTCGTGGCGACGAAAGGCCGAAACCCCCGATTCGAACATGGGGGAGGGCCGGTCCGCCGCCGGCCCCTGCTTCCGTTCGTCCCGCTGGCTGCGCCGCCGCTCGGCTCGGTTCACGCGTGAGGGTCCTTCCGACGCTCGGGATGAGGGTCGGTCCGGACCTTGACGGTGCTGGCCTGCGCGAGACTGGATTAGCTCCGCGGTCGCGCGCGAAGGCGCCGGTCCAGCGGACCGGCGCCTCCTTGGTCTTCACCCGGCCGCCGACGGCGGCGGGTTCTTCCTATCAGTTGAACAGCTTGAGGATGAGCTGGCTGTTCTGGTTGGCGATCGACAGGGCCTGG